>CAYUIZ010000003.1:0-93180 GCA_964444885.1 uncultured Sphingobacteriaceae bacterium | reverse complement strand
GCGAACGAATCACTTTCTCCCAGTTATGATGAAAACGCACAAAGGTACGGAGATGCAGTGGCATTAACGTAGGTCCCAGATAAGTGGGTTGGAGGTTTTGTTTGGTGGGTTGTTGATTCGTTGTGCGGTGAGTTGTTGATTCGTTGAGGCGGTGAGTTGTGGATTCGTTGAGTTGTTGAGTTGTTGATTCGTTTCGAACGAGATCACGATGGCAACAGGGCAAAACGTTTTGGTTATTAGAAAGAAAAAATCAGTAGGTTTGGGAAGTTAATTAGTAAACCCAAGATACGAAAACACCGCTAATCGAAACGCCCATCCAATGAGCGTACGAAAAGTAGAACAGCGGCAAATTACTTTCCAACTTTATGGATCCAAAGTTGTCTCCATACATATGAGCGATTCGAAAACCGCCGCACCCTTATTCCACACCCAATCGTCCAATGAAGTCATTGACAAGCTCGATGTAGATGCCGGTTTGGGCCTGTCGGAAGACGAAGTCCAAAAAAGAAAAAACCAATACGGACCCAATAAATTGCAGACACATAAACGGAAATCCGTTTTTATGCTGTTCGTTTCCCAATTGCAAGACGCATTGATCTATGTGTTGATGGGCGCGGTCATCATTACCATGTTGATGGGGGAATACGCAGACGCGATCATCATTACGGCTGTCATCCTCATCAATGCTACACTGGGGGTCATCCAGGAAGTAAGGGCTGGAAATGCCATTGATGCCTTGCGGGATATGGCCTCCCCGAAATCGTTGGTAAAACGTGATGGTCTAATAAAAGAAATCAGTTCGGAAGACATCGTTCCCGGGGACATCGTGGTGTTGGATGCTGGCCGCTATATCCCGGCCGACCTACGCCTGATCGAAAGTGCCAACCTACAAATCGACGAATCAGCCCTAACCGGCGAATCCGTTGCAGTGACCAAAGATTCGGATGCTATTTTTCCGGAAGAGTACATTCCGGTCGGCGACCGCACCAACCTCGCTTATATGACCACTTTGGTGACGTACGGGAGAGGCACGGGCATCGTCATCGGCACGGGAACCAATACCGAAGTGGGGAATATTGCCCGTATTCTGAGCGAGGACGCCGACACCAAGACACCGCTTGAAATTCGTTTGGACAAACTGGGGAAAACCCTAGGAATCGCGGCAATTGTCGTGTGTGTGGTTATTTTTGGGGTTTCTTTCTTCCAAGGAAGGGATCTAAGCGAGATGTTCCTGATCTCCGTGTCGTTGGCGGTGGCCGCCATTCCCGAAGGGTTAGCCGCTATTGTAGCGGTGGTGCTTTCCATCGGGGTCACCAAAATGGCTAAGCAAAACGCGATCATCAAAAAGCTCACTGCGGTTGAAACGTTGGGTTCGGTCAATATCGTGTGTTCTGACAAAACGGGAACACTTACCCAAAACAAGATGACTGTCCGGGAGTCCTTTACCTTCACGGATAACATACAACAAGCGGACGCCGATTTATCCGCTGATGGCAGGGTGCTCTCCGACGCCATGGTACTGGCGTCTGATGCCACATTGGAAAACGGCGAAAATACGGGCGACCCTACCGAAATCGCTTTATTGCAATGGGCGGATAACTTAAAAACCAACCGAAAAGAACTGCTGGCAAACCAGCCCCGGACAGATGAACTGGCTTTTGATTCGGACCGCAAAATGATGTCAACCTTGCATCAAAAAGACGGCAAATACGTGGTGTATGCCAAAGGCGCTATCGACAGCCTGATCCTGAAATGCCAATACGTGCTGGAACAGGGCAAAACCGTTCCGATGACCGAAACCCACAAAGCCGATTTATTGGAAGCATCGGACGCCATGTCTAAAAAAGCACTCCGAACATTGGCAGCAGCTTTTAAACCGTTGGACAATCCGATATCGCCTGATGATTTTGAAAAAAGCTTGGTGATGATTGGCATTGTTGGCATGATTGACCCTCCGCGGGAAGAAGTCAAGGGTTCGATCGACACAGCCAAAGAAGCAGGAATCACAACCGTAATGATTACGGGCGACCACAAAAACACGGCGTTTGCGATCGCAAAGGATCTTGGCATTGCCAACGATATTTCGGAGGCCACAACCGGCGCGAACATCCACAGCATGTCCCGATCCGAATTGGAATCGCATATCACGGATTACAAAGTGTTTGCTAGGGTTTCGCCCGAACACAAAGTGAATATCGTACGTGCGTTCAAATCCAAAGGGAATATCGTGTCGATGACAGGAGACGGGGTCAACGATGCCCCTTCGCTCAATGCGGCCGACATTGGGGTGGCCATGGGAATCCAAGGTACCGATGTCGCCAAAAATGCCTCGGATATGATTCTGGCTGATGACAATTTCTCGACAATCATCAGTGCCATCGAGCAGGGGCGGAACATATATAACAACATCAAAAAATCGGTTATTTTCCTGCTTTCGTGTAATATGGGCGAAGTGATTGCGATGTTTGTTGCGATTGTAGCAGGCCTTCCCGTACCGCTTATCGCCACCCAGCTTTTATGGATCAATTTGGTCACCGATACGCTTCCGGCGGTAGCACTTGGCGTGGATCCGGGAGATAAAGACGTGATGAAAGACAAACCCCGTACCGTGAACGAAAACTTCTTTTCACATGGAGCGGGACGGAGAGTCCTCCTCGCGGGAACCCTGATTGGGGCTTTAACCATTATCGCTTTTCTTTTGGGGTATTATACCCGAGGACACCATCCGTTTGGAAGCGAAATCCCGCAAGCCGTCCACGAATATGCCCGAACGCTGGCTTTCATAACGATTATTGCTTGTCAGCTATTCTATTCCTTAAGTTTCAGGCACAACTCCAAATCCATTTTCCAGGTCGGGATTTTCTCCAATAAATATCTCATCGGGGCCGTGATTTTGGGAATCGGATTACAATTCATCGTGCTTTATATTCCGTTTATGCGGGAGGCTTTCAAACTGCAATCCATCGGACTAACTGACTGGCTACTGGTTTTGAGCCTCGGACTGATCCCGCTTCTAGCAGATGAAGTAATCAAGCTTTTTGGAAGGATGAAAAAAAAGCGTTAATCCAGATGCGAAACCGGATGACGCACAGATAAACATCGTGTATTTTATAACAGATGGCCGGATGGGTGGTTAAGTGATTTCTCCACGAAGTAGCATTGCGCTCAGGCGGTGATTCGTTGAGGCGGTGAGTTGTTGATTCGTTTCTTGGAAGATCTGGGGATGTTGAAACAACATTTATCCTATCATCCCGATGCGAAGAGGGATCTAACTCATTATAATCGGGCGAGTCATTCGTTCGTTTGCAACGCGATGTACAAATACAATGTAGTCATGGACACGCGTTAAGCTCGCGCCACTACAGGAAAACCAAGCGATTACTCCCCCAAGTTAAGCGTTCCGGCAATCTGGTTGAGGGTGATTTCGGCAATCTTGGCGTTGTACTGCGCTGTGCTGTAGCGTGCACTGGCGTCAACAAAGTTGCGTTGTGCTTCGCGAAATTCGACTGGCGCGATACTGCCCAGCTTAAACTTTTCCAAGGTAATATCGAGGTTCTCCTCGGCGATGCGCTTATTGCTGGACTCCAGGCGAACGAGCTCGAGGCTCGTGAGATAGGTCTGGTACGCTGACCGCAATTGCGCCTCGATATTGCCCCGGACCTTGCTGACTTGCAACTCCGCCTGCTCAATCGCGAATTCGGCGTTGCGCTCACTGCGCCGTTGTAGGAAGCCGTTAAAGATATTGACTGAGGCCGTGATGCCGTAGTTCAAGCCGTTGACGTTCGACTGCGTCGAGAAGCCGAAAGCGCTTTCCGAGCGCGAACGGGTATACGCAGAAGTGACGTTGACCACCGGATAGCGTGCCCCGCGTATGTGTTTCAGTTCGAGTTGCTGAATGCGGTGGCTGACAATAGCGGCCTGCAAATCCGGATTCAGTTCCTTTGCCTTGCTGGCCAGCGCCTCATAATCCATATCGTGCGCAATAACGAAGGTATCGATGACGGTAAAATCCATATCCACATCCCGGGCGAGCAACTCGTTCAAGCGTATTTGGATGTTCCGGTAGGTTTCCCGCTGCCGCAGCAGGTTCGTCGTATCGGTATTCATGTCGACGCTCGCGGTGAGCACCTCCAGTTTGGCAGCCCGCCCAATCTGATAGCGGCTCTCGGCGATTTGGTGGCGAAACGCCGACAAGTCCAGGGCCGTACGCGTAGCATCAATCAGGTGCTGCTGCTGCACCAAATCGTAATAATTGGCAATGACGTCAAAGACCGTCGCCAGGATGACCGACTTCATCGTCTCCTCGCCGAGCGCCCTGAGCTCCTTGAGCTGCTCATAACGGGTAAACATCCGGAATCCGTCGAAAACGGTCCAGTCCAGCGCAGCACCGTAAAGAAAGGAATTGCTTTGCGCGCCGGACAGCTCCCGGGTTTCGCCACTCAACAACGTCTGGGTCATGTTTTGGGTAGCCGCCGTCCGCGCCATATTGCCCGTTATCGACGGCAACATTCCCGCGTTGGCGATATTCGCATCATTTTCCGCTATGGCCACTTCCTTGGCGACCATTTGGATATCGTAATTATTTTTTAGCGCGATGGCAATCGCGTCTTCCAGCGACAGCATCTCTTGCGAAACGGCTAAGACTGGCCAGGCGATCATACAACCCACTAAACCAAAAAACGCACGTAAACTCATAGTATCCTTTCACATCAAGGCGGCCGCACGGGTCGTTCCCGTCACGCCGCCCTTTCTATACTTGTTGCAACATTTTTTCTTCCCGCTCCACGCGTTCGGCTTCCACCAAGTCGGGGTTCACCCTATGCTCCCGCGACCACAGCGCGTACACCGCTGGGATAACATAGAGCGTCAGAATGAGTGAAAACAGCGTACCGCCCACGATGACGACACCCATGCCCACACGGCTCGTAGCAGCAGCCCCGAAAGCCACGGCAATCGGCAAGGCACCCAGCGCGATCGCAAAACTGGTCATCAGGATAGGACGCAGACGGGCTTCGGCCGCTTCCACAATCGCCTGCGCCACAGGAAGCCCTTTCTTTTCCTTCAGTTGGTTGGCAAACTCGACGATAAGAATCCCGTTCTTGGTCACCAACCCAATGAGCATGATCGTCCCAATCTGGCTAAATACGTTCCACGACTGACCCGTGAGCCACAGGGACAGCATGGCTCCAGCTACCGCCATGGGTACCGTCAGGATGATGATAAACGGATCAAGGAAACTCTCAAACTGCGCAGCCAAAATCAAGTATACCAAGAGCAGTGCCAGCCCGAAAGCAAATAGCGTATTGCTGCTGCTTTCCTGAAAATCGCGCGACTCACCGCCTAAATCAATCGAAAATCGATCGTCCAACACGTTATCCGCGATCCGGTCCATAGCGTTGATGCCGTCTTCCATGGAATACCCCCGCGATAGCGACGCCGACACGGTGGCAGACATCATGCGGTTGTTGTGATAGAGCTGCGGCGGACTGGAGTTCTCCTCCATCTGCACGACATTGTCAAGCCGGATCAGGTCGCCGCTGGCATTGCGGACGTTGATCGTCGCCAAGTCGAGTGGCCTGGACCGGTCTTGGTCCGAAAACTGCCCGATGACCTGATATTGCTTGCCGTTCATGATAAAGTATGCAAAACGCTGGCCGGTCAACGACAACTGGAGGGTCTGGGCTACATCCAAAACGGATACCCCCAGGCTCTGTGCCTTCTCACGGTCGATCGTGATACTCAGCTCCGGCCGGTTAAACTTGAGGTTGACGTCCACATTGGCAAACGCCGGGTCTGTACTCGCCACTTGCATAAATTCGGGAATCTTTTCTTCCAGCATCGCAAAGTTGGGTGCATGAATGATATACTGAATGGGCATCCCTCCACGGCGGTTGACCGAGATCGTCGGCTGTTGGGAAAAGAACGTACGCGCTTCGGTATACTTTCGCGCATGGCGTGTCAGGGCATCCGCTATTTCGTCTTGCGAGCGCTCCCGCTCATCGGGTGGGACTAGGCCAATACGCATCCGTCCGGTATTTGGCGACCCCGTGCCGCCCCATCCGGGTGAAGTGTTAACGATATTGACACGCTTTTCGGGAACGGAATCATTCACCAACTGCGCCAATTCGAGCATAAAGCGATCCATATACTCAAACGTACTGCCTTCCGGCCCCGTCACGCTGGCGCTGATGAGACTACGATCCTCGTAGGGCGCGGTTTCCTTCTTTAAGGTAATCCAAAACCAGACAATCATCCCAAAGCAAATCGCCAAGATCGGGAAGCTCATCCATTTTGCGGACATAAACCGCCGCAAAGTATTGGCATAACCCGTCGTCATTTTCTCGAAAAACGGCTCTGACCACAGGTAAAACCGCGAATGCTTAGGCCCGCCCTTAGGCATCAGGTATGCGTTTAGCATCGGCGTCAACGTCAGGGCAACAAAAGCGGAAATCAATACTGCCGAGGCGATGACCACCCCAAACTCTCGGAATAGCCGCCCGACAAACCCTTCCATAAACATCACCGGCAAGAATACCGCCGCCAGCGTGACGGATATGGAAATGACGGCAAACAAAATCTCGTTCGAACCCTTGATTGCCGCCTGAATCGGGCTCATCCCCTCTTCCACCTTTTTGTAAATCACTTCGGTCACCACGATGCCGTCATCGACCACCAGGCCCGTAGCCAGCACGATAGCCAGCAAGGTCAGCACGTTAATCGAAAAGCCAAAAAGGTACATGATGAAGAACGTCGCGATCAGCGATACCGGGATATCGATGAGCGGACGGAAAGCGATGCCCCAATTCCGGAAGAACAGGTAAATGATGATAATCACCAGTACAAGTGCAATCAAAATGGTCTCGGCTACCTCCGTCACCGATCGTTTGATAAACAAGGTATTGTCGATCGCTACCTCCATGGAAATATCAGCAGGCACCTCGTTGCGCAACTGCTCAAGCCGGCTGTAAAAACCCTCGGCAATGTCAATATAGTTCGTCCCCGGCTGCGGAATGACGGCCAGTGCCACCATGGGCGTCAGCGATTCGCGGATATCGGTTTCCAGGTTTTCGGCACCCAGCACGGCTTTGCCCACGTCGCCAAAGCGGATAATCCTGTCCCCTTCGGAATGGATGATCAGGCTGTTAAATTCTTCCTCATTCGTTAGGTTACCCACCGTTTTCACGGTCAGCTCCGTATTTTCGCCCACGATCTTGCCGGTGGGAAGCTCTACGTTTTGCCGGTTTAGGGCATTGCGGATATCCAGTGGCGTGAGGCCGTAAGCGGCCAGCCGCATGGGATCTATCCAAAGGCGCATCGCGTAGCGCTTTTGCCCCCAGATCTGTATCGAGCTGACCCCTTCCAAGGTTTGCAACCGCTGCGCGATAACGTTGTCAGCAACATCATTTAGGCTCAATGGATCCCGTGTTTCACTGCGCACCGACAGCACAATGATGGGCTCGGAGTCGGCATCGGCTTTGGACACGACCGGCGGTGCGTCGATGTCCTGCGGGAGGCTTCGCATTGCCTGCGAAACCTTATCACGCACGTCGTTCGCCGCTTCCTCCAGATCCTTGCTCAGCACGAATTCAATATTAATCCGGCTTGAGCCCTGGCTGCTGGACGAAGACAAATTTCGGATGCCGTCAATCTGGTTGATGGCTCTTTCGAGCGGCTCGGTTATCTGCGATTCGATAATCTCCGGGTTGGCTCCGGCGTAATTCGTCCGCACCGACACAATTGGCGGGTCGATGGAAGGGTACTCCCGCACACCGAGGAACGTGTAGCCGATCACGCCGAACAAGATCAAGGCCAAGTTCATGACGATGGCCAGTACCGGCCGCTTGACACTAATGGTGGATAAACTCATGACCTAGTCATTTTGCTGTTCGATAATATTTACCCGCACCGAGTCGCCGTCGCGGATGGACAATATGCCCGACACCAATATCGTATCGCCGACGGATAATCCCTGGTTGATCAGCACGTCGGTCGATGTCCGGTTTTCGGCTTCCACGGGAACGGCCATGGCGACGCCATTACGATAAACAAACACTTGCTTGCCATGCTGTACGGGGATGACCGCCTGGCTGGGTATCAAGATAGCGTCGTCAACTTGGTTCAACGGAAAATCGATATGCGCGAATGAACCGGGAAACAGCGTGCCGTCGGGATTGGCTGCGATCGCCCGGATGCTGATGGTGCGCGTGGTGGGATCCACGCCGGGCTCAATGGCATAAACTTCCGCATCGTGGCGCACATTGGAGCCCGACACCAGAAACTGAAGTTTCTGCTTCACCCCGATTTGCGCGCTGTACCGCTCCGGCACGGCAAACTGGATTTTCACCGGATTGACGCTCATGAGGTTCGCCACGGCCGTGGCTGGCGTCAGGTATTCACCTTCGGAGATAGAACGCAAGCCTATCTTCCCGCTAAACGGAGCCCGGATGTACGTTTTTTCAATCTGCGCGCGGATCAGCGCGGATTGCGCCCTGGATGACTCATAATCCGCTAAAGCTACGTCATACTCTTGGACGCTAATGGCTTCTTTTTCCAGCAGCAAGCGGGCACGGTTTTCATTGTCGGCCGCCAGTTTTTCCTGGGTGCTGGCTTGCGAGAGCTGCGCTTGCAACTCGGTGTCGTCAATGCGAAACAAAAGCTGCCCTTTCTGCACGTTTGTCCCTTCCTGAAAGGAAAGGCTGCGGACAATACCCGACACTTCGCTCCGGATCTGCACCTGCTCGTTAGGCTCGATCGACCCCGACAGGCTGATGACATTGGAAAATACTCCGGGCTGCACGACGATGGCGTTCACTTCCATGGCAGCACCGCCGGTGTTAGCCACTGGCGCACTGATTTTCGGCTTGGCTTCGCGGGTAAAGAAGTAGCTCATCGCCGCAACAATCACGAGGGCTAGGAGAATATAAAGGTATTTTTTTCGCATCAGAAGCTTGTTGTGGATGGCCCGCCGAGCGACAGTTCGCCGTGCATGAGCCGGAATTGACTTAAACCGTAAAAATAATGTAAACTCCACGCATTCCCCTGCTGTATCACTAATTTTACAGCTCCAAACCGCCTGCAAAACAATAAATTTGCTTGCCGTGGTTTATACGGTTACATTTGTGGGGCTCACCTAACAAATGTAGTTATGAAGCAAGTATTATCCAACGTTTTTGCCCTAGTTCTTATGACTGCCACTGCCGCAAGCACATTTGCCGATACGTCGATCCGATTTGAAGTTTCTTTCAGCGAGCCACAGGCTCATTATGCCGATATCCGGATGGAGGTTTCCGGCTTTAGGCAAGAATACGTCGACCTCAAAATGCCCGTCTGGACACCGGGGTCCTACTTAGTTCGGGAATATACGCGCAACTTGGAGTCGTTTGAAGCACACGACGACCAAGGAAATACGCTGGAAGTAAAAAAAATCGACAAGCATACCTGGCGCGTAGCCAATCCAAATGGCCATGCGGTGGTCAGCTATCGCCTCTATGGCTTCGAAATATCGGTTCGAACCAATATCATTGATGATTCGCACGCGTTTCTCTCGCCTGCGGCTACATTTCTTTATGTAGATGGGCACCTCGACCATCCGGCCGAAGTCACCATCACCCCGCATGCGTCGTGGTCGGCCGTATCCACGGGATTGGAACCCGTGCACGGAAAACCCTTTACCTACACGGCGCCCGACTTCGACATCTTGTATGACTCGCCCATCGAGGTAGGCAATCAGGACATCTTCTCCTTTGAGGCGGCCGGCGTATTGCACGAAGTAGCGATGGTCGGTGGCGGCAACTACGACAAGGACCGCCTCATCAGCGATTTTACCGCGATCATCGAAGAATCTACCCGTATTTTCGGGGTCAATCCCAATAAACGGTATGTGTTTATTGTCCATCATTACCAATCGGGTGGCGGCGGACTCGAACACCTGAACTCCACCGTGTTGGGCGCCACGCGCAACGGCTATACCAACCCGCGCGTCTATACCAGCTTCTTGGGGCTGGTCGCCCACGAGTACTTTCACCTGTGGCACGTCAAGCGCCTGCGTCCGATCGAACTGGGACCGTTTGATTATACAGGCGAAAACTACACGACGGCCCTGTGGATCATGGAAGGGTTCACCTCGTATTACGACAATCACCTTCTGCTGCGAGCGGGATTGGTGGGTGAGGCCACTTATTTGCAACTGCTGGGCATTGATTTCAACGCCGTGGAAAACCGACCGGGCAACCAAATCCAGCCAGTGGCTGAGGCTAGTTTCGATGCTTGGGTCAAGTATTACCGGCCTGACGAAAACTCCCCGAATTCGACAGTTTCCTACTACAACAAAGGCGCCTTGCTTTCACTGGCTATGGACGCCAAAATCATTGCGGAAACGAATGGTGAAAAAAGCCTCGACGACGTGCTAAAGGCAGCGTATCAGCACTTCCATATTGATTTAGATAGAGGTTTTAAAGAATCTGAACTAGAAGCGCTTATCGAATCAGTTACGGGGGTGTCTGTCGCCGAAATATTCCGTGCTGCGCACTCCGTCGACGCCGTCGACTATAATGCCTACCTACGTGCCATCGGCTACGAACTGATCGATCAAAACGAGGGGCGCCGCATCGCTGACCTAGGCATCCGGACGACCATTTCAGACGGGCGTATTATGGTAACCGGTGTCACCCGGAACGGCAGCGCCTGGGACGGAGGCATCAGTGCGCGGGACGAAATCATTGCCATCGACGGGACTCGTCTTGACGCAGCCGGGCGCGAACTAGCCCACGTCCTACAGCAAGCTTCCGTGGGCGATGAAATCAAGGTACTAATCTCACGCGACGGGATTATCCGGGAGCTCGCCGTCACGCTCAAACCTACCGCAGAAGGCGCCTACGCCCTGCAGCGTTATGCCCTTGCGACCGCAGAACAAAAACGCTTGGGCCAGGTTTGGTTATCTGCGCGCTAGGCAAACGGTCAAGTCCAAACCCAAATCTAGGGCAAAAAAGAAGGGGTTAACCTCGCAATCCCGCGAGTTAGCGGTAATTTTTCCCGAACAAACTGCATAAAGCATGAAATTTTTCGTGACGACATTCTTATTTATTCCTTTAATCTTATTCGGACAAAACAATATCGAAGAAATAATAAACCAAGAATTTGAAAAGGGACATTTCAACGGAACGGTTCTATACGTTGACGGAAAACAAACTCAAAAAATAAGCAAAGGCTTTTCTAACCTTCAGTTTAATGTAGAAATTGACAATAACACTCGATTTCCGATAGCATCGGTAACCAAACTGTTTACATCACTTGCAATAATCCAACTTAAAGAAAAAGGTCTGATTGATTTCAATGACAGAACTGAAAAATTTATTCCCAATATTGCCGAAGAATGTAAAAATATTACAATCCAAGATTTAATACTTCATCATTCAGGCTTGGAAAACGAACCCATCAAAGCGGTTGTAAATAAATATTCTATTGATGACTACATAAAGGAGTTTGTCAGAAAATCGCCAAATGACACGTTAAAATTCAATTATAACAATGTTGATTTTGTGTTGTTGTCAAAAATCATAGAAACAGTTACATCTGAACCGTTTTCAAAATCAATCGAACGCTTAATTTTGAAACCCTTAAAATTGGACAACACCGGTTTTGTTAGTGAAAATGAAATAATCAAAAATTTGGCTTACGGTTATCACAATTATTCTTTTGGGGAGGGAAACAAAGATGAACCTCTATTTAATGATAGAAGATATATCTCAAATTATTTTGGAGCCGGTGGAATATATTCGACAACTGAAGACTTGCTAAAACTTCTACTCGCTATAAAAGACAATAAATTAATTTCTGAAAAATCAAAATCTCAATATCTTTTAAAACCTCAAGTCGATGAATACATCGATTGGCTTTCGGGCAAACCTACATTTGGATTTTATTACGATGAAAACCTAAATGTTTACAGAAGAAGCGGAAATATTGACGGCTTTAATTCTGAAATTATTACAAATAAAAACTTTGATAAAATCCTAATAATTCTCTGTAATACAGATAGTGCAGACCTACAAAACTTAGCGAACAAAATATATTTCAAAAAATAAGAGCTAACGCTAACAAGCAGTTTGGCCACTTCGCCAAGCTGCCGAACCGTTAACCCCTATTCCTTTTTACGCCGATCCTACTTCCAAGCCGGTGTCCATATCCGACCCAAACCGTTTGCTGTTTACCGGATAACGTACCGTATCGAAAGGCCGATGCCATCGAAGCGCACCCCGCTTTCGGGCGTCAGTTCCATCGTAGGCTTCCAGTCTAGTGAAAAATTCAGCGGTGCGGTCGGCAATTTATAATCCAATCCCAAGACACCATCGAAGCTCCATGCCAATCCCCGCTCGTCGTAGCGCGACTCACCTATGTTCTTATACCGGTAACTGCCGATACCACCACCGAAACCGTAGTACCACTGCAACCCCTCCACGTCTACAAAATAGATGGGCAAGTGGATCTCATAAAGTGCCAGCAATTTGAACAGCGCAAAACTGCGGTTGCCCTGGAAATTGACGATACCGTCAATCGCGTGGCTTTCATTCAGAAAATGTTTGTAGGTGATGCCATTGGCCACGCCGAAACGGCCACCCACAGCCTGTGAATATGAAGGCGACTCTTGCGCCTGCCCCGGCACAGCAGCTAACATCAAAAAACATAACGCGGAACCCAATAACACAAGCCTTGCTCTTTTCATGCGATCGTATAAAAAATTAAATGAATGTAATTCTAGTTGTCCCAATGCGCTCAAAACCGATGCCATAATTACGAGAACCGAAAAATTGGCAAAAAAATCATGTACAGCCTTCGCCAAGCATCCCGTTACCGCAGCGCGCGGGCCTCACCGAGGAATTTGGACACCAGCCGGAACCGGAAAATAAACGCGCTTAAATTTGTGAAAACCAAAAAAAATAACAAGATTAGCGGTATTGCATGTAGTATAAAAACCAAGAAATTAAACCGATAATCAATGAGTGCATCACCGACAAGGGTCTTTGACCTCCTTGCCCAAGCAAAGGACAAATACAACAAGCCCATATTGGTAGCGGGTAAGGCCAACGGCAAATGGACGAACTATTCGACTGATCAATTCACCGAAATCGTCGACCAGCTGAGCAAGGGTTTAATCCACCACGGTATCGGCAAGGGCGACAAGGTGGCGCTCATGTCTGCCAATCGTCCGGAATGGAACTTCTGTGATTTTGCTACCGCGCAGCTGGGCACCGCCTTGGTACCGCTATACCCTACCCTGTCCGAACAGGATCTCTCCTTTATCATCGGCGATTCGGAGGTCAAGCTGATTTTCGTGGGCACGGCAGAGCTGTACGCCAAAGTGCGGACCGTCCTGGACGAGAAAGGATTGGATATACCCGTATACACACTCGATCACATTGACGGTGCCAACCACTGGCGCACACTCGTGGACGAGGGCAAGGACAACGACACGGATTTGCAGCCCTACCGGGATGCTGTCTCGCCAGATGACATGCTCACGCTGATTTATACGTCTGGAACGACAGGCACACCCAAGGGGGTCCACTTGTCGCACAAAAATGTAATGAGCAACGTGATGGACTGCCAACGCCTGCTTCCGCCCGAATTCAAACGCGCGCTGAGTTTTCTGCCCCTGTGCCATATTTTCGAGCGCATGGCGGTGTACATGTATTTCTCGCGCGGACTCGAAATTCATTATGCCGAAAGTCTGGAAACCATCGTGGCCGACATCAACGACGTCAAGCCCGACGGGTTTACGACGGTGCCGCGCGTATTGGAAAAAGTATATGACCGTATCGTAGCCAAAGGAAAAGACCTCACGGGCATCAAAAAATCCCTGTTCTTTTGGGCGGTCAACTTGGGCCTACGTTTTCAGGAACCCAGCGAAAACGGCTGGTGGTACAACACGCAACTGGGCCTCGCGCGCAAGCTGATTTTCAGCAAGTGGCAAGCGGCGCTCGGCGGCAATATCAAGGTAATTATCTCGGGCGGTGCGGCCCTGCAACCCCGTTTGGCCCGCGTATTTTGGGCCGCCGGCATTCCCGTATTGGAGGGCTACGGCCTCACCGAAACTTCGCCGGTTATCGCGGTAAACAGCCTCGAAAAAAATGGACTCAAGTTTGGGTCCGTGGGCAAGGTACTCGATAGCGTCGAAGTGAAGATCGCTGAAGATGGCGAAATACTGACCAAAGGCCCGAACGTAACCATCGGCTATTATAAAAATGAGGCCGCCACGAAAGAGATATTTGACGAGGACGGCTACTTAAAGACAGGTGACATCGGCGAAATGACGCCCGACGGGTTCCTGCGTATTACCGACCGCAAAAAAGAGATATTCAAAACGGCCGGCGGTAAATACGTGGCACCGCAGGCGCTGGAAAACAAGTATATGGAGTCGCTGTTAATCGCCCAAATCATGGTCATAGGCGAAAACCAGCGATTCCCGGCGGCACTCATCGTACCGGCCTTCGAAGAACTCAATAAGTGGTGCGCTCACAAGGGGATCCCCGTTGATTCGCGGGAAAGCGCAATCAAAGATGAGCAGGTTATCGCCAAGTATCAACGCGAAATCGACCGACTGGGCGCCAAGTTCGGGCAATGGGAACGGGTGAAGAAATTCGTTTTACTTCCCAAGGAATGGACCATCGACGCTGGGGAACTAACGCCAAAACTGAGTTTGAAGCGTAAAGCGATCATGAAACGCCACGAAGCAGACATCAGGTCGATATACGAAACGGGCTCGGAATAACCCACAAGATGGGGATAGTGTGACGCACTGCGGCCGAAGCGGAATCTTCACGCTGGCCAGCGTCTTGATGCCTTTATGGGGCTTTGTAGGGCATTTTCGGGCTAGGCAGGAATATCTAGCACAATTTTTGGTGAGTTTTCCGCCAAATCCGTCTACCGAGGAACCAGCACATGGACACCACACCACAGAGACCTACATCGGGCGTACGGCGCAAAGTCGTATTGGTATTCATCGCTTGCATCATCGCGATGGGCCTGGCCTGGGGCATCAGCCGCTTGGCGTTTGAGGAGATGATCGACACCATCGACATGGTCACCGCTCCCAAGCATGAGCTGGAATTGGTGGGCCGGCTTTCCAAAAGCATTATGCGGCTGGATCAGCTGCAGCGGTCCCAAGCGTTGCTGGATAATAAGAACGATCAGTACGAAAATTTTGCCGAAGAGTCCAAGGCGGTGTCCCTTACCCTCGACTCCCTCACCCAGGTATTCGCCTACGACACCGTGCAAATCGGGCGGCTCGATTCCATCCAGACCTTGCTGGCACAACGCGACCGGCTTTTCGACGCGTATATCAATGTCCGCAACAAAGTCGTGGACGTGGGGGAATTCACCGCGCAACTGCAAGCCCTCAGTGACGTCATTCTCCAGCCTACGGTAGACAGCACCATCATTACTACGTCTCAAACACGCCGCACCACCACATACGACGACACCCTGGCCCGTACGGACACAGTGCTGACGGAGGTCACTTCGGGAGGCTTAATTGGACGGCTGTTTGGCGGACGCAAGCAGGAGGAAGAAGAACGCCAAGTACTCGAAAGAAGGGTCATCGAGGACGAGCTAAAAGTATTCATCGATACTATCCGGTCGGTACCCTATGATAGCGTACTGGCACGCATAGACAGCGCCGTACGCCACTTCCAACGCGCACAGCAGCTACAGCGCGAATCGTTCATCACGCGCGAAATCGAGCTTACCTTAGCGGGGAACATGCTCATCGGCAGCATGCTCAGCATCCTCAACGAAGTGGAGCGCGACGCGCTACGGGAAATGAGAGTGGAAAACGCACAGGCCCAGATCGTCATCGATAAGAGCGTCGTATGGATTGGCGTTGTCATGCTCGCTTGCTTTATCGCCATCGGCATCATGGTGTATTTCATCTTGGCTGATATCCGGAAAAGCAACGCCTACCGCATCGCCCTGGAGCAGGCCAAGGAAGAAGCCGAATACCATGCTGCGGCCAAGCAACGCTTCCTCGCTAACATGAGTCACGAACTGCGCACACCCCTGCAATCCATTATCGGGTACTCCGAACAAGTGCGCCATGAGGGCAATCCGGACCCCGCGAAGCTCGACGCGATCTACCATTCCTCCGAACACCTCTTGCAAATCGTCAACGAAATCCTGGACTACAGCCGGATCAGCTCGGGCAAAATCGTACTCGACGAGCACGAATTCAACATCGATGGCTTAGTGAAGGAAGTCATCTCGGTAATGGCTACGCTGGCGGAAAAGAAAGGACTGCAACTCGAGTACAGCAGTCGCTTCGCCGGCACCGAGCACCTATATGCCGATTCATTCCGGATTAAGCAGATATTGTTCAACCTGCTGAGCAATGCCGTAAAATTCACGCACGAGGGCCACATATCGGTGAATGTCAGCACCGTGGTCTACCCGCAAAAAACCAATTTGCATATCGTGGTACGGGATACGGGCGAAGGGATCGCTGACAAGGACCAGGAAAAGATTTTCAACGATTTCGAGCAGTCAGCCCAGGCCAATTCGGGGCGCCACTTCGGCAGCGGCTTAGGATTAAGTATTGTAAAAGCCATTTGCGAAAGCATGGGGGGATCCATCCAGGTAGAGAGCCGCCTTGGGCAAGGCTCAGTGTTTAGCGTCTCGATTCCTACCCAAACCGTCGCAACGGCTAACGAATCAAACGCACCGCTTATTTCAGATCAGGCCGTTGCCGGAGGAAAGCCACTCAAGGTGTGGGTGATTGACGACGACCCGTTCATCCTTGAACTGTGTCGTGGCATCTTGGAAAAGCATGGAGTTCCCCATGTCTGTTTCGACTCGCCAACAGCCGTGCTGGAAGCCCCGTGGGATTCCGACGTCAACACCCTGCTGATGGACATCCGCATGCCGGAAATGGACGGATTTGCCCTGAACCGTGCCCTACAAGCAAAGATTCCCCACGACGGCAGCGTGCGCCTGTGCGCCTTCACCGCGCAGGCATTGCCCGAAGAACGCGATCAGATCCGGCGGCGAGGATTTGACGCTATTCTGCTCAAGCCCTTTCGTGAGGCCGAGCTACTCTCCTTTCTGGGCATCGAGCCGAAACACGCGGTGCGCGCACAGGCTGAAAACGACCCAGTCGTCGAAGACGAACTCCCATGCACGATGCAAAAACAGTTTGCCGAAGACACCGAAAACGACATCCTCACCATACGGACCGCCTACGCCGACGACGACGCCGATGCAGTCGAGCTGATCCTTCATCGCCTAGCCGGTCGGACCGGCCAGATTGGGAACAACGCCCTCGCTTTCCGCCTACGGAAAATGGAGATCGACACCCGAGCGGACGGCTTGCCGGCGTACGCTGCGTTTGACCAACTGGTCACCGAGGTCGAGCGGTTCACCACCGAAATGCAAAGCCACCTGGAAACACCGCCCGTCAATGGCTAACCGCTGGGATCGTAAAACTAAACGTCGCCTCAATCGTTAATCCTGCACCCGCCTTACGCAGCAAACTGCTCGATGAGCCGGGATATTTCTTATTTTCGCACACGGCTTGGAAGACTGAGCCTAAAAACAATAGAAACCCAATGAGACTGCTTCAAAAGGCTTTTTATAAAGAAGTGATTGACTTGCTGCGCGATTCTGGCAAGTCATTCATGGAACATAAGGCCCTGCGCCTAAGCGCGGCACTCGCCTACTATACCATCTTCGCGATGGCTCCGCTCGTACTGATTGTCATGTGGGTGGTTGGATTCCTCTATGGCCAGCACATCGAAGGGCAGGAAGCCGTGCAAAACGAAATTTTTGAGGAGGTAGCCGAGATTCTGGGCAGGGAAACGACGGCACAGCTCCAAAATATCGTGCACGGCATCAGCGTTTCCAGCAAATCCGGAATTGGGATCATCGTCGGTATAGGCACCCTGGTGTTTGCGTCCACAACGATTTTCGTGCAGATACAAGAGGGCATCAACTTTATCTGGGACGTAAAACCCAAACCCAAAAAAGGCTGGATACAAATGTTGGTGAACCGGGCGATCTCTTTCTCCATGGTTGTGGGCCTGGGCTTCTTGCTGATTACCTCGCTCCTGCTCAATGGCATTATCGCCGCGCTCAGTGGCGTTATCGGGCAGTATTTCCCTGAGCTGTCCTTATACCTGCTAAACTGGGTCAACATTGGCATTACATTTTTGATTACGGCCGTGCTGTTCGGTTTTATTTTTCACTTTCTGCCGGACGCCAAGGTGCGCTTCCGCGATATCCTGGGGGGTGCGTTGTTCACGGCTTTTCTATTCATGCTGGGCCGGTACTTGATCGGTTTGTACATGCAGTACACGGCGCCGGGGTCGGCCTACGGCACGGCGGGATCACTGATCGTTTTGCTTCTTTGGGTCAACTATTCGGCCGCCATCATGTATTTTGGTGCCGAATTCACCAAGCAATACGCCAAAAAATACGGCCAGGGAATAATCCCCGCGACCTACGCTGTGCGGATTATTCATATCGAAGAGGAAACTACCCGGCCCAAACCGCCCGACCCTAGCCCTGACGCGCGGGATGACGATGACGCTGCCCACACGTAGCCGCAGTGCAACGAGGCACTTCCTAGCTGAAAAACCGCAACTTTCGGATTTTTTTATCCGGCAGCACTTCCGATCTTTGCCTGACAACGGGCCAACCCATGGAAACGCAAAACACCCTCAATTACCATCGGATAGAACGCGCGATTGCTTACATCGCCGACAACTTCAGGACGCAGCCGACGCTCGACGAAGTAGCCGCGCATGTACATTTGAGTCCTGCGCATTTCCAGCGCCTCTTTACGGACTGGGCAGGCACTACGCCCAAAAAATTTCTGAAATACATCAGCATCGTCCATGCAAAACAACTGCTCTCCCCTTCCCATAACCTCACCCTGTTTGACACGGCCCACGAACTCGGCCTGTCGAGTACGAGCCGCCTGCACGACTTGTTTGTGACAATCGAGGGGATGACGCCGGCCACCTACAAGCAAGCAGGCAACAATCTGCAGATCGATTACGCGTTCTACGATAGCCCGTTCGGGAATATGCTGGTGGCGTCTACCGACAAGGGCATCTGCCACGCCGCCTTCTGCGTGGATCACGCCTCCGCCGAAAGCGAACTCCGTCAGTATCTGCCCAAAGCCAATTATCGGCAGCAAAGCAACGATTTCCACCACGCGTTTATGGGTATCTTCGATCGTGGTGCTGATTCGTTACCCACCATTAAACTGCATTTGAAAGGAACCGATTTTCAGCTGAAAGTATGGGAAGCGCTTTTGAAAATCCCGATGGGGACCCTAGGCACGTATGCGAGCGTCGCCAAAACCGTCGGCCGGCCGCAGGCACACCGCGCCGTAGGTACGGCCATTGGGCGCAACCCCGTCGCCTTTCTCATCCCCTGCCACCGGGTGATCCGCGGTAGCGGCGTGTTCGGCGGCTACCGTTGGGGTGCCACACGCAAAGCCGCGCTAATTGGTTGGGAACAATCCCGTCAGGATATCCAGCCCTGATGCGCACCGATCAGATACGCATGAAGGACCTATTCGCACAAACGACTGACCCCAGGCAAAACCTGCTGCCGCAAGACGGAGCGGCCTATTACCTCGGTGTCGTGCTGTCGCCGGAAGAAACCAGCCACTACATAGCGGAGCTGACAAAAAACATTGCTTGGCGCCGCGACGACCTGGTACTGTTTGGAAAAAAGATAACGACCAAGCGAAAAGTAGCTTGGTACGGGGACGAGCCATTCGCCTACCGGTATTCGGGAATGACAAAAACAGCTTTGGCGTGGACGGCCGAACTGCTCGAACTGAAGGTCCTTGTGGAGGGCCATACGCGTAAGACCTACAATTCGTGCCTGCTCAACCTATACCACGACGGATGCGAAGGAATGGGCTGGCATAGCGACGACGAACCCGACCTCAAGCGCGAAGGCGCAATCGCGTCCGTAAGCCTAGGCGCCACACGAAAGTTCGTCTTCCGGCATAAGGCCAGCAAGGAAAAGATCAGCGTGGTCTTGGAAAACGGCAGCCTACTCCTGATGGCAGGCGCGACTCAACAGTACTGGTCACATAGCCTGCCGCCCACGCGGCGCGTGCTAGCACCCCGAATCAACCTCACGTTCAGAACGATCGCCAATCCAAGATAGCACAAAAAAATGGCGGGCTAAGGGCTAATTATCCCGGCGGCCGAATACGGAGAAATGAACGTAACGCCCTGGGTGTTGCTTCATGTCGATAATCAATTCATCGAGGCTTTTCGACGCATTGTTCAAATTATCGTAAAGCTGTTCGTCATTCAGCAACATGCCTAAGGATCCTTCCCCTCCGTTAATACGGTCGGCAATGGACTGGAAGTCCGACATCGCTTGGTTTGCGCTAGTGATCGTCTGCGAAAAATCCGCTCGTGCAACTTGATCGGTGATGTTATTCAAATTGACGAGCATGTGGGTAATCTGCTCATTGTTTTGGCGGAAGTTTTCGGTAATCGATTCGATATTGGCCATGATATCACCGATACGCGAACGTTCGCGCCCCACGAGCCCATCCACTTGGCTGGTAATACCCTCGATACTTTGCAAGGAGTTGGCTATGCTATTGATGCTTCGCTGAAAATCACGCTGAAACTGCGCATTGATTGTATTGTTGATGGAACTAAGCACGGAGTCCAGTACCGCGGCGATATCCTCGGCCCGCTTCTGGATCGGTTCTACCTGCTCCATGATATTGGGTTGCACACCCGGCTTCAGCTCGTCCCCGTCCTTGGCGTACACCGGACTATCGCCCAATTCGAAGACGATGGCCTTGCCGCCGAGCAAGTCCGTGCTGGAAATTCGTGCTAACGTATTGGACGGGATCGCGTAGCTGCGGGTTACCTTAAACTCCGTGCGGATTTGCCCGTCCGGTTGCAACACCATGCTGGAGACACGCCCGATCTGGAATCCATTGACCAAAATAGGTTTGGACGTGGTCAGTCCGTCGACCCGCGGATACGTTGCATAATATGTGTTTTCTCGCGTAAAGACATCGTTACCTTTCAAAAAGCTGTAACCGATGACCAACAGCGCGATGGCCACTACTGCTAATATCCCGACCTTGGTTTCGTTCTTTATTTTCATTCGAATCTGTACTTGATACCGTGATTTTTTGTTTGCTATGGCTCGGCTTGGCGCTGCAACGCGGAGAACTTGTAGCCGCGTCCATCAGCGCGGCAGAGCACGCGCGGGCGCCAGTCCATCGGGTTGCACACCAGCTTAATAACAAGCCGGCGGGTGATTTGTTTATCGTTCTACTTGCCGTTTGTATGATTTGACGGCATCCAGCAGGTTTTTGACAATCTCGGCCTGTCCCTCGGCAGATTTCATGTAGCGTTCTTCATCGGGATGGCTGATGAAGCCGATTTCGGTGAGCACAGCCGGCATGGCCGCACGCGCCAATACGGCGAGGCCCTGTTCCTTGACACCGCGGTCTACCCGGCCTGTTTTGGCAAACTCATCCTGCATGAAGGACGCCAGCTTGATGCTCTGCTCGCGGTATTGGTTCTTCATCAGCGAGAAGATCACGTAGCTTTCCGGATCGGAAGGATCGAATCCTTGATAATTCTCTTCGTAATTGTCCTCCAGCAAGATGTCCGCGTTCTCGCGTATGGCCGCATCCTGCTCCCCTAGCCTGTTGAAACCCGACACCAGTGTTTCGGTACCGCGGGCCGTGCGGTTAGGCACGTTAACATAATAGTACTTCCCTTTGCTATTGCGCCGACGTTCCCGCCTGTGGGGCGCGGCGTTGCAGTGGATGGAGATAAAAATGTCCGCTTTGTTCTGGTTAGCAAACTCGATGCGCTTGTACAGGTCCACGTTCACGTCCGTGTCGCGCGTGTACAACACCTTCACGCCGGGCAACGCTTCCTCGATGGCCTTTCCTAATTTCAGGGCAACTTGCAGCGCAATGTCTTTCTCCAGCGCCGTAGGCCCCTTGGCGCCCGGTATCGGGCCGCCGTGTCCAGCATCAAGCACAACGGTACGCAACTTATACGTGCCTTCGTCATACTTATTAGCCCCAGAAATCGTTGGTATGAGTAAAAGAATGAGTAGTGAAGATAATACGTAATAAAAATGTTCGATTTTTCCCATGTCTACTATTGCATTCAATATTTCACCGTACGGTCGTTTACTTGCTTTAGGAACGTCCAAACAACTATTGCGCCACAATATATGAAATTTCCCATCCCGTATGTTAAAAGGCAAGTCCGAACACCAATCCTAAATGATTTTAACTAATTTTGCGTGGCACGAACAGTATATTGCAAAATTAATATTCGCTTTCAAATTTGAGGTCTTTAAATCGTTTTTTTAGTATTTGCTTCGTCTTCCTCACGCTATCTCCTTTGGCGTCGGTATACGCGCAACAAACGGTGAAGCGCGACACCACGACGATCATACCGAACGCGATCGACACGGCCTCGCTTGACAGCATGGCGGTCTTGGGTGTGGATACGCTGGCGGCCGACACCGTGGCGCGCCGCGATTCGCTGGAGCTGGGCCCAGCCGAAGACGCGCTGAAGGCCGAAGTGAATATCGTAGCCCGGGATTCGCAAATCACCGACCTGCGCAACCAAATCCTCCACCTGTACGGCGAGGCGAAAATCAAATATGAAGGCTTCGAGCTATCGGCCGACTACATACGGATCGACCAAAACACAAATCAGGTGTTTGCCCGAGGGTCCGTCAATCACAACGACCGCTACGTGGGTAGGCCGGTCGTCATCTTTCCCGGCGAAACACCCAAGGTCGTCGACTCGCTGACGTACAATTTCCAGACGGAAGTGGGTATCACGCACGGCATATTCACCGAGGTAGAGGGCGGTTTTATACAAGCCAGCCGCGTCAAGATGAACCAATATCAGGAAATGTCCATCTTCCAGGGCATGTACAGCACGTGTAACCTGCCTCACCCGCACACGCATTTCGGCATACACATCAGCAAAGGTATTGTCACCAAAAACCAAATCGTGAGCGGGCCCGCCTATTTCGTTGCCGAAAACGTGCCCCTGAAATTCGTGGCCGTGCCGTTCGCTTTTTTCCCTAAACCTGACAAACGCGCCTCAGGCTTCCTTTTCCCTTCCTTTGGGGAGGACTTTGTCCGCGGTTTCCACATGCGCGACATTGGCTGGTACCTGGCGTTCAACGATTTTTGGGACAGCGAAATCCGCGGCACGCTGTATTCGAAAGGCTCCTGGGAGCTCGGCGTACAAACCCAGTATCGGATGAACTACCGCTACAATGGCGGGTTTAATCTGCGCTATGCGCACATCGTAAGCGGCGTGGAAGGCACGGAAGACTACCAACCAAACCGGGACTTCAACATCACGTGGAACCACAGCATGGCGCCGCAGGCCAATCCCGGAACGACATTCAGCGCCTCGGTCAACTTCGGCACGGGCTCCTATTACCAAAACACGCGGGCAAACGGCTCGTTCAACTATGAGCAGATGACGCGCAATAACATGTCGTCGAGCATTGCCTATGGCCGCACATTCGCCGATGGGAAAGTCAACTTCACCTCCAGCTTCAGCCACCGGCAGGACATCAACACCGGAAGCGTTTTTCTCGAACTGCCTACGTTTAGCTTGAACGTCACCTCCTTTAACCCATTCGACTCCAAAGACCGCATCGGCGAGCAGAAGTGGTATCAACGCATCAACGTCGGCTACTCCATGCAGGGGCGCAACTCACTGACTTCCCAGGAAAGCAGCCTGTTCAGCCGCGAGACACTTGGGCAGTTCCGCAACGGCATTCAGCACAGCATCCCCGTGAGCCTGAGCTTACAAGCGTTGAAATTCTTCCAGTTTAACACGAGCGTCAACTACACCGAGCGCTGGTACATGCAGAGCATACGCCGTCGGATGGAAAACGTACCCCAAGGATTCGTCATGGTTCAGGACACGGTACAGGGCTTCAACCGTGCCTACGACTATTCGATGTCCTCGGGACTGTCGACCAAGGTATATGGGATGTTTAACAAGAAAATAGGCCGCGTGCAGCAAATGCGCCACGTGATCACGCCTTCGGTTAACCTCAACTACCGTCCGGATTTTTCGGATGCCATGTATGGTTTCTACCGTACCTATACCGACCAAAACGGACAGGATAACCTATATTCCATCTTTGCGGACGGCATATTCGGCACACCCGGATGGGGACGTTCCATGGGTATTGGATTCTCGGTCGACAACAACTTGGAAGCGAAGGTGCTCAGCAAGCGCGACACGACCGATGGCGGCATCAAGAAAGTCCCGATTCTCCAAGGCTTGACCTTCAGCGGAAACTACAACTTCGTAGCCGACTCGTTCAAACTATCCAACATCGGCTTTTCGGGACGGACTTCCCTGTTCAACCAGAAGGTCAACATCAATTTCAACGGCACGTTTGACCCGTATAGCCAAGACCCGAACACGGGCAGGCGCATCAACCGGTACGCCTTGCAAGACGGCAAGTTAGCGCGCCTTGTCAATTTCGGACTGTCGTTTGATTACAGCTTCAACCCCGACGCTGCCCGCAGCCGAAACGATAACTTGGACTCGCTCAACAACAACCGCCAAAACATGTCGCCAGAACAGCAACAAGCCCTGGCGCGCATCGGCGCCGACCCCAACGCGTTTGTGGACTTTAATATTCCGTGGAACCTCGCCGGCTCGTTCAGCTTGCAGTATTCGCGGCAGGGCTTGCAGTCGATGGTCACCAGCACGCTCAATATCCACGGTGATTTCAGCATCACCCCCAAATGGAAGGTACAGTTTAACTCGGGCTATGACTTCCGGCGCAATGAAGTTTCGTTGACGCGGTTCAGTATCTACCGCGACCTGCATTGCTGGGACATGTCCTTCGGGTGGGTGCCCTTCGGGCAGTTCCAGAGCTACAACGTCACCATACGCGCCAGAGCGTCGTTGTTACAGGACTTGAAACTGACGAAACGCAACGATTATGCGCGATTCTAGCATCCTTTTTTCCTAGTTCGAATGCAAGCAGAGATTATAACCATCGGCGACGAAATCCTCATTGGCCAAATCCTAGACACGAATTCGGCGTGGATTTGTACGCATCTCAACGATATCGGCATCCATGTCAAACAGCTGACGTCCGTAGCCGACCAAAAGCGTGATATTCACGACGCCCTCCACCTGGCCATAAGCCGTGCCGACCTGGTGCTGGTAACCGGTGGGCTGGGCCCCACGCAAGACGATGTTACCAAGCAGGCCTTTTGCGAGTTCTTTGGCTGCGGCCTCGTGCGCGACGAACGCGTGCTTGCCCACGTGATGGGCATTTTCGCGAACCGCAACCGCCCCATGCTGGACATTAACCGGCAACAAGCTGACGTGCTGGATATCGCCGAGGTACTTTTTAATGACTTAGGCACCGCACCCGGAATGTGGCTCGACTGGCAGGGCAAGCATTTTGCCATCATGCCGGGCGTTCCCTTCGAGATGAAACATGTTATGACCGAGCGGGTTCTGCCCCGCCTGCGGCAAATGGACGGTCGCGATTCGATCTGGCACCACACCATGCTAACGGGCGGGATCGGCGAGTCGTTTCTGGCCGAAAAGATTGCCGATATTGAAGACGCCCTCCCCACGCATATCCATCTGGCCTACCTGCCCAAGCCGGGCATGGTCCGCCTTCGGCTCAGCGCCACCGGCAAGGAACTACCCGTGCTGCAAGCGGAAACTAACGTGATACAGGACCAGATTCGCGCGCGGATAGGCAAGCATTTCCTATCCGGACACGACACCACATTGCAAGCGCTGGTGTTTGACGCGCTGGACCGGCGGGGCCTGCTATTAGCGACGGCCGAAAGCTGTACCGGCGGGGATATTGCCCGCTTGCTAACCACCCTTCCCGGCAGCAGCCGCGTATTTGTGGGCGGCGCAGTCACCTATTCCAATTCCCTAAAAATGAGTGTGCTCGGCGTATCGCAACAAACCTTATCCGAACACGGAGCCGTCAGCGAACAAACGGTCCACGAGATGGCGACCGGCGCAAAAACCAATTTTAGGACGGATTACGCGGTTGCCGTTAGCGGCATTGCCGGACCCGGTGGCGGCACGCCTGAGAAACCCGTGGGCATGGTGTGGATTGCCGTGGCTGGCCGCAATAAAACGATCACGAAAGAATTCCGGTTCAGTGGCAACCGGATGGTCAATATCGAACGCGCTTCCATGGCCGCGCTACTATTGCTGCTTCATGTAATCCAAGACGAACAGGAAAGCTAATCGGATAGGCGCTCGCGTAGTCGCCACGGCGTTTCCCTCCGGAAAACCGTCCCCAAAACTCAGGCAAGACCAGCGTTATTCCCCGCAAAAACCAACAAAAATCCCTTTAATAGAATATAAAGTCTACCGATTTTATATATATTTGCCCAGACCAAGGCAAACGAACAACTAACGCGTGTGACGAAAGGAACCAAAACATTATTAATAAGCTCATTAGCTCTACTATACACGCTTCTTTTTGGAGGTTGCGCACCTAAAGTTCCGAATGGATGGGATCCTGAAAAGGGATTACAGGGCATGATCAGCGTGTCTGGCGCCTTCGCGCTCTATCCGTTGGTGGTATTGTGGAGCGAGGAGTTTAAGGACGCTCATCCCCACGTGCGCTTCAACATCTCCGCCGGCGGCGCCGGCAAGGGCGTAGCGGATGCCCTCAGCGGCATGGTCGACATTGGACTGGTCTCGCGCGACATCCATCCCCAGGAATTTGAACGGGGCGCGTACGTAATCCATGTAGCCAAGGATGCCGTCGTGCCGACGATTAATGCCGACAATCCGAATGCGGCGGCCTTGGCAGCGCGGGGCCTGACGCACGCAGAGCTTCAGGACATCTTCGTAACCGATCGCATCAGCAACTGGCAACAGATCGACACGGCGTTTGCCAGCGCGCCGATGAATCGCTATACCCGCTCGGATGCAGCGGGTGCCGCGGAAACCTGGGCGGCTTTTTTTGGCCGTTCGCAGGAAGACCTCAAGGGTGTGGGCATTTTTGGCGACCCAGGCATGACGCAGACGATTATCAGCGACCGCAACGCCATCGGGTTTAGCAACATCAACTTTGTGTACGACCTGCAGACCCGCCACCTGATCCCCTCATTGCGCGTGGTGCCGCTGGACGCTAACGGCAATGGAAAAGTCGACCCGGACGAAGACTTTTATAGCCGGATCGACAACCTGACGGAAGCTGTAGCGACTGGGAAATACCCCGCGCCACCCGCGCGCAACTTGTCGTTCCTGTTCAACGGCAAACCGGACAACGTGGCCTTGGTCGAATTCGTAAAATTCGTCCTGAAAAAAGAGTCGCAAGCTATATTGCTCCAAAACGGCTACATCCCGCTCAACGAAAAATGGATATCCGAAGAACTCGCTAAACTTGACTAATCTTGGACATCAGACTAATTAAGGACAAACTGGTCGCCAACGCGATGCTTGTCCTCTCCATTTTTTCTATCTCCATCGTTGTGCTGATCGGTCTTGGCCTCTACCTGCGGGCAGAGCCCTTACTGGCCACCCACAGCATCTGGCACCTGTTCAGCGACAGCCACTGGGCGCCGAGCAAAGGGCAATTTGGGTTTTATCCCTTTATCATGGGCACGCTGTGGGTGACGGTGATTGCGATTACCCTGGCCCTACCGCTTTGTTTGCTCACGGCCATCTACCTCACCGAATATGCACCCCCTGCGATCCGTCGCTTGCTTCTTCCGCTCGTCAACGTATTGGCGGGCATTCCGCCGGTCATTTACGGTGTGTGGGGTATATTTTTCGTCGTTCCTTTCATCCAGAACTACCTGGCGCCCCGCTTTTCCGATTCGTCCAGCGGCTACACCGTGCTCACGGGCGGCGTGGTATTAGCGGTGATGATCTTCCCGATCTTGGTGAGCATCGTATCCGAGGTACTGCGCACCATTCCGAAGGAATTGAAGGATGCTTCCCTTTCATTGGGTGCCACCAAATGGGAAACGATCAAGAAAGTCGTGCTCAAACGAGCCTTCCCGGGTATCTTCGCCGCAGCTGTTTTGGCCATATCCCGCGCGTTTGGCGAAACGGTAGCCGTACTGATGGTATGCGGCAACATTCCGGTAGCACCGAGTTCCGTCTTCGATGGTGGCTATCCCTTGCCTGCCTTGATCGCGAATAATTTCGGTGAAATGATGTCCATCCCGCTGTATGATGCCGCGCTCATGTTTGCTGCCCTACTGCTTTTCGTCATCATCTTCCTGTTCAACTTGATCTCGCGACTGATTCTCAACCGCCTCGAACACCGATATACTGCCTAGCTATGCGAAGAAGAAAACTTGAAGAACGTTTTTTCAAAGTCCTGATGGTGCTTGCCTGCATCATTGTCAGCTCGAGCCTATTCCTGATTGTCGGTACGATCGTCGTCAAGGGCGTGCCTTATCTCACGTGGGACATGGTCACCAAGGTACCGCAGGGCGGTTTCTACATCGGTAAGGAAGGGGGCGTGCTCAACGCCATCATTGGCTCCCTCTATCTGGCGGGCGGCGCTACGGTACTCAGCTTGTTTATCAGCATCCCCATTTCGATTTACCTCAACATTTACCTCAAGCAGGGAAGCATGGTCAGCAAAACAGCCAAGCTGGCCTACGATGTCCTCTTTGGCATTCCCTCGATTGTATATGGCGCCTTCGCGTTCAGCATCATGATCTGGCTGGGCGTACGGGCATCGCTCTTCGGCGGCATCATCGCCGTTACCTTGCTGATCATCCCCATCATGGTACGCACCCTGGACGAGGTAATTTCCGGTGTGCCCAAAGAGCTTAAGCACGCGGCCCTTTCGCTGGGTGCCACGCGCTGGGAAGCGGCCAAGGTGATTCTGAAGCAAATTCGGCCCGGCATTTACACCGCGGTGCTCCTCGCCTTCGGGCGCGGCATAGGCGATGTAGCCTCCGTACTGTTCACGGCCGGCTTTAGCGACAACATACCCCTGTATCTCGACGAACCCGCCGCGACGCTGCCGCTGGCGATATTCTTCCAACTGAGCAGCCCCATCCCTGAAGTACAGGGGCGCGCATATGCCTCGGCACTGATCTTGACCATCATTATCCTCGTGGTGGTTATCATCTCGCATATCCTGGCATCCAGACAATCCAAAAATAACGTTTGACAAGCCCTATGACCCAACCACCGCTGATACATGTCAAAGGCCTCAATGTACATATTGATGGCGCGCATATCCTGAAAGATATCAACATCGCGATTCCCGACAAGAGCGTCACATCAATCATTGGCCCTTCGGGTTGCGGCAAAACGACCTTGCTGAAGACCTTCAACCGGCTGCTGGACGACACCGCAAAGGTCAGCGTTTCGGGCAGCGTACTCGTCGACGGAGAAGACATCTATGCCTCCGAAGCTGAAGTGACGCGCATCCGCAAAAAAATGGGGCTCCTCTCCCAGCGTCCCTTCCCGCTTCCCATGTCCATTTACGATAATGTGGCCTACGGACCCCGTATCCACGGCACGCGTAAGAAAAGCGAGCTCGACCGCATCGTGGAAACGCAACTGAAAAACACCAGCCTATGGGAAGAAGTCAAAGACCGCCTGCATGCACCCGCAGCCAAACTTTCCATCGGGCAGCAACAACGGCTCTGCCTCGCCCGCGGCCTCGCCGTTGAACCTGAAATTATTCTCGGCGACGAATCCACCTCGGCATTGGACCCGATTTCCACCCAGAAAATCGAAGATCTCTTTGTCCGACTCAAGGAGAAATACACGATTGTGCTCGTCACGCACATCCTCCGACAAGCGCGTCGCATCTCCGATTACATCATTTTTGTGTACATGGGAGAAATCATCGAATTTGGTCCCACCGACGAAGTATTGCTCAACCCCAAAGAGGAATTAACGAAGCAATACGTAAAAGGATTTATCAGCTAACAAGTCGACCTCATCTGCGGTACGCCAGCCGATCTGACGCAAGCGCATACCTCCACGCTGAACATGAAAAAAATATTTTGGCTTATGAAGTTTTATTGTTTACTTTGTATTACAAAGCGCTTTGTTGAGATAAATATTTAGGCTTTTAAAACATGGTTCAACCCACTTACCCCGCGTTCGCCAACAAGCGATTGGTGATTATCCTGTCGGTAGCGGCAGCACTATTAACGGTTCCATTTATCGCCATGCAATTCACGGCTGAAGTGAACTGGACGGTTTCTGATTTCGTGATGATGGGAATCCTGCTCTTCTCCGCGGGATTGCTTTGCGAATGGGTATTGCGGAAAGTCAAATGCGCCAGAAACCGCCTGTACGCTTGCTTAGCCATTTTGTTCGTATTCTTCCTCATCTGGGCAGAGCTCGCGGTCGGCATATTCGGAACCCCGTTTGCAGGCTCATAACATGACGAGCAAAAAGTCGGTCGCGCACGCCTAACCTATTCTGGGCACAGCCCAGTATAAGAAGGGCATTGATGACTAACGATCAGGGCTATGCTGCGGTACCTAGAGGAGGCGTCGTATCCATGTATACTTATCGTCCGTATAGGGCGGGTATCGCAAATTCGGCTCGCCCCAGGTCGCTCGGTCCATCACGGGTTTTTGGTGGGAGAACGCCTCGAACCCGAATTTCCCATGATAGCGGCCCATTCCTGAATTCCCTACCCCGCCAAAAGGCAAATTGGGGTTAGCGACGTGCATGATGACATCGTTAATGCACCCGCCTCCGAATGAAAGCTCTGACGCAAACCGGTCTTTTTCGGCCGTGTTCTTTGTGAAAAGATACGCCGCCAATGGCTTTTCGGTCTCCAACACCTGATCGATCGCTTCACCGAATGCCCAAACGGTCAGCACAGGCAAGATCGGACCAAAAACTTCTTCCTGCATCACAGGATCTGCCCACTGCACCCCCCGCAACACCGTAGGCGCGATATGCCGTGCGGCAAGGTCATGCTCGCCGCTGTAGTACACCTTTGACGGGTCGATAAGTGCCAGTAAACGTTCGGTATGCTTCGCGCTAACAATTTGCGTATAATGGCGCTCACCGGCATGGTACGCAAATTTGTCGATGTAATGCTTCAAGCGGTTCAGGAAATCCAGCTCCACGCTTTCCTCGACCAGCACGTAATCGGGTGCGATGCAGGTTTGTCCTGCGTTGAGGAACTTGCCCCAAACGATCCGCCTGGCGGCCACGTCCAAGTCGGCGCTTGCCGTCACGATAGCCGGCGATTTGCCCCCTAGCTCGAGCGTCACCGGCGTGAGGTGCTTCGCTGCAGCTTCGTACACCAAGCGACCGACCCGGGGACTGCCCGTGAAGAAAATCTTGTCAAAACGGTGTTTCAATATTTCGGCAGCCAGCTCAGCACCCCCTTGCGCGACGAATAGCTGTTCGTCGGGAAAATTCGTGTTGATGAGCGAGGCGATAGCCGCCATGGCATGCGGAGCAACTTCACTGGGCTTGACCATGCACGTGTTTCCGGCGGCTACGGCCGCCACCAACGGTGCCAGCGAAAGCTGGAACGGATAATTCCAGGCACCAATGACCAACGTACATCCAAGCGGTTCGCTGTAGATCTTGCTGCTGGCGATTTGGGTGGCCAAATTCGTGCGCACAGACTTCGGATTCGCCAACCGCCCCAAGTGCTTGAGGTAATAGTCGATATCCTGCAGGACAATGGCCAGTTCCGTTGTGAACACGTCGAATTTCGACTTGCCAAAATCCTTGTGGATGGCCTCGCAAAGCAACTCCTCATTGCTTTCGATCAGATTTTTCAGTTTTCGGAGCTGGCTTTTCCGAAATGCTAGATCCCGGGTCTGGTGACTCCTGAAAAAAGCCCGTTGTTTCGCTAAAATATGCTGAACGTCCATGCAGTCTGTCTTTGTAGCCCCAACGGGTTGTTTTGTCATGCCGTCCCTACCTGCCCGCACGATACAGCATGAATCCAGGCGTGTACCGGCGTGCCCGAAGGGCGTTCATCCATATAGCTGAAAGAGAAAGCCCGATACCCATCCGGGCCTAGTTTCCTAGCTCCGACATAAACTTGATGCGCATCAATTGAACTTCTTCATAGGTGTAGTCATCCCCACCCAATTCCTTCAGTGCTTCGTCAATCGAATCGATTTCTGCCTGCCTAAAATAATCGTACACTTCCTCTTGCCGATCTGAATCGATCATTTCATCCACAAAGTAAGTGAGGTTGAGCTTCGTTCCGGAGTTGACGATCGATTCCACTTCGCGCAGCAGTTCCTCGTAGGTAATCCCTTTGGCTGCCGCAATGTCTTCCAATCCGATCTTACGGTCGATATTCTGGATAATGGATACCTTGAGTGCGGAACGGTTAGCCGAACTCTTGATCACCAAGTCTTGCGGACGGTCAATGTCGTTTTCATCGACATACTGACTGATCAGGGCAACAAATTGGGCGCCGAATTTCGCACTCTTGCCTGCCCCTACGCCATGAATCTGCTTCAGTTCATCTAACGTGATGGGATAGTGCGTACACATCTCGTCGAGCGTAGGATCCTGGAAAATCACAAACGGCGGCAGTCCCTTTTGCTTGGCAATCTTCTTGCGCAGGTCTTTGAGCATACGAAGCAGCTGCGTATCCACCGCGCCACCGCCCATCTGCGTCGCTTGCTCGTCGCCACGGTCTTCCTCCACGTCTTCCATCGAGCGGTTCATACTGAATTTGATCGCATACGGGTTTTCCAGAAAGCCTATCCCTTTCTGGGTGAGCTTCAACAACCCGTAATTGTCAATATCCTTGGCCAGAAAATCCTCAAGGGTCGCTTGGCGCATCACCGATTTCCAATACAGCAGCCCATCTTCCGTACCGCTTCCAAACAAGGCGTGCGTATCGTGCTTGTATGACGTCACGGGCTGGGTCGCCTCGCCCATGAGCACGTTCAGCAAGTGGTGGTCATCAAACTTGTCTCCTTGCGATTTAATGAAGGCAAGCACCTTCAGCAAGGCCTCCTCCGCCTCAAAATAGATACGGTCCGAGCTGCAGTTGTCGCACATGCTGTTGCACATGGTCTCGTCAAAGCGCTCGCCAAAATAGTGCAAAATCTGCTTGCGCCGGCATACCGACGACTCCGAATAATCGATCACCTCCTTGAGGATCTGCGTGCCGATCTCCCGTTCGGACACCGGCTTGTCCTTCATAAACTTGGTCAGTTTCTCGATATCCTTTTCGGAATAGAACGCCAAACAGTGTCCTTCGCCGCCGTCACGCCCTGCACGTCCCGTTTCCTGGTAGTAGCCTTCCATGCTTTTTGGAATGTCATGGTGGATCACGTAGCGCACATCGGGCTTGTCAATCCCCATCCCGAAAGCGATCGTCGCCACAATGACGTCCACATCCTCCATCAAGAATTTATCTTGGGTTTCGGATCGCGTCTTGGCGTCCAATCCAGCATGGTAGGGCAAGGCTTTGATGCCGTTGAGGTTAAGCACCTCGGCGATCTCTTCCACTTTCTTGCGGCTCAAGCAATAGATAATGCCCGACTTGCCATTGTGGTTGCGGATAAACCGGATAATCTCTTTGGCGATGCTTTTCTTCGGCCTCACCTCGTAATACAGGTTGGGCCTGTTGAAGGACGAGTTGAATAACGTGGCCTCAGTCATTTGCAGGTTTTTCCGGATATCGGACTGTACCTTGGGCGTCGCCGTAGCCGTCAACGCAATGACCGGAATATCGTCGCCTATCGTGTTGATCACTTGCCTGATACGCCGGTACTCCGGCCTAAAATCGTGTCCCCACTCCGATATACAGTGTGCTTCGTCTACCGCCACGAAGGAAACGGTCAGCAGCTTCAGAAACTCTACGTTGTCTGCCTTGGCTAAGGATTCGGGTGCGACATAGAGCAGCTTCGTCAGTCCGGACAAAACATCTTGCTTCACCTTGGTTACCTCGCTTTTATTCAATGACGAGTTGAGGAAGTGCGCGATGCTGTCCGTTCCTCCAAACGACCGTAGCTGGTCCACTTGGTTTTTCATCAGCGCAATAAGTGGCGAAATCACGATAGCCGTGCCTTCGCTCATTAATGCAGGCAATTGGTAGCAGATGGACTTGCCCCCACCCGTAGGCATGATTACGAACGTGTCCCGCTCGTCGAGAATATTCGTTATAATCGCCTCCTGCTCTCCCTTAAAGGTATCGAAGCCAAAGAAGCTTTGTAAGTTGTCAAATAATTTTTTTTCGATTTCCATGTAATATTCCAAAATAACAACCCATGCTACCCACCCAAAACCATCCCGCACACAACATGTACTAATCTTTAAAAATAGAAAACATTTTTCGAAAAAGCCAATCTAAACGCGAATTTAGACGGCATGCAAAAAATTAAGCCACCCGCACCGGCACATCGTGCCTTTTTCCGCCAGGTTTGCCCGATAGGTATTCGTTCCGAAAGCCATGGATTAGCAGCGTGTTACCATAAAGTTACGAACCGAACCAATAAGTTATCAGTTCTAGTGTGCAAATAGATGTTAATTTACTTAACTTTGTCGCAAAACTATTGTTGATGGCTGTAGAAGTATCCGAAAAGAGACAAACAAACCAAAAAGAAGACCTTTCGACTTATATAGGACGTTTTGAAAAGGCACTGCGCGAGGCATTCCACGAAGTGGCTGATATTGACCAGTTGAGTTTGCAACGTGGTTTGCCACCTGAGGTATGGAAGCGAATCATGGACGAAGTGCCGCTGGCCGTCGCCATTCCGGAAGCCTACGGTGGACGAGGCGTCGTGGTGAAGGAATGTCTGGCCTTGCTGTCAGCGGCCTCCTACGAGTCCCTGCCGCTCTCCCTTACCTTTGGGATTAACTTTGCCCTATTTCTGGAACCTGTCGCCAAATACGCTAGTGACGATGTCAAAGCGTCGATCTTCAAAAGCTTCCTTACCGAACAGCGTATGGGCGGCTTAATGATCACGGAGCCTGACTACGGCAGCGACGCGCTCAACATGCGTACGGCCTACACCACGACCGATACGGGCTATGCCGTCAAAGGCACCAAGCATTGGCAAGGCTTGACCGGCCAAGCTGACTACTGGCTGGTGACCGCCCGCAAACGGCTGGAAAACGGCGAGCTAGCGCGCGACATCGACTTCTTCATCACCGACGATGCGAATCCCCAGCAACACATCAAGGTAGAACATCTGTTCGACAACTTAGGACTCTACATGATCCCTTACGGGCTCAATCAAATCGATATCGAGGTACCCGCCAACCAAAAACTACAAGCCACCAGCACGGGCATCAAAATGATGCTGGATATCCTGCACCGTAGCCGGATGCAATTCCCTGGCATGGGCATGGGCTTTATCAAACGTATGCTGGACGAAGCGGTAACGCGGTGCCGGGAACGCATCGTAGGCAGTGGCAACCTCTTATCGCTGGACTCCGTACAATACCAGTTGTCGCGTATCCAGGCGGCCTACACGGTATGCTCGGCTATGTGCGCCCGCAGCAGCGGCATCAGCGGCATCGCGTTCAACTTGGCAACCGAAGGACTGGAAGCCAACACGATGAAGGCTTTTGTCACCGACCTGATGCAGGAATCTTCGCAACTATGCCTCCAGGTTTCGGGGGCTAACGGCTACAAAATCAGCCACATTGCCGGACGCGGCATCGTCGACAGCCGCCCCTTCCAGATTTTCGAGGGATCCAACGAAATGCTCTACACGCAAATCGCGGACATCATTCTCAAGAAAATGAAAAAGGCCAAGCTGCCGAATCTGCTGCATTACTTCAAAGAAGATCCACTGACCGCATCAGTCGCGCCACGTTTCGCCAAATTGCTGGATTTTGTCCCCGGCGACCTACTCGCACAGCGCAAGCTGGTCGGGCTAGGTAAGATCGTCAGCCGGACCATCTCCGCAGGATATGTGCTGGCCATGGGTGAGCGGGGCTTCCGCACCGATCTCATTGAAAACTGTTTCGAGCACCTGCAACGCGACATCACACAAATAGCATCGAACCTAGCACTCTGCAGCCGTGCGTCGGTCGTGGAAGACTATTCGGACGCTAGTGACTGGCTCGCATTTGCTTAAACATCAATACCCCAAGCAATACGTGTATTGCAGGCGCCTTTCAGACTGGTCATCAGCTCGGTCCGGCAGGCGTTTGCGCGTTCACATCATTGCCGAAAAACGGTAAGCTATGCCATATGAACTGGAAGACGGCAACAACCGAATTCACGCAATATTTACGGCTGGAGCGGTCCTTGTCCGAAAACTCCATTGTGGCCTATCGCAACGACGTCGGCAAGCTCCGGCAGTTTGCTGAGCCCTTAGGCCATACGCCGCTCGATCTCACCCCTTCGCAAATTCAGGATTTCCTGCACTGGATTAACGGATTCGGTATTTCCGCATACAGCCAAGCGCGCATCCTCTCGGGCATTAAAGCGTTTTACACCTTTTTGGCGCTGGAATACGACCTAACCCCGAACCCAACCGAACTACTCCAAAGCCCCAAGCTGGGCCGAAAAATCCCCGACGTACTAAATATTCACGAAATCGATGCCCTGATTAACGCCATCGACCTTTCGGCTCCCGAAGGCATACGAAATAGAGCGATACTTGAGGTATTGTACGGTTGTGGGTTGCGTGTCAGCGAATTAGTATCGTTACGCATTTCGAATCTTCATGTGGATATTGGGTTTATCAAGGTATCGGGCAAGGGTAATAAAGAGCGGCTGGTGCCCATCGGTGCCGAAGCGTCGAAATACGTCCGCCTGTACATCACCGAGGTCCGGTGCCACATCGCCATACAGCCGGGACAGGAAGATTTTGTCTTTCTCAACCGCCGGGGACGCGCCTTATCGCGCGTTATGGTGTTTTTGGTGATTAAGGAACTGGCGAAAAAGACTGGCCTCAACAAATCCGTCAGCCCCCACACCTTCCGGCATTCCTTTGCCACACACCTAATCGAAGGCGGCGCGGATCTGCGGGCCGTGCAGGACATGCTCGGGCATGAAAGCATCACAACCACCGAAATCTACACCCACGTAGACCGCGACTACCTCAAATCGGTGATAACGCAATACCACCCCCGCTCCTAGCTAGTTGGCGTAATAGCCTTCCACCGCGTCGGACTTCATCGGCAACGGCAGGTCTCCTAATTCGGCAAGGGAATATTCGATGGTATCGCAAATCTGGTCGAGCGCCAAATCATTCGGCTCCGTACCGAACGGGTCGCTGATTTCCGCTATAATCGCATCCAACGCAATAAACGTGTAACCAATGAACGTAACGATAACGGGCGTCATCCACCCGATGGTGTCGACCAGCCCAAAAGGCAACAGAAAGCAATAGATATATACGGTACGGTGCAGCAACACGTGGTACGGATACGGGATGGGCGTATTCGCGATACGTTCGCAGCCCCCTAGTGACTCCGATAGTTTGTTCAGGTTGTTGTCGATTCCCATTTTGGTAATGGAATCGATCGTGCCGGCATCGGCTTTTGCCGCCAGCCACGCCCCCATCTCATTGAGCAACAGGGCTGGAATAAATTGTTTGCCTGCCAGTTTCTTCGCCAGGTCAGCCGGCAGCAGCCGTTCGATATCCGCCGTGGGATCGGTCTCGCGCAGTTGATGTTTTATGGTAAAGGCAAAGGCAGTGAGTATGCGCACGAACGCCTGCAGTTCGCCATCGCTGTTACGCGCTGTAACGAAAGACGACACTTGCCGGACAAGGGAGCGACTATCGTTCAGCAAGTTGCCCCACAAGATCCGCGCCTCCCAGAACCGGTCGTAAGCCGCGGTATTGCAAAACCCTAAAAATATGGCCAACGCGATACCCACCAGCATAAATGCCGTCGGGTTGAGCGAAATCTTATAGTCGAATATCCGTCCGTGGTGGTGGTATATGACAATGGAAAATACCAGCAGCATGATGAGCCTAGGCAATATGGTCGACAATACGGAACCATGCCAAACAAACAACATGCGAAACCATTTCTCGCGAGGTCTTATAATCATATCCAAACAACGGTTTTGTGAAGGGAACACCCCGGCAGGGCGTATTTCAAAAAAAAGAAACAACACTTCCTCGGGCGCGATTGTCCGCGGAAGCGTGCGGCAGCGGTATGAAGTTACGAAAATTTGTGTAAAAAACAAGGCGAAAAAAAAGCAACGGGCCGCGTGACCCGTTGCTGCTCAGTTAGCTGCCCAACGATTGGGCGGAAGGCCCTTAAGGCGCTTCGGGCAACAAGACAAAGTTATACATGCGGTCTTGTACCAGGTATTTGTTAGCAATCGCTTTGACGCTTTCCACCGTCACCTTGTCCAATTCGTCCAAGTAGGTCAGGATATAAGCGGGGTCTTCGCCTTTGTCCACGGCATTGCTAATATGCCCCAGCCAGAAGCCGTTTTCCTTTAGCTGCAATTCCAGCACGCGGCGTTGCTCGATCTTAAACTTGTCGATATCCACAGGATCTGGTCCGGCGGTCCGGATTTTCTCGATCTCGTCCAGGGCCGAAGCCGTTAAGTCGGCCACTTTACCCGGGCTTGTACCGAAATATACGCCAAACGAATACCGTCCGCGAGGCTCCTTGGAATAGGAAGCACGGGCAGCCACGCCGTACACGCCACTTTCGGCTTCGCGCAGGCGCTCAATCAGCTTGATGTTCAGCACGCTTTCCAATGCGTCTAGCTGTGCGTTCTCGTCAAGCGAGTAGTCGTAGTCGCCATAGTACAACATCCTCACGCTCGCTTTCTCTTGTTCCTGGCCACGGCGCACTGTTTTTGATACGCCGGCAGCCGGCGGGTAAAGCCCTAAATCCCGTGCCTGCGTGCCGAGGCCTGGCGCGGGCAACGCGCCCAAGTATTGCTCAATCAGCGGCGTAATCTCCTCTTCGGTGAAGCTGCCAACGATGGTGACTGTCAACGCGGATGCGTCCGAAAAACGATCGCGGTAAACCTCGAAAGCGCGCTTCGCATCGATTTGTTCCAGCTGAGGAATGGTGATGGTATTGCGGCGAATGTTATCCCCATAGAGCGTCCGGTTTATCGTATCAGCAAAAACGGCATCGGGGTCGTCTGCCCGATTGGCCAGGGAAGCCCGGGTACGGCTCAGCAAGCCCTCAAACGCTTCCATATCCATCCGGGGGGCTGTATAATACAGGTACACCAGTTCGAAAGCGGTTGCTAGATCCTGCTTGCCGCTGGATGCCGAGAAACCCTGTGAGCGTTCCTGAATATACGGCGTCACCGATACGCGCTTGCCCGCCCGGTAATTATTGAATTGCGTCGCGTTATAATCGGCCAGGCCGCTGCTCATCACCAGTGCGGTAGCGTATGATGCCGATAAATAATCGGCATCGTCGTAGACCGAAGTGCCTCCGGGGCTGCTTGCCGTCATCTGGATCTCGTCGTTCTTGAAATCCGTCGGCTTTAACAGTACGCGCACGCCATTATCAAGCTTCAGATCCACTACACCGATGGATGCCATTTCTTGGCGGGCCACGATTTTGCCACCCGCAGGCGCCTCTTCCAGCAAGGGCTCATCAGCAACATTATCCGCATAGGCTTGGATATCCGAGGCTTCAATGGCCGCGATCCACGCCTGCATGTCCGCTTCGGTGGGCAGGTTGGGCTTCTCGCGCTCGGGTGCCAAAATCAAGATATCGCGGTTGCCGTCCGTATAATATGCATCCATCATCTGGTTGATTTCGTCAATTTGGATCGATGCCAATAGGGATTTGGAAATGAGGTAGCTGTCTTCGTTGTTCAGGCTGGGACGGTCCTCCAGAAAATGATTGAGGTAGGACTGCACGTAGCTGTCCGAATTGCGCTTATCGCGCTCGTTGTACCGTGCTTCGAGCTGGGTTAGGTAGTTGCTTTTCGCACGCTCCAGCTCGGTCGCCGTCAAACCATGCCGTTTGATACGTTCGAACTCCGTGACGACTGCGGTGACGCCCCGCTCAAGTTCGCCGGGCTTGGCAACAGCCAGCATAGACAGCGCATCCAGTCCGTACATAAAGTTTCCAATGCTTCCCCCTCCTTGGATGAATGGTGGATCCGACTGTCGGACAAGCTCACTGAACCGATTGGAAACCATTTGGTTAAACAAGCTACGCTTGACGTTATGCCGGAAATCGCCAACCGTTTCGACCTTCTTTTCGGGATGTTTGATGAATAGCTGCATGACGGTAGCCGTCATTTCGGGGTCGGTGACCGCCATAAACTGGTTTTTGCCCAACAGCGACACGCCGAATTCGGGACGTTCGGGCTTGTCTGCCGGGGTCCGCAGGTCTGAAAAGAGGGATTTAATCTCCGCTTCCATCGCGTCGACATCAATATCGCCCACAACAATTAGTGCTTGCAAATCCGGGCGGTACCACTTCTTGTGGAAATCGCGCAGGACCTGGTAGTCGAAATTCGAAATAATCTCCTTGGTACCGATCGGCAGGCGACTTGCATAGCGCGATCCGTTGAAGATCATCGGCAAATATTGGTCTTGCATCCGTTGCATAGCGCCGCGGCTTCCGCCCATCTCTTCGAGCACGACGCCCCGCTCCTTGTCAATCTCTTCCTCATCGAGCAAAGCATCTTGCGCCCAATCGCGAAGCACCTGCAGGCCGTTTTGCAAAAGTTCCGGATCGTCAGACGGAATCGGCAACTGGTAAACGGTTTGTTCGAAGCCGGTATACGCATTGAGGTCTGACCCAAACCGCACGCCCGCACTTTGCAAATAATGAATTAAGTCGTTTTTCGGAAAATTCTTAGTCCCGTTGAAATTCATGTGCTCCATGAAGTGAGCCAGCCCCAGTTCGTCCTTGTTTTCGAGGATAGATCCGACTTTGGCGGCCAAGTACATGACCACGCGGTCCTTGGGCTCAACGTTCCTACGGATATAATAAACAAAGCCGTTATCCAGCTGCCCCGTCACCACGCCGTCATCGAAAGGCAACACGGTATCCCATGACAGAGTATCCCGTGCGCTCCCCGCCTGCTGCTGGCCGGCATGGGCGTGTGTCGTATAAATACTCGCTGCCGTCATAAAAACGGCCACAAGCCCAAATCGTAATTGTTGTCTCCCCATCACGTGGAATATTAGTTTAAGTATGGCTTTAATGTCCATACAAAATTAACCAATTATATAATACACCGAAATATTTTCAACATCGGCCCGACCGCCGTAACGCCGTGACATTCCTATGGTTAACCATTTTCCCTCCCAAGCGCAGCTCGCACCGTTGCAGGGCGAAATCAGGGCAGGGGTCGCCTTTGGCCTTCTCGATACATAAACCTTAAAAAAAGGGGTCTGCAAAACCCTTGCTGTGAACGAGGCCCGGAAATTGCGGCAACGAAACTGGCAAAAACGTATCGCTGCCCTGTTGGGATATCTCAACCGTAATCGCTATTTTCGCAGGCAAAACATTTCCAACCATGGAAAACTATGAATTGAGTACCTCGTCAAAGAAAACCAAATCGGTTTACATATCGACCGTAATCAGTATCGCACTGGTCTTGCTGATGACCGGATTGCTAGGCCTGATCTTGGTACACGCCAAGAACTTGTCAAACTACGTCAAAGAAAATATTGTACTCAATCTGATCGTCAATGAAGGCGTGAGCGAGGGCGATGTACTGGCTTTGCAAAAAAATGTAAACAACGACCCTTACGTGCTTCGGTCGCATTACATCAGCAAGGAAGAAGCCGCCAAAAATCTTGCCATGGACCTGGGCGAGGACTTCGTCGAATTCCTCGGGCACAACCCACTCCTGTCATCGATCGATATTTACCTGAAAGCAGAATACGCCAACACGGACAGCATTGAACATTTTATCAGCAAACTATCGGCCAATAGCCATGTCAATGAAGTAGTTTACCAAGAATCCCTGATCGACATGGTCAACCAAAATATCCGCATCATCGGGCTTGTTGTGCTTGCGTTCACCATGCTGTTATTACTCATTGCCATCGCACTGATTAACAACACGATACGACTATCCATCTATTCCCAGCGTTTTCTGATCAAAAGCATGCAGATGGTCGGCGCAACCAAGGGCTTCATCCGGCGGCCATTTCTGGGCTACGGCATCCTGCACGGTCTGCTGGGGGCGCTCATTGCGATCCTGCTGCTGCTGTTCATCCTGCAGCTGTCGCAACGCGAATTGCCTGAACTTGTGTTCCTGCGCAATTGGTTCGAATTCGGCGCGATTTTCGCGAGCATCGTGGTGCTCGGCATCCTCATTTCGGGCCTGAGCACATATTTCGCCGTCAGCAAGTACCTGCGGCTAAAATCAAATGAATTGTACCGATAAAAAATAAGGCGACTAATGTCAAAACTAAAACCAACACAACCCACCAAGAAATCACCGCTCGTGTTCGGCAGGCGAAACTATCAGCTTTTCATTGCTAGCATCGCTGTCGTCATCCTCGGTTTTCTGCTGATGATGGGCTCGGAAGACATCTATAGCTTCACAAAAATCACCATTGCTCCGCTGGTTGTAGTCGCGGGCTTTGCGTTAGGCGTAGTAGCGATCCTTACCAAACCTAAAAACCACGACAACGGTTAATGACGGAAATTATTAAAGCGTTAATCGTTGGCATTGTCCAAGGGTTAACGGAATTCCTGCCCGTATCATCCAGCGGGCATATCGTGATCGCACAGGAAGTGCTGGGCCTGAAATACAGCGACGAAGACAACTTACTATTTGCGATTGTCCTGCATTTTGCCACCGCGCTAAGCACGATCGTTGTATTCCGGAAGGACATCTGGCAGATATTCAAGGGCCTATTTCAATTCAAATGGAATGAAGAAACCCGCTTCGCGCTGATGGTCATCCTGTCGATGATTCCCGCGGCGCTTGTGGGTGTTTTCCTGAAAGACACGCTCGAAGACCTGTTCTCCAACCTGCGCCTCGTGGGCTTTATGTTGCTGGTAACCGCTGCCTTGCTGTTTTTTGCGGACAAAGCCAAAAGAACCGGCAAAGACATTAGCTTCCGCGACTCGTTCGTGATTGGGCTGGCTCAGGCCGTCGCCGCACTTTTTCCAGGCATTTCACGCTCAGGTTCTACCATTGCTACCTCGATTCTCCTCGGGGATGACAAGTCGAAGGCGGCACGCTTCTCTTTTCTGATGGTTTTGCCACTGATTCTGGGAGCAACCGTCAAAATGTACATCGATGCGGAGAGCGACAGCGTTGCCGCCACCGGACAATTTGAGGTGTTGCCCCTGCTCGTCGGATTCATCGCCGCGTTCGTGTCGGGCCTGTTTGCCTGCAAGTGGATGATTGCTTTTGTCAAAAAAGCCAAACTCACTTATTTCTCCATCTATTGCGTCATCGTCGGCGCATTCGTTATTGTTTACACGTTTCTCTAGCGATGTCTGTACAGGATGAATACCTAGCGGGAAAGGTCCTACTGGTCGACAAGCCGCTCGGCTGGACGTCCTTCCAGGCGGTCAATAAAATCAAACGAACGCTGATCAGCCATTTAAAATTGCCCAAGCGGTTTAAAATCGGTCACGCCGGCACATTAGACCCATTAGCAACCGGATTGCTGGTCATTTGTACCGGCAAGTTTACCAAGCGCATCGACCAGTTCCAAGCTGAGGAAAAAGAATATACCGGATCAATTATTTTAGGAGCTACCACGCCTTCATACGACCTGGAAACCGAAATCGATGAGCGCTTCGACCTTGCCGGCATTACGGAAGAAGCAATCAGGCATGCCACGCATCAGTTTACCGGCCCCATCGACCAATACCCGCCAGCGCATTCGGCGATCCGCGTGGGCGGGGAACGCGTATATGAAAAAGCCCGGCGGGGTGAGGTCGTGGAGATGAAGGCCCGGCGCGTCACGATCTCGCAGTTTGAGATTACCGGCATCGTACTTCCGTCCGTGCATTTCAGGGTGGTCTGCAGCAAAGGCACGTACATCCGCTCATTGGCGCACGATTTCGGCCGCGCACTCGGCATTGGCGCCCATCTGGGCTCGCTGTGCCGGACCCGAAGCGGATCGTTTAATGTAGCAGAAGCGTGGAAGCTCGACGAATTAGTGGCCAGTATTCAAGCCCTACCCGGTAGTGAACCGGCCTAAGGAAGCGGCAGGGGCAAAAACATTTCATACAAGCAGCCAAAACCATTACCTTTGCACAAAATTTAGCGCAGGATGAGGATTTACCGAGATATCGCCGATTTCACACCGTTAGACAATGCCGTGGTCACCATCGGCACCTTTGACGGCGTCCATATTGGCCATCAGAAAATACTCAGCACCCTGAAGGCATGTGCGCAGGAAGTGAACGGCGAATCGGTTTTGCTGACATTTTTCCCTCACCCGCGCCTGATCCTCCATCCCGAAGATGACAGCTTGCGCCTAATCAATGACCTCTCCGAAAAAATCCACTTGATTGCCGAGGCGGGCATCGACCATTTGATCATTACGCCCTTCACGCGCGACTTTTCCAACCAATCGCCCGAGGAATACATCCGTGATATTTTGGTCGCTAAAATCGGTACGCGCAAAATCGTGATTGGCTACGACCATCACTTCGGAAAAGACCGGGTCGGATCGCTGCCAGACCTATTGAAATTCGCCGAAATTTATGGGTATGAAGTCGAGCAGATTCCCGAGCAAGATATCGAAGACGTGGCCGTTTCGTCCACAAAGATCCGCGAGTCGCTAATCAAAGGGGATATCCAAACCGCCAACAACTACTTGGGTTATCCGTTTCTACTGACCGGACTGGTTATTCGAGGCAACCAGCTGGGACGCCAAATCGGCTTCCCCACCGCTAATTTGCAGATTCCGGAAACCCACAAACTGATTCCCGCCTACGGCATTTACGCCGTGGAGGTGGCGCTCATCCATCCCGAAGAAATCGCGACGGGCGATTTCAGTCCAGAACAACCCTCCATCGTCGTGCCGGGCATGGGCTACATCGGCAACCGGCCGACGGTAGACGGACTGGGCAGAAGCATTGAGGTGCATCTCTTTGATTTCGACCAGGACCTCTACAACAAAACCTTGCGTGTTAAGTTTCTGCACTTCATCCGCCACGACCAATGGTTTGGCTCGATGGAAGAAATGATCGCCCAGATGCAGGAAGATGAGAAAAAAGCACGGGAAGTATTGTTGGTGGGGTAAGACACGTTCCTCCATACGCCATACCCTCAGGCCCTGTCGGCCATGTCATAGTACGTGGTGGTGCGGCTAAGCGCGCGGCGTTGTCGCGACAAATTCCTTCAGATAGAAGGGCTCGAAATAAGCGATGTCCTCAAGCTGTTCCGCGCGATATGCCGCGTCGGCCAGCTCAACGAGATGCGCAGCCGAATTTTTAAAACCGGTAATCACCGTTACGGCCTCATTCCCGGCAAATAACTCCACGAATTTATCCGCACCGCTGCCAAATAGAACGATTTTCCGGCGATCCGTCTGCTGGACGAAGGACTCGCGATCAATAATCTGCGCGGCTACATCAGCCACGCGGTTTAGGTCGGGACCGTAAGCTGCCGTGTACACTTCCATGCGGCGCGCGTCGATCATGGGCATTAGTAAGACGTCGGGCGCCATACGCTCGGGATGTTGCTGCACGAAACCCCTTGCCATCGCGTCAAGCGTATGTGTCGCAAGTAGCGGAATGTCCAGCGCGTAGCAGAGGCCTTTGGCGGTCGAAACCCCAATACGCAAGCCCGTGTACGATCCCGGACCCTTGCTGACCGACACGGCGGCAAGATCGGCAAAGGAAAAGCCGCCCTCGGCGAGGGTCTGCTCAATTAATACCGTCAGCTGCGAGGCGTGGATATTAGGCTCGTCGAGTTCGCGAATCACCAGACAATTGTTTCCCGCCGACAGCGCAACAGCGCATACCGGCGTGGCCGTTTCGATGTGGAGAATGAGGGGTGTATTCATATAGCGGTCTCAGGGGTTGGAAACAGGCGGCATCACGGCACCGGGTCGTGCCCATGGCCGCCCCAAGGGTGGCATCGGCCAATACGCTTGAGCGTGAGCCAGCCGCCTTTGAAAGGTCCGTGTTTGCGAATCGCTTCGATGCCATACTGCGAGCACGTGGGCGTGTAGCGGCAAGAAGCGCCTAGCATTGGGGACAAAAGCAGTTGGTATGCCCGGATCAGCAACAAGAAAAGTGCTCCGAAGAGCCTCTTTATTCCTTTCTCCCACAGCAGCTCCCACATACCTCACTTCAATTTAGCTAACGCTTGGGTTAGGCGATTACAGATTGCCGCGTAGTCCAGCACCTCTTTGCCGATGTATTGGATAGCCAACAGCAATTGCTCCTCCGCTTGCGGGGCCTCGGGATACAGATAAGCTTCTTTGTGGAGCCGGTAGCACTCGCGGATGCGGCGCTTCAGCAGGTTCCGGTCGAAAGCGCGGGGAAACCGGCGCTTGGGCACGGAAACCAGCATTTGTACAGCGCCGCCGGCAAGGGGCCTGCGCCGGTAAACGATACGAAAGGGATATAAAACAAAGGAAGAACCGTTCGTGAACAGGTCGTCAATCGACCGTTTGGCACATAACCGTTCTTCCTTCTTGAATGTATATCTTTTCATGATCGATGACTAATCCAGAAACCGGCGCGGGCTCCGGACACAAGCAGTCACCGGCCATACGCGACCCTAGCGCTTGTGGCGGGCCTCGTCAGATACGCTCAGGCGTTTTCTTCCCTTCGCCCGGCGTGCGGCAAGCACACGACGACCGTTGGCTGAGCTCATGCGCTCCCTGAATCCATGTTTGTTCTTTCTCTTGCGTCGCGATGGCTGAAATGTTCTTTTCATGACCTATTGTAATGTATTTCTTGATGCGTTATATATAACCTACTCCGATTTCGGAGTGCAAATGTACGTTTATTCGGTCAATAATCAAACAATTATAGCAATTAATTTGCGAATCACAGGACAACGATGCGACTTGCCACAAAGCACTGGTTTCCACGTTCCCTACCGGGATGAAGGCGTCACCGGATGCTGCTTGGCAAACTCCTCGACGAGGGCCGTATTAAACGCCGGCAGGTCCTCGGGCGTGCGGCTGGTCACCAGCCCGCGGTCCACGACCACCTCGCTATCCTGCCAATTAGCCCCCGCGTTGACGAGGTCAATTTTAATGGCGTCTACGGAAGTCATCGACCTGCCCTCCACGACTACGGCGTTGATAAGCACCTGTGGGCCGTGACAAATGGCCGCGACGGGCTTGCCGGCCTCAAAAAAATGGCGTACAAAGCGCAAGGCTTCTTCGTTTGTGCGAAGCTTATCGGGATTGACAACACCTCCGGGAATCAATAGGGCATCGTAATCCCCGGGCAGCGCCTCATCCAGCGGCACGTCCACCGGAAAATCAGTCTTCCACTCCCCTTTTACTATGCTGCGGACCGTGTCGCGCTGAGGCGATATGATGTGCACGACGGCGCCGGCCAGTTCCAGCGCGTCCTTTGGACTGGTCAATTCGATTTCCTCAAAACCTTTCTCGGTTAAAATAGCCACTTTGTGGTCCTTGAGTTCTGCCATGATATTCTCCTTTCTATGTTTTTGTTTCTGTAGGTAAGGACACTTATGCCTGGCCCATCGTTGGAAAAAACTGCGGGAAGGCATCTGTGAGTCCATGAAAAAGCCCCGAAACGGGGAGGATCGGGGCTTTTAACTAACCAATTATTAAACCTGAATAATGAATAGAAATAACCTTTTGACTATAGAACAGGCTTGCGCACAAAACGTTCGAAAATTTTTTATTTTTTTTTGGCGGGCTGGCTCTTGACTATATTTTTGGCTACCTTCGCCGCCAAAAGGCACCCCGATTCAATGGGATAAAAAATAGCAGAGCATGGAAAAGAACACCCGAAACACGTTGCGAATCGGTATTGTAGGATATGGTAATCTCGGAAAGGGCGTAGAACTGGCCGTCCGTCAGAACCCGGACATGGAATTGGTCGCGATTTTCACGCGCCGCCCGCCTGCCGCCCTCCACGGTGTATCTAATGTGGTGTCCTTAGCCCAGATCGAGGATTATAAAGGCAAGATCGACGTGATGGTGCTTTGCGGCGGTTCGTCCCACGACCTCCCGGAACAAGTGCCAGCCGTTGCCCAGCTGTTCCACACGGTGGACAGTTTTGATACCCACGCCAAGATTCCGGCGTATTTTGCGCAGGTTGACGCCGTAGCGAAGGCCGCCCAAACGTTGTCGCTTATTTCCACGGGCTGGGATCCGGGGCTGTTTTCGATGGCTCGCCTGCTGGGCGAAAGCGTCCTGCCTGCCGGTGATACGTACACCTTTTGGGGCAAAGGCCTAAGCCAAGGGCATTCGGATGCCGTGCGCCGCGTAGCGGGCGTCAAAAACGGCGTTCAATACACCCTCCCTTCCGAGCATGCGATGGAACAAGTACGAGCCGGCGAGGCGCCCTTGCTCACGACAGCCGAGCGTCACCAGCGGGTATGCTATGTCGTGCCACAAGAAGGCGCTGACCTGGCACAGATCGAGCGGACCATTAAGGAAATGCCTCATTATTTTGAGCCCTATGACACCGCCGTACATTTTATCTCGGAGGCGGAGTTGCAGAAAAACCATTCGGGAATGCCCCACGGCGGCACGGTATTCCGTTCGGGTACGAGTGGCACTGGATCCAGGCAACGGATCGAATTTGCCCTAGCCCTGGAGAGTAACCCTGAATTTACAGCCAGTGTTTTAGTGGCGTATGCGCGGGCAGTAGGCCGGCTGGCGTCCGAAGGACAAACCGGCGCGCGGACGGTATTTGACATTCCATTGGGATACCTGTCGCCAAAGACAGCGGCCCAATTGCGCGAAGCCCTCCTGTAACCTCGTGCGGGACGCCACGCAACCGTCCCCTGTGCTGAATTAGCCGGAATAGCTCAGCAACAAGGCCAACCACCCCGCCACCAGCAACAAACCGCCTAACGGTGTGACGGGCCCCAGAAAACGCCATTTTCGTCCGAAAGCCGATGTCAGACAAAGCCCGTAAATGCTGAAGGAAAACAGGACGATACCGGCGACAAACAGCCACGTCGCGGCAGCCGAAAATCCGCCATGCAAGCCGATAACGAGCAACACGATAGCGTGATACATTTGGTAGCGGACCCCGACTTCAAAGCTTTGCTGCTGGTCTGCCGTGAATTTCTTTTTAAGGGCGTGTGCACCGAAAGCGCCGAATACCACCGCCAACAAGCCAAACAACGCACCAAGCGTAAATGCTAACATGTCCATATTCCCTTAATTTAGTAGCTCGAATCCGCAATACAACGCGCCGTCTCTTCGGCGGCCGCCATCACCCTAAAGAAATTGCCACTCCATATTTTCGCGATATCCTCCTCGCTGTAGCCCCGTTTAACCAATTCGTGGGTAATGTTAGCCGATTCGCTCACGTCGTACATGCCTGTCACCCCGCCGCCGCCATCCAAGTCGGGCCCGATCCCCACATGGTCAATCCCGACTAGCTGCACGATATGGTCGATGTGGTCAACCGCCATTTCGAGCGTGGCGCGCTCATAGGGCAATCGCTGGTTCAGCGCCTGCAGTGCCTCGCTCCTCGCCCGCCGCATGGCTTCCGTCATGTCCGCGGTACGCGGAAATTTCCCATTCAGCTCCGCCAACGCAGCCTGCCGCTCGGGGCTATCATCTTTCATATACGCGCTGAACATATTCATTTGCACGACGCCACCCTTCTCCGCCAGCGCCACAATCATCTCGTCAGAAAGGTTGCGGGGATGGTCATATAGGGCCCTCGCCGAGCTATGCGTCGCCACCACCGGCGCCTGCGAATATTTCAAGCAATCGTAAAACGCGTCGTCTGAAATGTGGGAAACGTCAATCAGCATCCCCAGGCGGTTCATCTCGCGGACCACCTGCTTGCCGAATTCACTGAGACCGCCGTGTTCGGGCGTATCGGTCGATGAATCGCAAATATCGTTGTTCCGGGTGTGGGAAAGCGTCATGTAGCGCGCGCCGAGGTCATAATGCTTCTTGAGCATGCGCAGATCATTGCCAATGGCATACCCGTTTTCAACACCGATAAAGAGCGCCAATCGGCCAGCCGCCTTCAGGGCTCGCGCCTCGGCCTCGCTCCGCGCAATGCCCGCGAGCCCAGGGTGCTTCTCCGCAATTCCGTGGATGAGATCAAACAGCTTCAGCCCGTCCGCTATCGCCGCCTCATTCCCTTCGGGCGTGCGGGGACCCTGCCCAACATACACCGCCAGAAAAATTCCGTCGAGCCCGCCGTGGCGCATCCGGGGAAGGTCGATCTGGGATCCCGTGGCAACGACGTCATTCCATTGGGAAACATCAAAATCGGGTCGACTTGACATGAAATAGGGCAAGTCGCCGTGCGAGTCGAGGGAAAAAACAGCACGGTGAATGCGCTCGGCTTCAGTCAGGACGGGATCCTCAAGATCCTGGGCGCCCACCTGTTGGGAACTGAACCCGGCCAATAGCACGATGAGGGAGCCCGTAAAAATATTTTTAAACATGGTCAACTATGTTGGGTCAATGGATGCCGCATTAACCAATCACGCTATTGCGCTTGTTTTGGTCACGCCCAACGAATTAACGAAAAAAAGAGCACTTCTCCCCTTTTCACGGGTAATAATCCGCATACATGCTCGTCGCCGTCCCTCAACCATTGTCAAGGGCGCCATTTTGCTTACCGCCAAAAATAATTTATCTTGTCCGCTATCAATTAAACAATGGATGAAAGTAAGGAAATATTCCGGGGAGCTTGAGGTATTTGATGTTAATCGACTGAAACACTCGCTGTCCAAATCCGGTGCGTCCGACCAAGACGTGGAAGACGTGCTGCAAGCCATTCTGCCCGGCTTACACGAAGGCATGCCTACCAAGGACATTTACAAACTTGCTTTTCGGTTCCTCAAAAAGAAGGCGAATTCCTTTGCGGCCCGCTACAGTCTCAAGCGCGCACTCATGGAGCTCGGCCCGGCCGGCTACCACTTCGAAAAATGGGTCGCCAAGCTGTTCGACCATCTCGGTTACCAGACGGCGACAAGCCAGAAAATAGCGGGCAACGCGGTATCGCACGAGGTAGATGTGGTGGCACAACGCCTCGATGAGCAACTTTTGATCGAATGCAAATTCCGGAATGCGAAAGACGCGAAAATCAGTGTCACCACGCCTATGTATTTCCTGTCGCGGTTTACGGATACCGTCGGCAAACAGTTCCCATATTTTGGGCGTTCCCTGCCTTTTTCGCAGGGCTGGCTCGTGACGAACACCTACTGGACGAAGGACGCCATCAGTTTTGGCGAGTACTACGGCATCCGCCTGCTCGGCTGGGATTATCCGGCGGAATCGAGCATCAAGGTGCGTGTTGACAGTGCCGGGCTCTACCCCATTACGTGCCTGACCACCTTGGTAAAGCGAGAACGGGAAACCCTGCTGCTCGCCGGATGCATCTTGGTCAACGACCTGTTGCAGCAGCCGCAGCTGCTTGATACCCTCGCCATCCAGACGCGCAAGAAAAAACAAGTCATCGCCGAAGCAAAGGCGCTAGTTAACAACCCAATTAATTCCAATAAATTTAGACAGCAATGAGTAACGGATATTTTAAGGAAGAACAGAAATTTTTCCGCGGCCCCCGGTCGCGGTGGAATGAGCTGAAGTACGTGGCGGGCGTATTCGCCCAATTCATCAAAGGTTTCCGGACGATGCACTTCATCGGGCCCTGCGTCACGGTATTCGGCTCGGCGCGTTTTGACGAAAACCATCGGTATTACAAGTTGGCCCAGGACGTTTCAGCCAAAATATCCAAGCTGGGTTTTGCCATCATGACGGGCGGCGGACCCGGCATCATGGAAGCGGCAAACCGCGGAGCCAAAGACGCGGGCGGCTTATCCGTAGGCTTCAACATCGTCTTGCCCCACGAGCAAAAGGAGAACCCCTACCTCGACAAGTTTGTCAACCTGGAATATTTTTTCGTGCGGAAAGAACTGCTCCGCAAATATTCCTTTGCTTTTATTGTACTGCCTGGCGGTTTTGGCACGCTGGACGAGTTTTTCGAAACGCTGACGCTCATCCAAACCAAGAAACTGGAACAGTTTCCCATTGTGGTTATGGGCGTAGACTTCCACTCCGACATCATTAAGCACATCAACCGGATGATCGAGGAACGCACGATCAGCGAGGAGGACATGGACTTGCTATTATTCAGCGATGACGTGCAAGAGGTGGTCGAGCATATCCAAAAATACGCTGAGCGATCGCCCAGCATCAAGCTGCAGCCACCGCGCAAAACACACTGGGTGCTTGGGGAAAAATCGGTGAAGTCAGGCGCTGTCAAGTAGTTAATGCGCCGTGGACTTTGAAAACAGGTTAATCACGACCACACCGATTATTATCAACGCGATTCCAAGCATAGCCGGCAAATCCAGCCGCTGCTGGTACACGAAATAGCCCACGAGGGATATCAGCACAATGCCGACTGCCGACCAAATGGCATAGGCGATGCCGATAGGAATCTCCTTGAGCGCGAATGACAGCAAATAAAACGAAGCCGCCATCGCCACGGCGAAGATAATCGTGGGCAAGGGGTTGCTAAACTGCTCGGTCTTCTTCAGAAATGATGTTCCGATGGTTTCGCACACGATGGCAGCGGCGAGGAATAAGTAACTTTTCATAATGTGTTTCGACTTGAGGTTGGGGGTGGCCATTAGTTCGATGGCTCCTGCGTGGCAAACCACTGACTGAAATACAGCAACTGGTACGGAATCGATGCACGCCAATAATCCCAATTGTGCCCGCCTGGCCCGGTGATGTAGGTATGCGGAATGTTCCGCTCGATCAGCTTGCGGTGCAAGGTTTCGTTGACGCCGTAAAAGAAGTCGCTCGTTCCGCAGTCTATTACCAGCGACAAGGAATTAGGCGTCAGCAGGTGAACCAAGTTGATCACCGTATGGCTCTCCCAGCGCCGGGGTTCCTCGGCATAGCTTCCGAGCCGCTTCTGCATCTCCCAATTGAGCGGAAACGGACGAATATCCACCCCGCCAGCGGTACTTCCAGCGGCGCCAAATACGTCTTGGTGGCGAAAAGCCAAGTACAGGGCCCCGTGCCCGCCCATGCTCAGGCCCGTAATGGCGCGGCCGCGGCGTTCGGGAATCGTCTTGTAGTGCTCGTCCACCCAACCGACCAACTCCTTGGCCACGTACGTTTCGTATCGGAATGCGGAATCAACCGGGCTGTCCCAATACCAACTGCCAAAGCCACCGTCGGGGCAGACGATAATGAGGCCGTATTGGTCAGCCATCGCTTTGATAGCCGGCGCTTGGTTCACCCAAGTGCCGTAGTTGCCGCCATACCCATGTAGCAAATACACGACAGGCATCGCGTCTGCACGCTCATAGTTATCGGGCGTGATGATGACCGCTTTGATATGCTTTCCCATCGATGAGCTATACGTCTGTACGGTGTCTGCCGAGGCCGCCCGGGTTATCCAGGGCGCGGAAAGGACAAAAAGTAAAATTGCTATCAAGCGCATGTTCGTCATATCATTAGGGTTTTTTTATGTCAATATAATGCGTGGCTTATTCGTCGGCTTTGGGGTAAAAGTACAAAACGGCCTCCATTCCGAGTGCCTGCTCGCTGATGGTTACATAACCCTTTCCATCGCGGCGAAACGCGATGGCTTCGCCCTGCGGTTCGGGAAAGTACGGCAAGCGCACGGACGGGCGGCCCAACATAGCCGCCACCGATTCCCCAGGCTTCCTGTGCCAGTAATGCACTTCCAACAGGTTTTTGACGAGCAGCTCCTCACCGCTCGCATTCATATCAGCCGCCGTCACATAGGTTAACGGGAGGCTTGCCTCCCATACCAGCCGGCCGTGATCGCTGGGATTGTCGGGAAAATCCACCCGGTACACCCCTACGGACAGCTCCCGTTTGGTAATGAGGTAAAGCGTTTCGGATTGGGGATCAAAAAACAGGGACTCGGCATCCCGCGGCCCCTCCGTATAGGCAAAGGTATAGGTACGTACCTGCATATCCACAACCGTGTCTATCGAGCTTGTCCCTAGGAGGAACCGCGGCTCTTCAAGCAAATGAATATAAATTTCGTCGTATTGCGCTTTATTGTCCCCGATATCGCCGATCACGAGATAGTCCCGGCCGTCCCGGCACATGAAGGCGATATCTTCCCAGTCGCGGGCTTGCAGATCTAAAAACTCTACGGAGGCGCGGTGTCGGGCCGTGCTATCAATCAGAAATAAACGTGCGCGGTCGCCACTGTCGTTGTGCACCCAATAATGACCGGGATGCGCCAAGCTCTCCACCATACCCGACAGTTCGTTCAGTTCAGGATGCGTTATTTTGCCCTGCGCGATGCGTGACTCATAGGGCTGTGCAAACGCCCAACTGCTGCTCATCAGCACAGCGGTAAAAATGACTAGGTGTAATATCCATCCCATTGCGTCGCCTAAAGTAAGAAAAACATGCTTTATGGGCAACGGACGACGCACGCTAAATCGTTCTACACAGCACGAGGCTACGTTGGCAGCACCGACGGAAACAAAAATCACTGAAACGAAGGCATCGAAAAGAAGATTATTGGCCGGTAATGGCCTTCCACAACAGGTCCTTCAGGGGAGCAATATTTTTCTGGGCGACGGAGGAAATGAAGATGCTGGGCACGTCTTTGGGCAGACCTGCTGCCATTTCGGTTTCCAGTTCCTTGTCAAGCATATCCGATTTGCTAATGGCCAATACCCGGGGTTTGTCAATCAGCTCCGGGTTGTACGCCGTCAATTCGCTGAGCAGGATTTCGTATTCCTGGGCAATACTGCGGGGCGTATCGGCCGGCACCATGAACAAGAGTACGGAGTTGCGTTCGATATGCCTTAGGAATCGGTATCCCAGTCCCTTACCTTCGGAAGCACCCTCGATAATGCCGGGGATATCCGCCATGATAAAGGACTTATTGTCGCGGTAGGACACGATGCCCAAGTTGGGCACCAGTGTGGTAAAGGGATAATCCGCAATTTCCGGCTTGGCGGCCGACACGACGGACAGCAACGTTGATTTGCCGGCGTTAGGAAAGCCGACGAGGCCGACATCGGCCAATATTTTGAGTTCGAGAATAATCCATTCTTCCTGTCCCGGTTCGCCCGGCTGCGCAAAACGTGGCGTCTGCCGCGTGGCGCTTTTAAAATGCCAGTTGCCCAGCCCGCCCCGGCCGCCCGGTGTCAGGATCTGTGTTTCGCCGTCTTCAGAAAGATCGAACAGCACTTCGCCCGTCTCGGCATTTTTCGCTACGGTTCCTACGGGCACCTCCAGTATCTCATCGTTACCGTCGGCGCCCGTTTTGAGCGCGCTGGCACCTGGTTGTCCAGCCGATGCGATGATATGCTTCCGGTACTTGAGGTGCAAAAGCGTCCATAACTGCGCGTTGGCCTTGAGAATAATATGTCCCCCACGCCCTCCGTCGCCACCGTCGGGGCCACCTTTTGCCGTGCGCTTGTCGCGGTGCAAATGCGCAGAACCCGCCCCACCGCGCCCCGAACGGCAACACACCTTCACATAATCAACAAAATTCGACCCTTGAGCCACAGTAATGGAATTTATTCAGCATGCCCGACGGTCGTTCCGCCGGCATTCCCGTATTTAGTAGCTATCAACCACCTCGCAAAGCGTAGCGAATATCGCTTCGATATCACCAATGCCGTTCACCTTAGACAGCTTGCCTTGGGCTTCATAGTACGGCAGCACATGTATGGTCTTTTGGAAATACTCCTCGATACGCTTTTTTAGCTTCTCCGCGTCGTCGTCTGCCCGGCCGCCGATCTCCCGGCGCTTAGCAATGCGTTCGCTAAGTTCCTGCTCGTCAACGTCCAATGCGATGACGCCGGTAATTTTCTGTCCCTTGCTTTCCAAAAAAGTGTCCAACGCTTCGGCTTGTCCTACCGTGCGCGGAAATCCGTCAAATATGAAGCCTTGCGTATCCGGGTTGTTGTCTACTTCTTCTTCGAGCATGGCGATCGTAATGCTGTCCGGCACAAGTTCACCATCGGCAATCAATTGGCTGACTCGCTTGCCCAGCTCGGTTTGGCCTTTGATGTGGGCGCGAAACATATCGCCCGTCGAGATGTGGGTCAGGCCATACTTTTCAATCAATTTTTGCGATTGCGTTCCTTTTCCGGCGCCTGGAGGGCCAAACAAAACGAGATTCAACATAAGCTAATGTTTTCGGTGGTTAAGTTACAAAAAATAATAGCCTAATCGCTTTCACTGACTAGGCTATTATGTAAATTGTGCGCTTGAAGGGAGTCGAACCCCTAACCTCCTGATCCGTAGTCAGGTGCTCTATCCAATTAAGCTACAAGCGCAACTCCGAATTGGTTCGCAAAGATAGGAATCTACGGCATATGAAAAAAACATTTTTTGAAAAAACTTCCTAACGCTGTTATAATCATGGATATAGTTTACATTTGTGTCATACGAACGAATCGTTCCTGCGGCAATTGTCCCTGACGCGTCCGCAGGCGTGCACCTACTAGAATATGAAGCTCATCAATACCTCTCCCATAAAACGGAAGCGCATCCGAATCGGCGATATCAGTATCGCCTATACCATCAAGGACAGCGAACGACCGGTTCACACCCTGATCTTCATCCACGGATTCCCGTTTAACAAAAGCACTTGGGCTCCACAAATGGAGGCCTTGCCACCGGAAGTGAGGGCAATCGCCATCGATGTCCGCGGCCACGGCAGGAGCACCATGGGACACGGTTACTTCAGCATCGACGTCTTCGCCAAAGACCTGCTGGTGTTCATTCAGAAACTGCAACTGGACCGCGTTGTCCTCTGCGGCGTTTCGATGGGTGGTTATATCGCGCTGCGTGCCTTTGAGATCGCACCCGCTCAATTTTCGGGCTTGGTGCTCAGCGACACCCATTCGCAGGCCGACGATAACGCGACGAAACAAAAGCGCTTTGACACCATCCAGTCGCTGCTTCGCCACGGGAAAAGGGTATTCTCAATCAACTTCATGGAAAATGTGCTGGGAGAACGCGCTCGCCGCGAGCGGCCCGAGATTGCCGAGCTCATCAAGCAAAGCATCCGGCGCAACGAGCTGCGCAGTATTTGCTCCACCCTGCTGGCGCTTGCCTCGCGCACGGACACCACCGCGTCATTGGCCAACATCGGCGTACCTGTGCTCGTCGTTCGCGGCGCGGAGGACAACCTTGCCACGCGTGCACAAGCCGACATCCTGGTGGAGCATATCCCCTACGCCATTTATGTCGAAATCCCAGACTGTGGCCATTTGCCAAACTTGGAGGATCCGGCCCGATTCAATGCCGAATTGGCCAGTTTCCTCCGCCGGATCGATTAGTCGGCGCGGGCTGCACGGTTGCTGGCCTCGTATCGGGCAACGCATTGACGGGTCGCTTCATGCCCCAATCCAATCAGGTGTGTGGCCTTATGGTAGTCCCATATCCCACAGATGTTTCGCGGAAACTCGATGGCCAAATCCGGCTGGTGGAAATCCATCGCCATCTTGCATAGCTGATGGCGCATGGCATAATACGCATGCTGCATCATGGAGAAATACCCAGTATAGTGGAGCTTGCGCTTGGTATGGTCTGTGCTGTAATGTCCGTTGAGATTGACGGCAGCAAGGATATCGCCCGGGATCCGCTGCACATGGTTAATGGGCAACGGGCTGAGCACGCCGCCATCGACCAACAAGTTGCTTTCGTGCCGCACGGGCGTGAAAACGGCTGGAATGGCTACTGACGCCCGAACGGCTTCGTAGAAACTGCCCCGATCAAACACGACCTCTTTCTCTTGCGCGATGTCGGTCGTGACTGCCCGGAAAGGGATGGCCATATCCTCGATCCGCAGGTCAGGGATGACCGTTTTCAAGTCCTTGAAAATACGGTCGCCTTTCAGCATCCCCGCACGGCTCCAACTGAAATCCACCAACGCGATGAGCTGCTTAGCCGAAAGCGAAACCAACCAATCTTTAAAAACAGGCAGCTTGCCCATGGCGTGGACGCCGCCCACTAACGTACCGATTGAAGACCCGGCAAGGGATCCGATTCGGTAACCATGCTGTTCTAGCGCCTCAATAACACCGATATGGACCAATCCCCGGGCGCCACCACTCGAGAGCACTAGCGAAACGGGCGGCTTTTCCAGCGAAACAAGCCGCGGTTGGTTTTCCTCCATGACTTACAATCGTTTAGGAACCTGAAAATGCACTCCTCCAAGTACCTTGACGCTAAGGTAACGGTTTTTCAAAACGAATCACATCGTTTTGTAAGAAGTATGTTAACCCCGGTTGCCATCCCCAGTCCGGCTTGGCCATCCCGCTTATTTATGCGTAACTTTGCTGCTCGACTGACATATTCAGCGATTATAACAGCATATATGAAAACTACTACACTGCGTATTAATATCCTTGCCGCCACAGCGTTGTTTGCGGCGGTATCCTGCGGCCAGCGCGATCAGGCGCAAGAAACTGCCCAAACCCAACATCCCACGACGACGAACGTTACGGAAAGTGCGCCGACAGCTACCCACACGCCCACGCCACCGGCAGCGAACGAACCAGCTGCCACGCTTCCCGAATTTAATTTCTACCGCTTGAACAACGGCATGCGCTTCGACCGTTCGGATCTGTCCTACAAAGGCAATATCGTTTTGGTGTTCTTTGACCCCACGTGCGGTCAATGCCAGGATGAGGCGAGAGACATGGCCAATCATTACGATCGCATCCAAGGCGCGAGCCTGTACTTCGTGTCGATGAATGATCCCGCCCTGGTGGATGCATTTCTGCCTACGTATGCTGCCGCATTGGCAGGCAAGGAAAACGTGATCGCGTTGTATGACCGCGACCGGCACTTCATCAACCGCATCCACATGCCCACCCAATACCCGTCGACGTATGTGTACGGGCCTGACGGCAGGCTGAAAACCTATTGGAACGGCTATAAGGACATCGAACAAATCCTAGACGCGGTCAACAATTAGCCCGCTGAGTTTCGCTAAATCAGCCCTGCCCACCTACCAAGGGGATGGAGAGCAAGGGTATTTCGCTGGCTGATGCCATGATGCGGGTTTTGCTTTTGTGTACAAGTGACGACCAAAACCCGTAACGCAAGGGCACCATAATGAGGATATCGGCGTTGATGGCCTCGATTTCCCGATTAATCTCGTCCAGCACCGCCTGTGACTGAACTTCCTTGTAGAAATAAGACAAGCCGTCAAACACTTCGTCAAAAGCGTCTCCGTGGGATGCGATAGCGGTTTCGTTTTCTTTTATTTTGCGAATAGTTTTATTGACATGGAAGATGGTGACATTGGCATCAAAGCCAGACGCTACTTTTCGGATCTGGGTCAGCACTGCCCGTTGCGCGCCCTGCAGCATGTCGCAGGCAAATAGCACCTGCTTCACGCCTGTAAACTTGGCCCCTAGCGGGACCGCAAGTATCGGGGTGCGAAGTTTGTGGATGGCCGCGGTCGTCGTATTACCGAGCAGGTCCTGCTCCAGCGAACGTGCCGCCATACCCATCACCACGATGTCTGCTTCAAAACGGGCTACCGACGACCGGATGGATTCATAGAAGTCACCGATGTACCAATCGACCACCACATCGATTTGATAGGTTTGGCGCAGGGCATCTCCCTTTGCCTCAAAGCGTTCCTTGTTGCGGTCTAGCATTTCCTGAAGTGCGCGTGGTGAAACGCGCGCGTTGACGGCGTGGATGGATACCGTATGGAGATGGAATAAAACCAGTTTCGCGCCGATCTGCCGGGCTGCGGCGGCTGCATATTCCATGGCGTTCTCCGCCACCGGGGTAAAGTCTGTCGCAACGATTATAGTTTTCATCTAGCTGTTGTTTGTTCGTAATTATCAAAAGGACGGCGGCACATGCTGTTTCGCGGCCACGCGACGCCACTTAACTAAGATAGCCATTTAAAGCACGAAATTGCTTTAAAAAAACCAGTTCGACGATATTTTTACATAGACGTCAGGCGGCTAATTGCAGGTAATGGCCCCTTCGGGATAGATGAGCGGGCTGAGGTAGGGAATATCCAAGTTGGCGCCGCGCAAAAGAAACCAGCATCCCATCACGAGGAACATAGCGGGCAGCCATTTCGCCATATTGAAGCGCACGTAGCGCCGGATGAAATTGCCAAATAGGGAAACGGAAAGCATCATGGGCAGGGTGCCTGTTCCAAAAAACAGCATGAAAAGGCCGCCGTTTAACACCGAATCCGCGCTTAACGCCCCTGCCAACGCCATATAAACCATCCCACAGGGCAACAATCCATTGACCATGCCGGCAATCAGGTTTCCGCCGGGGCGGTACAGCCAATAGCCCATGCGGCCCACCAGGGGCGCCAAAAGACGCTGCTGTAACCCGATTAGCGACGTCGAATAGCGTCCGGCAAGCATAAATCCACCTGCTAGTACCAGAAGCGCACCCGTGCCCACACTAACGGCCTGCTGCCACCCCCGGACCGACAGGGCATTGCCAATCGATGCAATCAAAATACCCAGCGCGACGTAGGTCAGCAATCGGCCGAGCTGGTAAACCAATTTATTGAGAAAGGCACGCCATTGCGAACGCCCTCCGACGGGCAAGGCCAGCAAGAGGGGACCGCACATGGCCGCGCAATGCAGGCTCCCCAACAATCCCATAAAAAAAGCCAATAACGGATAACTCATTCCTGCAGAAAAATATCCTTCTCCATATAATAAGGCGTACCGCCTGATTCCCACTCCAACACCAGCTGCCACGCACCGCGGCTAAACGCCTGCATCGGCAACCGGAAGGTTGAGCCGCCGCCCGTATTGACCGGTACCCGCACATCCTGGTCGCGGTCTGCACGACGGCGCAAAAGCAGCTCGCCTTGATTGTTTACTGACGCAAAGCGAATCGCCAACGTATCCGAAAGAACTTCCAAAGCGGGTTTGAGCCCGTCGCGCTGCAAATTCACCTTCATCGCGTACACGTCATCATACGACAAGCCCCGTTCGTAATAATCGCTATCCTCCAGCGTATCGGTATTTTGGCTCGTCATATACAACACCGTCAGTATGACAGCAAGCATACATACCCCAAGTGCTATCGCTATTTTTGCTCCCCAATTCATATCTTTCAGTTAATCAATCCGTAATACCTATTATTGAAGCGTGAATTCCACCGGCGAAATAAACGTTGTCTTCAGGGTTTCTACCACGCGCTCGCCCGAAACAACGTGCACGCGGACATTCGTCTTGTAGGTATCCATCGCGCCAGACGGTGCCAGCAGAAAGAAGCTCATTTCGGCGCGGCCACCTTTTTCCAAGCGGCTGATGTTGTTAACCACCTGAATGTCGACGGATGGGTGCTCGGGCCGCAGTTCAAACTCCATGGCTCCATTTGATTTATTTAGCAGCACCAAGGTGTACAAGTTGCTGATCGTGCCGTCGTCGCGCACGAGGTACGTACTGCCCTTCGCGCGCAAGAGCGTTCCATCGATCTCGCTGCGGCTGAAGACCAACCAGCCAAATACGCCTATCAACGCCACCAACACGATCGTGTAGGCAATGCTGCGCATATTTGTCGATTCCTTTTGCTTGCCTTCAATCTCATCAGTCGAATAAAAGCCGATCAGGCGCTTTGGACGGCCCACTTTATCCATAACGGCGTCACAGGCGTCAATACAGGCTGTGCAGGCCACGCATTCCATTTGCAACCCGTTGCGGATGTCAATGCCTGTGGGACACACCTGCACGCACAAGTTGCAATCGACGCAATCGCCCAATTGGGCCTGTTCATCGCCTTTTTTCATTTTGCCCCGCGGCTCGCCACGCCCGTGGTCGTAGGCAATGCTGATGCTCTTATCGTCCATCAGGACGCCTTGCAAGCGTCCATAGGGACAAATCGTCGTGCACACGATTTCCCGAACATACGCAAATACGCCGTAAAACACCAGCGTGAACAGGACAAGGGCGACGAATCCACCCAGGTGTTCGCTGATGGGATCTGTTGCAATTTGCCAAAGCGCATCCACGCCGATAATATAGGCCAGGAAAATATTAGAAATAAGAAACGATATCAGCAAGAATATCGTATGCTTCAGCACTTTCTTGAAGGTCTTGTTCGGCACCTTGCTGCCGGGGGCATTGAGCTTTTTCTGCTGTATCCAATCGCCTTCGATCAGGTATTCGATGCGCCGGAACACGAGTTCCATAAACACGGTCTGCGGACAGGCCCAGCCGCACCAAACGCGGCCATAGACCACGGTAAACAGCACCACACAGACCATCACGATCAGCATCCCAAAGACGAAGATATACAGGTCTTGCGGCCAAAACACACTACCAAAAATAACGAATTTCCGTTCGATGATGTTAAACAACAGGAAAGGCTCGCCGTTTACCTTAATGAAGGGCGCCACGAATAAAAACACCAACAGCGTATAGCCAAAAAGCTGCCGGTAATTATATAACTTACCGGCAGGCATTTTGGCGTATATCCACGTTCTCTTCGGCTTGGCAGCCGTCGCACCTATTGTATGTTGGGGTCTGTTTGCAGCCATTTTCACACGTTTACACAGATTCCAAGACCGCCGCGTCCTCTTGTTCTTCAGCAGGCTCTTCGGCACCGCCTTCCTTGTATTCTACTTTATTGCCCTCAGGATCCTTGGCATTTGGCGGATTCGTGCCCCGCAAGGTAATAATATAGTTGCTCACTTCGGCAATCTGCGCGGGGGTCAGCATCTGCTCCCAAGGCACCATGCCTTTGTCCAGTACGCCGTATTTAACAATCCGGAAGATGTCGTTAATTTCTCCGCCATGTATCCAGAATTCGTCGGTTATGTTGGGACCGATTCCCCCTTCGCCGGACTGCCCGTGGCACACGGCACAGTTTGCCGCATAGATGGCTTGTCCCGCGCTCACGACGGTCGGGCTTAGGTCTACTTCGACGTTGTTTTCATCCACCAAGTTAGCCGCTTGGGAAAGGTATTCGATCCGAGCAGCCTCCGCCTGGGCCATTTCGCGTTCATATTCCTGCTCTTGGGTCAACCCCCAGCCAAACACATGGTAGACGGCCAGATACACCACTGCAAACACAAGCGTGGCGTAAAACAGGCCGTTGAACCACACGGGAACGGGGTTGTCCAATTCGCGGATACCATCGTACTCATGGTCAATGACGATATCCTTTTCTTCGGAGATCGGCCGCAGCCCCATGAGCTTATTCCACCGGCGCGTCCAACTCCCTTTGCGGTTGGCGCGCTGGGATTTGGCCGCCAGCTTGGCTTCGCGTTCGGCAGCTTCCACTTCAGGCATCGTCAGCCGTACGATCGTGCGGAGTGCCCGCAAGATCACCAGCGCCGCCACAAGGACAATCACTACAAACACCACCAGCATCACCATGAACATCACGTTGTAGGTGTTTGCTACGCCTGTCAGTTCAGACAACCACGTCGTGGACAGGATAGGGAAAATTGAGTTCGTTGCCATCATTGCCGTTCCATTAATTCGTCATCGATTTCCTTGGAACTGCCTTCCAGCGGAATATCTTTCATATAATCAACATGCTCCTTTTTCATCCGCCACAGCATAATGCCGACGACAATGAAAAACACGAAGAATATCCAGAGAGAAACGATGAGGTACCATTCGTTTCCGTCTAAGTTTGTGATTTGCTTAAACATCGTTCGTTAATTTAGTTCACTACGTTCGTTTCACTCCGTTCCGCTTGCTGCGGATGCATCCACCCGAATGTCCGTTCCGAGGCGTTGCAAATAGGCAATCATGGCCACCACTTCGCTGTCCGGCCGGATATTGATTTGGTTGGCGGCCAAGTCGTCCGCAATCCGTTGGGCTTGGGCCATCAAGTCCTCATTAGCACGTTCGATTTGCTCATTGCTGTAAGGCACCCCGACAATACGCAGTGCATTCATTTTGGCTACCGTGGTGCTCAAGTCCAGTTGCCGCTCGATCAGCCAGGGATACGCGGGCATGATACTGCCGGGCGAGGTAATCGTCGGATCGAGGAAGTGGTCAAAGTGCCACCTATTAGGGTATTTGCCACCCACCCGGTGCAAATCGGGTCCGGTGCGTTTCGAACCCCACAAGAACGGGTGGTCGTAGACGAATTCGCCCGCCTTGCTATACTCACCATACCGGGCGGTTTCTGACCGGAACGGACGAACGGTTTGCGTATGGCAACCCACGCAGCCTTCGCGGATATACAAATCGCGGCCTTGGATTTCCAGCGCCGTGTAGGGCTGTACGCTGCTGATCGTGGGCACATTTGACGAAATCATAAACGTAGGCATCATTTCGACCATGCCCCCAATCAGGATGGCGATGAGCGCGGTGACCATGAACAAGGCGGGCTTGCGCTCGAGGCGGCGGTGAGGCTCGCGCTCGGAAACGGTCACCGGTGTCAGAGCAGGTGCTTCTGCCGCTTCATTTGCCAGCAATTTGCCTTGCTTAACGGTTTTGATGAGGTTGTACGTCATCATCACCACACCAGCCAAGTACAACGCTCCGCCCAGGGCACGCATGGCATACATGGGGATAATCTCCAAGGTGGTCGATAAGAAGTTCGGGTGCTTCAGGATGCCTTCTGGCGTAAACTCTTTCCACATCAGGCCTTGCACCACCGCCGCCCAATACATCGGGATGGCATAGAACAAGATGCCCAGCGTACCGATCCAGAAGTGCATGGACGCCATCTTCTTCGAATACAGTTCGGTTTTATATATTTTAGGCACTACCCAATACAAGATGGCGAAGGTCATGAACCCGTTCCACCCCAATGCACCCACGTGCACGTGCGCAACAATCCAGTCCGTAAAGTGCGCAATGGCGTTTACTTGCTTTAACGAAAGCATGGGCCCTTCGAAAGTGGCCATACCGTAGGCGGTAAGCGCCACCACCATGAACTTCAGCGTAGGCTCACTACGTACCTTATCCCATGCGCCGCGCAAGGTCAACAAGCCGTTGATCATACCGCCCCAACTCGGCGCGATCAGCATCACGGAGAAGACAACGCCCAGCGACTGCACCCAGCCTGGCAAAGACGTATAGAGCAGGTGGTGCGGACCCGCCCAGATATAAATAAAGATCAGGGACCAGAAGTGCAGGATACTCAGTTTGTAGGAGTACACCGGGCGATTAGCCATCTTGGGCAGGAAGTAGTACATCATTCCCAAATAAGGCGTCGTCAGGAAGAATGCCACCGCATTGTGCCCATACCACCACTGCACCAGTGCATCCTGTACCCCAGCATAGACGTAGTAGCTTTTCCACATCGATACGGGAATCTGGACGGAGTTAACGATATGCAGGACCGCAACGGTTACGAACGTGGCAATATAAAACCATACCGCTACGTACATGTGACGCTCGCGCCGCTTGACGATGGTACCGAACATGTTGATACCAAATACGACCCATATTATGGCAATCGCGATGTCGATGGGCCATTCCATCTCCGCATACTCATGCGAACTGGTAAAGCCGAGGGCTAACGTGACGGCCGACGCGACGATAATGAGCTGCCAGCCCCAAAAGTGAATCTTGCTGAGCAAATCGCTGTACATCCGCGCCTTTAGCACGCGCTGCATCGAATAATAGACGCCCATAAAGATACCGTTGCCCACAAAGGCAAAAACCACGGCATTCGTGTGGATCGGCCTAACTCGTCCGAACGTGGTGTAAGGCAACTCAAAGTTCAGCGCGGGCCATACCAGTTGCAACGCCACCAGCAACCCGACCGACATGCCCACCAAACCCCAGACAACCGTTGCAATTCCGAAATTGCGCACAATCTTGTTGTCGTAATTAAACTGTTCTACCTGCATAGTTTACTAATGATAAGAGTGAGTTATTTATCGTGTGTAAAATTACGGTCATGGGATTGTCATGCGAATGATTGTTATTGGTAAAAAAAGTAATGGTCGTCACAAAATTTTTCCCCAAAAAAAAGCTGCCCGACTGGGCAGCTGTTTGCTTTTTTGATGGGTTAACGTGCTGGGCTTAGGACAAGGTGGCGCCTACGCGTTCCAACAACTTTTTGGTGGCCAGAATGCCTTCATCCTCGCCTAGTTCGTTTCCTTCATATTCAATACCGATATACCCGGTGTAGCCGGCATCCTTCACGATCTTGAGCATACGCTCGTAATCGATATTAGGCTCGTTTCCGTTTTCGTCAAACACGTTGGCTTTGGCGCTGACGCCTTTTGCAAAAGGCATCAAGTCGGCCACTCCTTGGTAACGGTCGTACTCATAGAAATTGCCGAAATCCGGCAAGCTGCCGCAATTGTCCTTGCCGACGCCCGAAAGCACTGCGCTGAGCCAGTCGCCATGCGAAGAAATACCGCCATGGTTTTCGACAATCACATTGATATCATGCTGCGCACCGAACTCGCTGAGACGCGAAAGTCCGTCGATCGCCGCCGCTTTCACCTCGTCGGGGGTACCGTCGCCCGCCGCATTGACGCGAATAGCGTGACATCCCAAGAACTTAGCCGCTTCCACCCACTTATAGTGGTTTTCAACGGCTGTCAGCCGCTCGGCATCGTCTGCCGCGCCCAAGTTGCCCTCGCCGTCTACCATGATCAGCACGTTTTGCACGCCGAGGTCGTTGGTGCGTTGCAGCAGCTCAGACATGTAGGCTTTGTCGTTGACTTGGTCCTTAAAAAACTGGTTAACATACTCCACAGCATGGATATCAAATTGCTTAACCGTGTATTCGGGAAATTCCATGTTGGTCAACTTACCCGAAAATAGCGCGCGGTTTAGCGACCATTGGGCCAGGGAGATGTCAAAAAAGAGGTTTGCCTCTGCATTCTCTTCCGCACCAGACCCGCTCGGTGAGCCGCAGCCGTGGTAAGGGAACAACGCTACCCCCACCGCTCCCGCGCCTAGGTATTTTAAAAATGATCTTCTTGATGTAGCCATACTTTTCGTGTTGCTGTTAGTCCATTGTTAATTCTCGTGATTCAAACATACAAGTTTAGACCTATATTAGGCTAATATTTTTTTAAATGTTCGCCCATCCGTGTGCCAGCACATCGGCTATATGCATGGTTTTCACGGGCAACTGGTATTTGTCGATATACGCCTGCAAATGCAGCAGGCAGGAGGTGTCGGTCGAAATGATAAAATCGGCCTGCTGGTCGAGTGCGTTACGGACTTTCTGCTCGGCCATGGCGCTGGATATCCCCTCAAACTTGACGGCAAACGTGCCTCCAAACCCGCAACAGGTGTCGCTGTCTTTTAATTCCAGCAGGTGCAGCCCGCCCACGTTCGCCAGCAGCTGGCGGGGCTCCTCGCGGATGCGGCACTCGCGCAAGGCCGAACACGAATCGTGGTACACCGCCCGTCCTTCTAACTCAGCGCCAAAATAATCCTTGCCCAACACGTTGACCAAGAAATCGGAAAGCTCGTAGATGTTGCTTTGGATGGCCCGGCAGCGGTTATGTACTTGCGTATTCGTAAACAGATGATTGAACCCGGTTTTGACCATGCCCGTGCAGGACGCGGACGGCGACACGATGTATTCGGTATCACTAAAGTCCTGGAGGAATTTATTACCTACCTTTTTGGCTTCATCCCAGTAACCGGCGTTGTAGGCAGGTTGCCCACAACAGGTCTGTTCGCTGTTGTAATGCACCTGGCAACCGGATTTTTCCAGTATGCGCACGGTATTGAATGCAGTCTCGGGATACAGCTGGTCTATAAAGCAAGGGATGAACAGTTCGACTCTCATATCGGAAAGCACGTCCGGGCCGTGCGTGTTTGTTTTAATTTTGGCGAAAGTTACGCTTTTTCTGCATTACGCTGCTCTCCCCGCAACATCCGGAACAGCAGCAAAAAACCGATAACAAAAAATATACCCAAGCAAAGGGCCGAATAACGGATATTATCGGTGATCTGCTCAATGAGCGCGAAGGAAAATAAACCCAACACAATGGCAATTTTTTCCGTCACATCGTAAAAACTGAAAAATCCCGCGGTGTCCTCCTCGCCCTCCGGCAGCATCTTGGAATAGGTAGACCGCGACAGCGACTGTATGCCTCCCATCACCAAGCCGACTAACGCGGCCATCATATAAAACTGCACCTCATGGTTGATGTAAAACGCGGCCACGCATATGCCTACCCAGATCGATACGACCAGCATCAGCACCCGCACGTTGCCGATATACCGCGCCAGCAACGACATTAAATACGCGCCGCCTATGGCAACCAGTTGGATGAGCAGGATTGTCGCGATCAGCTTCGGTGCCCCCAACTGCAGTTCCTTCTCGCCAAAGGCTGCCGCCACGATCATCACGGTTTGCACGCCCATCGCGTAGAAGAAAAAAGCCGGGAGGAAACGCTTGATTGGCGGAATGCCTTTGAGTTTATTCCACACGCTTTTCAGCTCTATAAAACCTTTCGACCACAGTGTGCCCGGCTTTCCATTTGCGGGCCGTCCGGCTCCATTTGGCAATTTGCGAAAGGGGATCTGTGCCCACGCAATCCACCATACGCCTACCAACAGAAAGGACAAGCGAGCCGGAAAACTAGGATCGGTGATACCAAACCACTCAGGCTTGAGCACAAACATAAAGCAGATCAGCTGCAGGGTCACGCACCCGACGTAACCGTAGGCAAAGCCCTGCGCGCTAACGCGGTCTTGCTGATCAGCGGTTGCGATTTGAGGCAGGTAGGCATTGTTAAACATCAGCCCGCCTATATAGCCCATGGCGGCCAGCACATAACATACGATTCCCCATTCGAGGGTATCCAGCCGAAAGAAAAACAAGCCCATACAGGCCAACCCGCCCAAGTAGGTAAAGCCCATCATAAACGCCTTTTTATTGCCTTTGTAATCGGCGATCGATGAAAGAATGGGCAACGCAAGCGCCATAACCAAATAGGCAAACGACAGGGAGAAATTAGCTAATGCGGTGTTGATCACATCGAACCCGAAGAAGGAAACGCGGTCGCCACGGGCCTCCGTGATGGTGATCGCCGTGTAATACACCGGGAAAATGGTCGAGGTAATGACCAAGTTGTAGGCGGAATTCGCCCAATCGAACATCGCCCAGGCGCGAATCGTGGATTTGTCGTTTTTCGGGGCGGCCATTATGGGAGGGGTAAATGCGCTAGGATTCGGTACATCAATTTTTCTCGTTGGAGGCACTCGTGGAAATCAGTAATTATCGTGAATAACGGTAATAATACGTGCCATTTCCTGCCGTACTTCGGATACGGGACGCACGTAGTTGTTATTCATAAACGAAAAAATCAGTTTTCGGCCTGATTTCGTGATCAGGTAACCGCTTTGGTTGTGGTTGTTGGAGAGCGTGCCGGTTTTTGCCCATACGAACGGATTTCCGTTTCGCGTTGCATAAACCCGTTCCAAGGTGCCGGACACCCCGCCCGCGGGAAACAACGCATGGAGGCGGTCCTCATCGGGCACGATTTCCTGCAGTTTTTCCAACAGGTGAACCATGGATGAGGGAGTGAACAAATTGTAGCGCGACAGCCCCGACCCGTCATGCCACTCGGGGCGCTGGGGCAGATCGTGCAGGTGCGCGTCAACGATATAGCGGCGGATCGAATCTGCGTCAAGGGCATAACCCACATGCATGGCGGCGCAGGCCAACAGCAATTGCTCGGCCACGTGGTTGTCGCTGGGCAACATCATCGCACGCAAAACGGTGTCCAACGGATGGGAATAAAAGAACCGGGCGTCGTCGGGCAACGTCATTCGCGTGAGTTGCACTTGCTGGCGGAGCGTATCCGACAGCAACGCAGCGACCAACTTGTCACTGGTTTTGAACGGCGCAAACCGATTCAGCGAAGCCGGAATGGCTTGGCCATTATACCGAAAGGTGTTGTCTTCGACATCACGGATGATGGTAAAGCGCGTGGCCCGCAGGGTATAATCGAGTTCGAGATGCGGCGCGAAAACACCCGGGCTGACTTGGATGCCTCCGCCCTTTCCTGCTGCAAAATTGACCACGTTGCCATAAATAGGCATGGCGCTGATTTCCGGCTGGTAATAATACGGATAGTCGTCCCACTCCCAGCCCCGGCCAAATGGGTTTCCGAGGTAATTGCCGGTCGCATAATAAAGTTGCTTGCCCGATTCGCGCAGGAAATCCAGCACGCGGCTGTCACCAAACGCCGGGTTGAGAAGCGTTGGGTCACCCGTGCCCCAGAAGACCAGGGAGTCGCCACGCTCCACGTATCGCAGGGCCGGAATGGAATCCCCCAAAATTGCCAAAGCGGCGTACATCGTATAGATCTTGGTGTTGGACGCCGGCGTGAAATACCGGTCCGCGTACTGCTCGTAAAGGACTTCCTTGGTCTGCGGGTCGTACAGTTTGAAGCCCGCAAAATGGGAAGCCATCACTTCGGATTCATCGAATAGCGAAGCTATCGGCGGCACGGTTTGCGCGCTTAGTTGCATAGTGAGCAGCAAGCCTGCGCAGCACAGGGCGACCTGCATACTGGTTTTTATTTTCTTTTTTCGCATGTATCGTTGCATGATCGATAATTTTAGATGCCTACCCCACCGCTATCCATAAAAGGGAATTAGGGATGGGAACGACCATCCAGTGCATAGCTATTGTACGGCCTGTATAGCAGTATGGCCACAAAAAACGCCAAGTGGATCAGTTGGGAAGGAAACGCGCCCCATCCCTCTGCCATACCCGACCCGCCGAGCAAGATTAACATTAACGCCGCTCCTGCAATCGCACTGAGCCGGGTAAACAGACCTATCAACAAGGTGATGCCCAATGCGAACTCGATAAAGGGTACCCCGTATGACCAAGGTCGGACGAGCCACTCGGGCAGCATGGAAGCGCTGAACTGCTCAACCATACCGTCGCTAAAGGCGCCCAACTTGGGCAAGCGCACCAGCCCGTGCGTCAGCATGGAAATCGCCATCGCCAAGCGCACAACTAAATAGGCAATCTTTTTGTCGGTACTTCTTTCGGGGATTCTGTCCATTATATCGTGTTGATTTTTTCCATCCGAATGCCGAATGTCCGAGCAAATATATCGTATCGTCGGCAATTTTTCGCTCCCAGCGCCAATATCCCCTCTCCGAACGGCAAATTTCCGCTTCCCAGCCCCGTATTAAATATGCAATGTTCGCGCGTTGCGATAAAATGATTTCCTATCTTTACCCGGTGAAGTGAGCGGTTTGCAGAAACAGGGCCCGTTCGCTCCCACACCACCACCGTAGCGAGCAGCGACGGCGCTGGTCTAAACGCTTAACCATCATCATCGTCAAGAAGAAATTTTTATGAAAATTCTAACTCCACTTGCAACTGTATTAGCGGCTCTCCTAGCTCTAGGAGCATGCCAAAACAACGGTACTTCGGCAAACGAACATCCCCCACGCGACGGCGCCCCCGTAGCTTCTGAAAATGTGTCGTTTTACATAGACACACTCTACGAAGGTTTTGACAATCCTTGGGGCATCGCTTGGTTGCCTGACGGGAGGGCGCTGGTAACCGAACGGGGCGGCGAGATCCTAATTGTAGAAAATGACGAGTACACAGGACGCAAGCTACAGGGATTCCCCGAAACATACGTAAATGGGCAAAGTGGCGTGCTTGACATTCAGACGCACCCCGACTACGCCAACAACGGCTGGATTTACGTGACGTATGCAAAGCCCGGCCAGGGCGGCGGCAGCACCACGCTGATTCGTTTCAAAGTCGACGACGACCAGATTGTCAGCTTGGAGGAGCTGTATCAAACGCAGCCCCTGTCTACCCGGGGCGTCCACTTTGGCAGCCGCATTATTTTTGACAACGACGGATACTTATTTTTCAGTACAGGCGACCGCGGTGTGATGGAAAACGCCCAGAAACTGGACAACGACATGGGTAAAGTACACCGCTTGCATGAGGACGGCAGCATCCCCCAAGACAACCCATTCGTCAATACCCCTGGCGCTAAGGGCAGCATCTGGTCCTACGGCCACCGAAATGTACAAGGCATGGTGTACGACCAAGCAAACAACATTATCTACGCGACCGAACACGGGCCGCGTGGAGGCGACGAAATCAACGTCGTGGAAAAAGCCAAAAACTACGGATGGCCTGTCATCACGTATGGCATTGACTACAGCGGCGCCATTATCTCGGACCTGACCGAAAAAGAAGGTATGGAACAACCCATCCATTATTGGACACCGTCAATTGCGGCTTGCGGCTTGATGTTCTATACCGGCGATAAGTTCCCGCAATGGGAAGGCAACCTTTTTTCGGGCGCGCTGGCGCTTACGCACGTAGCTCGCGTAGAAGTCGCTAACGGCAAGTATGTGCACGAAGAGAAATTGCTTGACGGCATTGGACGCGTGCGCCAGGTAGCACAAAGCCCTGACGGCTACATTTATGTGCTGACCGAAGGGCCGGGCATGCTACTCAAACTGGTGCCAGCCAATTAATTAGCTTTTTGTGGGCGATGCATCCGGCTTTTCAGCCGGATGTTGGCTATCTTTGTATCCGCTATGAATACGAATACCCTACTTGAAAAAGCGCTGGACTTCGAATTCCTCACCCAGGAAGAAGGCGTCCACCTGTATCACCATGCCTCGACGGCCGACTTGTCGTACGTGGCCAATGAACTGCGCAAAATACAAGTGCCCCACGGGAAGGTGACTTGGCAGATTGACCGCAACGTCAATACGACCAACGTCTGCATTGCCAACTGCAAATTCTGCAATTTTTTCAGGCGTCCGGGCCACGAGGAGGCCTATATCACGGACATCGAGACATACAAGCGGAAAATTGAGGAGACATTCCGGTACGGTGGCGACCAGCTGCTGCTGCAGGGTGGCCACCACCCCGATCTGGGCTTGCGCTTTTACGCCGAGCTGTTTCGGGAATTGAAATCGCTCTATCCGCATCTTAAACTGCATTCACTGGGGCCGCCGGAGATCGCACACGTAGCGAAGCTCGAGGGCATGGCCCACATCGATGTGCTACGCGAACTGAAAGACGCCGGGCTCGACTCGCTCCCAGGTGCAGGTGCTGAAATACTCAATGATCGCGTTAGGCGCTTGATATCCAAAGGAAAGTGTGGTGGCAAGGAATGGCTCGACGTGATGCGCGCCGCCCACCAGATTAACCTTCCCACGTCGGCGACCATGATGTTTGGCCATATCGAAACCATCGAAGAACGCTTCGAGCATCTCGTTTGGATCCGCGAAGTACAGGCCGAAAAACCCGAAGGGCATCACGGCTTCATCGCGTTTATTCCCTGGCCATTCCAGGACGACGGTACGTTGCTCAAGCGGCTACGTGGCATTACCAACACCATCAACGGCGATGAATATCTCCGTATGATTGCCCTCAGCCGCATCATGCTACCCAACATTACCAACATCCAAGCGTCGTGGCTCACCGTAGGTAAGCGGGTGGCACAGCTCTGCCTCCACGCCGGAGCCAACGATTTCGGTTCCATCATGATTGAGGAGAACGTGGTGTCTGCCGCAGGCGCGCCGCACCGTTTCACGGCCAACTCCATCCAAGACGCTATCCGCGAAGCAGGCTTCGAGCCGCAGCTACGCACGCAAAAATATGAGTTCAGGGAACTACCCGAAGGTATGGTCGAACAAGTCATCGAGTATTGAAATTGTGGACGCTACCGGAAACATCGAGCCATACATCGAGGCCTTGATCTTCGCATCCGAACAAGGTATCACCGTCGAAGAAATGCAGACCGTGCTGGAGGCGGCCACCGATGTTCCCCACCCCCCGGCACGTATCAACGAGGCGCTGCAGACGCTCCACGCGAAATATGCCGACCACGCACAGGTGCTCGAGCTCCGGCGCATTAACAATGCCTATCAGCTGTTGACGAAACCGGATTACCACCCCGTCGTCAGCCAGCTGCAACAGTACCGCGCACGAAAAAAACTGAGTCAGGCGGCGATGGAAACGTTGGCAATCATCGCCTACCGCCAGCCGATTACCAAGCTGGAGATGGAACACATCAGAGGGGTAAACTGCGACTACTCGGTACAGCGCCTGCTAGACCGCGGACTGATCAAGATCGCGGGCAAGTCCAGTGCTGTCGGCCATCCCATTCTGTACGCCACGAGCGACTTGTTCATGGATTACTTCGGCGTCGATACACCAGCAGACCTACCCCGCCTGAAAGACATTGTAAACGAGGATAATACCATCGGCGAACCAGCCAGATAATAACGCGCCCAGCGAACGCCTGCCAACGAAACCTGAAGCAATCTTATTTTTTTAAAAAAATACCCTACGAACTCAAATTCTTTATATTTTCGTATCAAAAAACAGCTTTATTGAACAACCACTATCATGAGTACATTTATGACGCGAGGCGATTTAGAAATTGCCTTTTATGAGGAAGAGGCAGCGGATTTACGCATGGTAAATGATCCGGAAGATGACGATGACGATTTGTTCGATGACGACGACGATTTCGATATCGATGACGATATTGATGTGTTAGGCGATTTCGACGACGACTTCGATGACGACGATTACTAAGCGTGCAAGGCATCAAAATCCTGCTTCACCGAGCAAGCCGCGGCCGCGGCGCTGCTCATGGCACGAGCATGGCTGTCTCCGAACCGACGTGCGGAGACAGCCTAATGACACCGTAGGGTGCGAAAGCACTACCTCCGCCCCGTGGGGGGGGGGGTGATTTATCAAACAAAAATGTGATGGGAACATTCGAAAACTACCTGCTTAGGTAGTTTTCTCATGGAGTTGTTCGTAGAGGTCAATGACTTTTTTCTGCAAGGTGATAATCTCCCCTTCGCGTTCCTGAAGTTTCCGGCTTAAGTCGGTTAGCTCAGCTCTGACGCTGTCCTTGGCATCACGGTCTTCGCTCGACAAAAGCTGCACGACTGACATCTCAAATAATTTTGATATCTGGTTGAGCCGCGACAAGTTTATATCGGTGATTCCGGTTTCGATTTTTGAAAAGGCAGGAATGGAAATATCCAAACGTTTAGCCACGTCTTCCTGACTCCACCCCCTTTGTTGTCTTAGTAATCTGATTCTTTTCCCTAGCGAATTCATTGAGTTAGATGATTTGTATATAATATGCGATTTGTCCAAAATATTTTTCTTTGTTGTATAATATGTCAATAAAAAAGCTAACGAATATACTCAAAATTCATCTCCAAAAAAATTTGTCGATGAATTTTGATACATTTATGGAGTCGTGGCCGCCCGAATTCATGAACAGTAGATTTTTTCCGGCAGGGTCGATACCTTCAAAGAATTTTTCCAGTGCTTCCAAGTCGGTAAAGTACAGTAGCTCATCGGAATTAAACGCTTCCAAAAGCGCTTGACGACCGATTAGTGCGGTATTGACCTGTTTGAGTGATTTCCCATCGATGAACACCACGGGGTAGTCCGCCTCCTGCATCGAGTCCCTGTATTCATTGAGATACTCGGAATTAAGACTGAGCTGTACGTGCAATTCGATCAGCGCTACGAGCTCCCGGTCGCCAAACTGCTCCTTCACCGCATGGATTGACGCTTTGAGTTTGGCCGGCGTATGCACGAAATCCTGATACACGACGCTGTCGCCACGCCGGGTGACGTACTCCAGCCGCCTCGAGGCGTTCTTATAGCTGGTAATCGCCTCGTAAAAGGATGCCCGGCTGATTCCCAGCCACTCACATACGGTAAATGCGGCCGCCACATTAGACAAGTTATGCTTGCCGAATACCTGCAGCGGCACTTCGCTCGTCCCGGTTTGCATATACGTGATGCCTTTATTGATCGTATAGGCCGGCCGGCTGTAGCCGTGCTTATTGATCTTCGAATGGTCGGCCATCACCAGTTCGCGCAACACCTCTTCCTCGCGGTTGAACACCAGCGTGCCCTTGGGCTCAATGGATTGGATAAAAAGCTTGAACTGCTCGATGTATTTCTCAAACGTAGGGAATGCGTCGAAATGATCCCAGGCCACACCGCTAATGACGCCAATATTGGGATGATAGTGCAAGAATTTAGGTTGCTTGTCGATGGCCGAGGTCGGGTATTCGTCACCCTCGATGATCATCAGTGGCGCGTCTTTGGTCAGCTTGACCATGGCGTCAAAACCTTCTAGCTTTGCGCCTACCAAATAATCAAAATCGCGCCCGGCATGCTGCAATACGTGCATAATCATGCTTGTTATCGTCGTTTTGCCATGACTTCCGCTCACCACCACCCGCACTTTTTCCCGTGCCTGCTCGTAGATAAACTCGGGGTACGAATAAATCCGGATGCCAAGTTCCTGCGCGCGCTTCAGCTCGGGGTTGTCCGCATCGGCCTGCTTGCCCAAGATTACCGCGTCCAGCTCGTCCGTGACGCGTGCGGGGTCCCAGCCCAGTGCCGAGGGCATCAGTCCATGCGTTTTCAGGTGGGTACGCGACGGCTCATAGATCTGATCATCCGAACCGGTCACAATAAAACCCTTCTTGTCCAATGCGATGGCCAAGTTATGCATGATTGCCCCGCCGATAGCTATGAAATGTACGCGCATACCGTTGGTTTTCTATTGTTTTATATAGCGTGCAGCTACCCACTTATCTTGCTGCTTGACCGTGTCAAACACCAAACCCAGATCGCTGGCTTTGCTATTCAGCATCTCTAGGTCTTCGCCCGCGTAGAAACCGCTTAAATACAAGATGCCGCCGGCATCCAAAGACGCGGCATATGCCGGTAGGTGCATCAGCAGGATATTGCGGTTGATGTTGGCCAAAATAACATCGTAGGTCTCCCCCGCTATCAGTTCTTCGGATCCGCACTTGGCGCGTATCGCGTCCACGCCGTTGAGGGTTGCATTTTCCACCACGCTGTCAACACAAACCGGATCGTTGTCATACGCATCGGCGTGCAGGGCACCGCGCTTGATGGCCATGATCGCCAATATCCCCGTACCGCTGCCCATATCCAGCACCCGCTTTCCTTCGAAATCGTCTTCGAGCAGGTATTCTACCATCATGGACGTGGTCTGGTGGTGTCCGGTTCCGAACGCCATCTTGGGGTGGATGACAATCTCGTAAGGGAATGCCGGCCGCGCAGGATGGAACAGCGCCCGCACGTGGCATTGGCCGCCGATGGTTATGGGGTCAAAATTACTTTCCCACACGGCATTCCAGTTCTGGGGCTCAATTTCCTGGTAGGCGTAGTCGACCTCAAACCCGGCTGGCTGGTGAAGCACCAGTGTTTCCAAGGCCTGCATATCGTACTGCGCCGCAGGTATATACGCCAAAAAACCCGTTTCTTGTTCTTCGAACGATTCAAAACCCAAGCTGGCCAGGTCGGCAATCAGCAGGTCTTGTTCCCACCCCTGGCCGCCACGGCATGTAAATGCTACTTGGCTATACCTCATCGTTGTTTTGGTTTCGGGTAGTGACGAACCTCATCACTAGCCCCGGTTGAATACTTTGGCAATATTGATCAAATCCCGGGATTTTAGCGAAGCCCCGCCGATCAATCCCCCGTCAATATCTGCCTGGGCAAACAATTCAGGCGCATTGGACGGATTGCAACTGCCCCCGTACAGGATGGAAGTAGCGTCAGCGATGTCCTGGTTGTATTTGTCAGCAATCGCCTGGCGGATGAAATGATGTACCTCCTGTGCCTGCTCAGGGCTGGCGGTAAGACCCGTACCAATCGCCCAGACCGGCTCGTATGCCAATATAACGTTAGAAAAATCAGCATTGGAAAGGTGGAACACCCCTTCGCGGAGCTGTGTCTTGATCACTTCGAAATACCGGCCGGATTCCCGCTCGTCCTGTGTTTCGCCGATACAAAAAATTGGCACCAGCCCATTTTTAAGCGCTAAATCCGTCTTGACGGAGAGGATATAGTTGTCTTCTCCGTAATACGCCCTACGCTCGGAGTGTCCCAAAATAACATAGTCGGCACCCGTAGACTTCGCTTGCTTGGCCGCTATCTCACCCGTGTAGGCACCGGATTCCTTGTCGGCAATATTTTGTGCTCCCACGGCTACGACACCGCCTTTTGCCAGTTGAGCAAGGCTATGCAGGTGGATGAACGGGCTGCACACGATGACCTGCTGGTCGCCGGTCAGTTCATCCTTAGCCATATGGGCGATTTCGGAAAACAGGCTGACGCCTTCTTGGAAGTCTAGGTTCATTTTCCAGTTTCCTGCTACGATTTTCTTACGCATAACTTGTTGTTCTTTGTATGTTCTGTATTAAAAAATTCAAAAGTCCCGATGGGCAGCGGACAATGCATACACATCGCGAAGCATCGTCTCGGTCGCCTGTCCGAGTTCCAATTGCCGTTGCGCCCATACGGTTTTTGCCGTTTCGACCATACGGTCTAAGCGATGGACGGCCTGCGAATCGCCGGACACCCACGAGAAATCCGGCACAAACTTAGGCGGCTGGCCCGCACCGAATACATTGGCCCCCACGCCCACCACGGTTCCGGTGTTGAAGGCGGTATTAATCCCGCACTTGCTATGGTCGGCCATGGCAATACCGCAAAAGACCAAGCCCGTATCCCGATAGGCCGCCGTCTCGTAATCATACACACGTACCGGCCCGTAATTGTTTTTAAGATTCGAGTTATTGGTGTCGGCACCCCAATTGCACCACTCGCCGATAACGGAACTGCCCAAATAACCGTCATGCCCTTTGTAGGAGTTCCCCCAAAGCACGCAAGTATTCAACTCACCGGCCACGCGGCAGTATGGACCAACCGACACGTTACTGTACACGCGGGTGCCCATCTTCACTTGAGCCCCTTCGCCTAACGCAAAGGCGCCCCGGATATGGCTTCCCTCCCACACCTCGCTATGCCGTCCCAAATAGATGGGCCCGCGGGTGCTGTTAAATGTAGCGCACTCCGCGGTAGCGCCTTCCTCCGCAAAAAACTGATCGCCCAAAAACACGTTGGTGGCCGAAAGCGTGGCAGATGTTCTGCCGCGGGTCAACAACTCGAAATCCAGCGCTATCTGGCTTCCGTTCTTGGTGAAGATATCTTCATAACGGTCGATCCACGTGACCTCACCATCAAAGTAGCGCGGGCGGAAGGTGGTCAGGTTATCCCACGGAATGTTGTTAACGTCGGCACCGGTCACCCGTAACGCAATGAGCCGGTCAGCCGACCACAATGCCTCGCCCGCCCGCAAGCCCGCTACCGCTTCGCAAAGCGGATCGTCCGGGCAAGCGCCTCCGCTGACAAAGCAAACCGCCCCAGTGTCTGGCTGCGCTGTATACGGAAACAAAGGACGAAGGTGTTCGGCCGTCAGGAACGAGTAATCGGTTCCGAAACGCTTCGCCCACTTCTCCGCGATCGTCAGGATGCCCACCCGCAGGTTGCCTACCGGGCGCGTCCAAACCAGCGGCAAAAGCCTCGCCCGCTCGGCACTATGGTCAACTGAGACAATGTGCATCGTTAAAACATATTGCTACAAAAATAAAAAGTCCCGACAAAATCGGGACTAATATAGCTTTTAATTGTGTTACGCCACAAGCCGCAGCTGCTTACTTGCGGTTGTAACGGCTGCGGAACTTGTCGATCCGTCCGGCCGTATCCACCAGCTTCATCTTTCCGGTGTAGAAGGGGTGCGAAGTGTGCGAAATTTCCAATTTCACCACGGGGTATTCGTTTCCGTCTTCCCACTCAATCGTTTCTGAGGTTTCAATGCATGACTTGGTGACAAACGCGTAGTCATTGGACATATCCTTAAAAACAACTAACCTGTAATTTGAAGGATGCAAATCTTTTTTCATTATCGTGTTACTTTAATTCCGTGTTAACGCCTCGGGATAAGCATGGCCAATCCATATCGTGCCAACCCATTTTAAGCGTGCAAAGTTAATTAACATTGATGATAAAAGCAACAAGAACCGCAACAAATTGCGGATCGTCTTGAAAAATTGCATCCGCTGACCCACAGCAGCCAACCGAGCCAAAACGGGACGCGCAACAAGGACGTCTATTGAGCCCAAAAAGCGCTCAACACCGGTATCGATACCCGCCTCCGGCAGGCTGCCTACTTTCGTTCCGGACTGTCGTATTCACCCTGCCACGCGTACCATCCAAAGATGAACAGCCCGCCCACAATAATCGGGAGCAAGATAAAGCAAATAATCAACCCGAACACCAGGTCTTCTTGGTCGCCACTCACCAGTTTAGGATAACCGAAAACCGTCACCCCGTAGTAGAAAACCACCACGCCCATCAGCAACCAAACAATACCCAAATATTTTTTTAACAGATTCATGCAGCATTGATTAAAATCCCTAATCTTATTGTTCCAAATCCCTGTCGGCCATGCGCATATTTCGGGCGCTCAGGTAGACAATGCCGATAAAAAAGCATACGGCCGCTACCCCAATAGGGTACCACAACCCTTCCAAATACCAGCGTTCCGCTCCCTTTTCTTGCGCGTTGATAACCAGGTACGTAGCGACAGCCGGCAGCAACCCACCAAACACGCCATTGCCGATGTGATACGGCAAACTCATCGAGGTATACCGTATTTTGGTCGGGAACATTTCCACCAGGAACGCAGCAATAGGCCCGTACACCATGGTCACAAAGATTACTTGGATAAATACCAAGCCAATCAGCGTCCATCGATCTTGGTCGTTGATGTGGATCGAAACCGTGGCGCGCGCGGTGCTGCCCGCGTCGCTATAGCTGGTGACGGTTGATTCTTTCCAGACCGTACCGTCTGAAAACGTCGTCGTTGTCACGAAAAGCGAATCGGACTGCGCGCCGCCATTGCCTCCGGCCGCCAGTTGCCGTGTGGAGACCGACTCCATTTCCTGTTTGTGGGCGACGTCGACGGTGGTATACATCTTTTCATAAATCGGCCGGTAGGAAAGCACAGCTACCAACATTCCCGCCATCATAATCCATTTTCGCCCGATTTTGTCGCTGAGCCAGCCAAAAAACAAGAAGAACGGCGTACCGAACAGCAACGCCAACAGCATGACCCCGTCCACTTGGTCCTTGACGATGTTCATGGTTTTTTCCATAAAGCTCATCGCGTAGAATTGCCCGGTGTACCAGACGACGCCCTGCCCCATCACCGCACCGAACAAGGCTAGCAGGACGAATTTAAAGTTGAGTTTGTTTCCGAAACTTTCCTTGAGCGGATTCTTCGATATCTGTCCGGTCACTTTAGCTTTGGCAAACAGCGGCGACTCTTCCATATTCTTGCGAATCAGATACGAGATGTACACCATCAGTATGGACACCCAAAATGGTATGCGCCATCCCCAGTCATCAAACTGCTCGGCGCTCAGCATCGTGCGCGTCCCCATGATCACCAACAGGGACACGAAGAGTCCCAGTGTCGCGGTGGTCTGTATCCAGGAGGTCATGAAGCCTCGGCGGTGTTCGGGCGAATGTTCCGCCACATACGTCGCAGCCCCGCCGTACTCGCCACCCAATGCCAATCCCTGCAGCAACCGCAGCAACAAGACCAGCAAAGGAGCCAAAAATCCGATTTGCTCATAGCCCGGAACGCACCCGATTAGGAATGTAGCGCCGCCCATCAACAGCAACGTCATCATAAACGTGTATTTGCGCCCGATCAAATCGCCTAGCCGGCCAAAAAACAGGGCGCCGAATGGACGTACCACAAAACCGGCGGCAAAAGTGGCCAGCGTACTTAGAAAAGCTGCCGTCGGATTGTCCTGCGGGAAAAACTTGGTGGCAATCACTGTGGCCAGACTGCCAAAAATATAAAAGTCATACCACTCGATCATTGTGCCCGCCGACGATGCGCCAATGACGGCGGTTAGGGAGGTCTTCTTTTTCTCGCTCATACAGTTTGTGCGTTGAAACCGGCAGTTCGGGCACTGCAACAGCCTGCGTCCGGACATGCCCATTACGGCAATTTAAGTTTACTAATTGATAGGTAAGTGCGGCTTCCCCCCTGGCTAAAAATGCTACCTGCACAGAAACCGATGCCAATATAGCAGGATTTTGTTATATACTTAAAAATTTATCAAAAAACCACGCCTTCCTCTGCAAATTTATCAGCATAAAAAAAGCCGTCTTGACGGGGTGTCAGGACGGCTTTGATTTAACTAACTCGGTTGGGAAACCGCTAAAAATGCTGTTTCTCGTATTCTTTTATTTCGATGTGTTCGTAATCTTCTACCATCAGCTCCTCAATCGGAGTTCCTTTCTTGTCCAGTCCCAGCCGGCGCAACATGTTGTCCATGATCTGGTACATCACCGGAACCACGATAAGCGTCAGGAAGAGCGAACTGAGCAATCCGCCGATAATTACCCATGCCAAGCCGTTTTTCCACTCGGCGCTTGGACCGGTAGCGATTGCGATCGGAAGCATCCCGAACACCATGGCGATGGTCGTCATCAGAATCGGGCGAAGCCGCGCTTGGTTCGCTAGGATTAGCGCCTCACGCGTCGATTTTCCTTCAGCTTTCAGGTGGTTGGTAAAGTCGACCAAGATAATCGCGTTCTTGGCCACCAACCCAATGAGCATGATGAGCCCCAGGATCGTGAATATGTTCAGCGTATTGTTTGTCAAGCCCAGGGCCAGGAAGGCACCAATCACCGACAGCGGGATGGAGAACATGACGACAAACGGATACACAAAGCTGTCATACAACGCGACCATGATAAAATACACCAGCAGGATAGACGCCAATAAGGCAATACCCAGCGTCCCGAAACCTTCGGACTGCATCTCCATATCGCCACCCCACACGTAGCTAATTCCCGCGGGGCGATTCACTTCGGCTAGCTTCTCCTCCCAATCGGCCACAATCGAACTCGCGGGGCGGCCAATGGTTTGCGACTGCACGCGCACCGACGTGCTCTTATCGCGCCGCTCGAGCTGGCTCGGTCCTGAGCTTTCGCCTACTGTCGCAAACTGGGACAAACGGATGAGCTGTCCCTGATCGTTGACAAACAGCAAATTGCGCACGTCATCGACATCCTGCCGGTTGAAATCGTCGAACCGAACGTTGATATCGTATTCGTAAGCGCCGGCACGGAATTTTCCATCCGTATTGCCGTTGAAAGCCGTCTGCATGGTCATACCCACCGTCTGCAACCCGAGACCCAAGGTGGCCATCTTGTCGCGGTCTACCGACACGGTGATTTCGGGATTTCCGCTTTCTACCGACAGCTTCGTCTCGGTCGTACCCGGAACCTCCCGCAATAACGCGAGTGCACGGTCAGCAAATGCCAACACGCTGTCCAGGTCCGTACCCATCACGACCATCTCCACGGGCGACTGTTGCCCGCCACCTACCATCCCTACCGGAACGGTTTTCACTTTGGCACCGACCAATTCGGGCTCTAATTCTCTTTTCAGTTTGGCGGCAAACACCTTCAGGTCGTCCTGCCGCTCGCTTTTGTCAACAAGCTTAACCGATATTTCCGATTTGTATGCCGGCGCCAGCTGTGCCGTAAAACCATCGCTTGACTGCCCCACCGTGGTGATCATGGTGACCACCTCCGGCTTAGCTGCCATCAGCTCCTCGGCACGCATGGTGATTTGGTTGGTTTTCTCGATGGAAGCGTCTTTCGGCATTTCGATTTGCACCATAAACTCGCCCCGGTCCCCCTCAGCGAAGAATTCAGCACCAATATAGCCTGCACCTACTAACATGAGTGAAGATACAAACAAGGCACCCACAACAAGCAGTGTCACCAATTTGTGGTCGAGCGACCATTTTAGCAACGACGTTATCCATTCGGTAAACCGGTGCAGTTGCTTTTCAAACCAAAGAATAAAACGGCCGAATATATTGTCGCCCTTTACCCGGTCGAGCTTACCGTACCGCGACGTGAGCCACGGAATAATGGTAAACGATGCCAACAAACTAAACAAGGTAGCCAAAGCCACGACGACACTAAACTGCCGCAGGATGTCGGACACCAAACCCGTACTGATCGCAATCGGCACGAAGACCACGACAATAACCATGGTAATCGAGACGACGGTAAAGCCGATTTCCTTCGCTCCGTCATACGCTGCGCGCACCTTGTTCTTACCCATCTCCATGTGGCGGTAGATGTTCTCGATGACCACAATCGCGTCATCGACCACGATACCCACGACGAGGGACAAGCCCAGCAAACTCATCAAGTTGAGCGTATACCCCAACAAAGAGATACCGATAAACGTCGCAATAAGCGACACGGGCACCACCACCATAACGATGAATGCATTCCGGAGGCTATGCAAGAAAAATAACATGACCACCGCTACCAGCAAGATAGCCAGGAACAAGTCGAATATTACCGCGTTAGCGGATTCAAGCGTATAGATTGAGCTGTCGTTGGCGACTGCGATCTGCAGATTGACGTTTGCGTTTTCGGCAACGGCACGGTCTGCATACTCCCGCACGAACTTGCTTACTTCCACCGCGTTGGCGTCTGACTGCTTCATCACTTGCAGGATCAGCGCGTTCTGCTGGTCTACACGAGCGATTTTTTCAACATCCTTCTGCGTATCCTGCACGTCGGCGATATCACGCAGGCGTACGGGCGCACCGCTGGCGCCGGTGGTGACGATCAAATTGCGAAGTTCGTCGACAGAACCGTACTTGCCGGACAAACGGACCAACACGTCCTGGTTCTGTGTCTTAACGCTTCCTGTCGGGAAATCGAGGTTGGATACCAGAATCGCCTGCTGCACCATCAACGGTGACAAGTTGTACGCTTCGAGTTTCGCTGCATTCAGGTTGACCTGAATCTCGCGCTCCTGCCCACCAATGATGTTCACTTGCGCGACACCATTCACCCGGGAAAGAAGCGGCTGAATCTGCTTATCCATCAGGTCATAAAACTCCGTACCATCCATGTCGGCCGTAGCCGAAAGGGTCAGGATAGGCAGGTCGTCTAGGGAGAATTTAGCCAATGACGGCGCTTCCACGTCGTCGGGCAGTTCCGACAAAATGGCGTTGACCTTTCGTTGCGCGTCATTGAGTGCCAAGTCTTCATCCGTTCCCACGTTAAGTTCGATCACGACCATGGAAAGGCTTTCAAAAGACGTAGCCGTAAGCTTTTTGATGTTCTCCATCGAGGACACGGCATCTTCGATTTTCTTGGTCACCGTATTTTCGATCTCACTAGGCGATGCACCCGGATAAATCGTCGTCACGGACACTACCCCGGTATCAAACTTGGGCAGTAGCTCGTAGTTCAGTGAGAAATAACTCATGATCCCCAGCAAGGTCAGCGCCGTAAACACGACAATGACAATGGAGGGTCTTTTTATTGATACTTCAGCTATTTTCATTTTTTAGCGATCATTATTTATGGTCCGGGACAACACGCCGTGCGTATGCGCGGCGTGCTGTCCCAATCCATTCATTGTGTAATTAGTCCCTGACCTGTGCACTCACTTTCACTCCGTCGACCAGGTTAATCTGACCACCTGAGATCACAATCTCGCCTTCTTCCAGGCCATGGAGAATTTCGACCTGCTCGCCAAGGATCCGGCCAGGCGTCACACTTTTCAGTACAGCCGTGCTGTCCTGCACGAGATAAACCTCATTGCTGCTCACGCTGCCGGCAAATGCCGTGCGCGGAATCACAATCGAAGGCTCTTGCCGCGGCAGTTTAAAGGTTGCCGTGCCGTACATGCCGGCACGCAGTCCTTCTGCACTGTCGTTATCTACGAGTACTTCTACGGGATAGCTGAGGGTGTTATCGGCCTTGGGGGCGATGAAGCGGATCGTACCGCTAAACTGCCTGTCGGGGAATACCGAGCTCTGGATATCCACGCGGTCGCCCACTTTCAGGTGCACAACTTGGTACTCGTTAGCCGTCACCTCGAGCTTGAGGCGGGAGATGTCGACAATTTCAAACAGCTCCGTCGCAGGCGAAACGAACGCGCCTATCTCGACCATACGCTTGTTAATCACGCCGGAAATAGGCGCTTTCACGTACGAGTCAGACAAGCGGCGTTTTGCCTGCTGCACTTGGTTTTCGGTATTGCGCAGATTGAACTCGATGTCGTCCAGCTGAGCGCGGGTCACCCCGCCCGTTTCAAAGGAGCTTTTGTAACGTTCGTAATCGACCCGTAGCTTTTGCAACGCGTCTTCCGCCCGTTGCACGTCAAGCGAGGCATACTCCGCATCGATATGCGCCAATACCTGCCCTTTGCTCACCCGGCTGCCTTCGCTTACCAATATATTGGTAATACGGCCCGATGCCTCAGCCAGGAGCCTCAGGTCCTGATTGGCGGCGAAAGTTCCGTTAGACGAGAAGTCAAGGTCTATCTCCTGCGTAGTCGCCCGTATGGCAGTCACGGCGACGGCACCACCGGTTTCGGCCACTACGGCGGCTTTCGCCTCGTTGTCTTGTTTATGCTGGGTCAGCACGTACGCGATAAGGGCGATGGCTGCGGCAACGATCAATAAAGTAATAAGTACGCGTTTCATGTGTTTTGTATCGTGATAATTATTCGTTTACTAAAGACTGTATGTTTCCGTTTGACTTGATCAGTTCGATCTGCGCTACCTTGTAGTTAAGCAGGGCTTGGTTATAGCTGTTCTGCGCTGCCACCAAGTCGGTCTCTGCGGTCAGCAGATCCGTGAGCGAGGCCAGCCCATTGCGGTAGTTGTTCTGGGTGCTGACGAACACTTCTTCCGCAAATTCTTTGTTGGCCCGTTGCGATTCAATCGTGTTCAAACTGTTCTTGATCTGGATTTTTGCGTTTTCGTAAGCCATGGACAGCGCGTTCGAGGTATTGCGCAGATCTTCGTGCACCTTGCGTATCTCTACATCAGCTTGGCGTACTCTCGACCGCCTTGCGTTCCCGTCAAAGATGGGGATACGCAGTGCGAGCGTAAACGTCGACATGTCGTAGTTCAGCGCCCGGCTGGAGTACATATTAAACCGGTTGCTCTGCGAGTTGTACAGGTAGTTGCCGCTCAGCGACAAGCTGGGGTAGTACTCCGCCAAATAAGCCTTCCGTTGGTAGGTGAGCAACTCTTCCTGGCTTTTAAGGACTTGGAAAGAAACCAGCTGCTCCACGTTTAGCGGCCCTTGGTTCACCAGCTGAATCGCCTCGCTTTCCAGCTTATCGATTTCCGAAGCGGGGATATTGACCACCTCCGTGATGTCCATGCCCATGTAATACTTCAACAGGTTCTCCTGCTGGGTAACGGCATAAAGCAGTTGCTCGCGCTGGGCCAGCAGGTTGGTCTTGTTGACAATAATACGGTCGAGATCGATTTTCTTCGCCAACCCGACGTCGTACTGGCTGGACACCATATTTTCCAATTGCGCAATCCGCTCGATGTTGGCGTCAATGACGTCAAGCTGCTCCCGCGTGATGATGACCTGGTAATAGTTGGTAGCTACCTGCTGGATGACGTTTTCCTCGCTGAGCTGTTTGCTCACCCGGTAAAACTCTTCCGTGCTCCGTGCTGCCTTCAGGCCGGTAAATACCTGCTGGTTGAACAATTGCTGGTTGAGCTGTACTTGGGTCATCGCACCCCATGTCTGCCCCGCGCGGATAGCGACGAATTCGCCAGGCTCCCCGCCCATAAAGTCGGCCGGCAACACAAATTGCTGGACAATGGGGTTATAATTCAACACACTGGACGCCTCAACTTGTGGCAGCGCCGAAGCCCGTACTTCAGCAATTTGATGCTGGCCCTTCTCAATATCGAGTTGCGCCTTGCGAAGCACTTCACTGTTTTTCAATGCATATTGGAGCGCGTCCTGCAGAGTCAGCGTGTGTTGGGCGGACGCTGCACTGCACACCAACAGACTGATCAACGTAAGGGTTATTAATCTAATATTCATGTTCGTATTATTTCCGTAAAATGCCGTTTACAATGCGCTCGGCAAGTAACTCCTGTTTTCGGGAGATGTTTTCCATTATTGCTTCATCCATAAACGGCCGTGCGCACCGTGCCTTATGGAACATAGAGATGCCATACTGTCCGGCAACATATAATTCAGATGTTTCCTGCGTATCAAATGTTACAAGTTCGCCACATGCAATGCCTTCATCCAGTACCCGTGCAATAAGGCCGGCTTCGCGGGCGACTATCTGCTCAAAAATAGTGCCGTCAATGGCCTGTAAACCATGATATTCGGTGAGGCTCACCACCAGCATCTGATAGCGCCCGTACATCTCGTAACGCAGGCGGACAAACAGTTTCAGCTTGTCGAGCGTGGATGTCCCCGCCGCGCAACGCTCCTTGAACAAACGATCGGATTCGTCGAAAAGAAAATCGATAATCGATGCCACCAAAACCGCTTTGTCCGAGAAGTAGTAATACAAATTGGCCTTAGACAACCCTACGTCCTCGCCAATTTCGGCCATCGTCGTCTTCTTGATGCCGAAATGCGAAAACCGCTTAATGGCCGCTGCCAATATTTGTTCTCGTTTATCCAATTTCAGATTATTTTTAACTTTTTAACAACTGACTTTTTTTAAAATTTGGTCAAAAGTATAATAATTCAAATAAACGGCAAAACAATTTTTTGTTAAATTTTTGTTAAGTCCTGAGAGAAGGCGGATTATTCACGGAGTTATTTCGCGACAAAAAACTGCGATATGAGCTGATCTACAAGGAATTAGTTTCCGTGTACAGAAGGTTTTTATGCCCCTTGAGTGAGCTAATAAAAAGCCGGGCCACCCTAACAAAAGAGCAGCTAGTCCGATTGAACGAAGCGGGAATTACTTCCCAAATGTGAATTCGTTCTGGAATTTCTTGGCGTATTTGCGTTTGTCCAGCTTATAAAGGCGGGCTGCACGGTAGGAAACACCGCGCTGAAATTCGGGCAATTCTTTCAGGATATCGTAATTAAACATCTTCTTCCTGAAATTGCGCTTATCCAACTTGCGACCCCATATCGCTTCGTACAGCTGCTGCAATTGCGTAAGGGTGAACTTCTCAGGCAGGAGCTCGAAGGCGATCGGATTATAACTGATTTGCTGCCGCACTTTAGCGATGGCTTTATCGACGATATGCTGGTGATCGAAAGCCAACGCAGGCAGGGCTTCCAATGGATGCCATGCCGCCTTTCGGGCGTAATCCGTCACGGGCTGCGGTGTGGTTTTCAACTCGTCGATCCGCAGGAGCGCGTAGTAGGCCACCGTAATGATCCGGCCCTGCGGGTGCCGTTTGATATCGCCAAACGCGTACAGTTGGTCCATGTAAATATCCCGAATACCCGTCAGCTCATAAAGAATTCGCTCGACGGCTTCGTCAATGGTTTCGGTGGGTGCGACGAAAAAACCGGGCAAAGCCCAATAGTCCCGAAAGGGATCCTCGTTACGTTCAATCAGCAGCACCCGTAATTCTCCTTCCTGGAAACCGAATATGACGCAATCCGTCGTAAAGTTGGATTGAATATGTGGTAAAGTGGAGTGCAAAACAGTTATGTATTAGTTTGAATCGATATAAAAGTGTTAATTTTAGGCCATTTTCATTACGAAAATTGTTAAATAATCCGCGGGAAATTTAATAGTGTAATAAATACACACTATCTTCGTACCACAAACTTACAAAAGTTTGAATGAAAAAAGCATACGGATTCACTGGATTCGTTTGTTTTTTCCTGTGTTTTTCGTTACTTTGTCATTAAGAGCGCCCTCGTTGGGGGCACCTTCTGGCGCTTAATCGGATCGCTTACGGCCGGGCCGCAAAGCCACAGGGATGCCATCGTCTCGGAAAACAGCTGAGACCGCAAGGCTTGGAAACAAGCGTTTTGGCAAAAATGAATGTTAACAGTTTATGATTGCAGTAGTATTTAGTGGATCCCGCTACGCGGACTGGCGCCTCGCCGAGAAAGGCAAGATTATCACCGGTTTTAGGACCATGGGCATCAATCCTTACCTGCACGACGAGCGCTTTATCCTCCAATTGCTGAATAAAAGCACCAACCTCATTAATTTTGCCGAGCGCATCAAGCGCATCTATTTTTTCGGTGCGGGCTCATCGTCCGACGAGCGTAAGGAAAAGATCGCCGACGTATTGCGCAAGTTTTTCAAAAACGCCCGCGTCTCCGTCGACCACGACGTGATGGCTTCGGCATTATCGACGCTGGGCGATTCCAAGGGCCTGATCGGCATTTTGGGAAGCGGTGCCAACGCGGCCTATTTCAATGGCAAACGGGTCATGCCCAACAACTACGGCATGGGCTATATCCTAGCCGACGAAGGTTCGGCCAACTGGATGGGGCGTCAGTTGCTGAAAAGCTTCCTGACGGAAACCATGCCCGAGGATCTGCGCGAAGCCTTTGTGGAGCGTTATCCGGTCGACCGCAAGCAAATACTGGATAAAATATACAACAACCCCTACCCTACGCTTTTCCTCACGTCTTTTTCGGATTTCGTGCAGGAAAACCACAAGCACCGCTTCATCCGGCGGATCATCAACGAAGGGATCGGGCTTTACCTGGAGACGTATGCGTTGCCGCTAAGCAAGGCACACACTACCCCGACCATCCATTTCACGGGGAGCGTGGCGGCCATGTGCGAAGTGCCGCTGCGCGAAGCCGCGGCTAAACACGGACTGGAAGTGGGCAAGATTGTCCGCGAACCCATCCATAATCTTTTAAAGTATTACATCAATAAAAATTAACAACAATTAATATGAAAATCGGAATCAATGGATTCGGCCGGATCGGCCGTTTGGCCTTCAGGGCCGCAGTTGCACGCGAAGATGTGGAAGTAGTAGGCATCAACGACTTGGTGGAGCCTGACTACCTTGCTTATATGCTGAAATATGATTCTACCCACGGCCGCTTTAATGGCACGGTAGACGTACAGGACGGCAACCTGGTAGTAAACGGAAAAACCATCCGGGTGACTGCCGAGCGGGATCCCGCTGCCCTGAAGTGGGGTGACTTGGACACCGACGTAGTATTGGAATGCACGGGCTTGTTCCTGACGCAGGAAGCCGGCCAAAAGCACTTGGACGCTGGTGCAAAAAAAGTCGTTTTCTCTGCACCGGCAAAAGACGACACGCCGACCTTCGTACGTGGCGTCAACTGCCACACCCTGCGCGCCGACCAAAAAATCATCTCGAACGCATCCTGTACAACCAACTGCTTGGCACCCCTAGCCAAAGTGTTGAACGACAAGTTTGGCATCGTAGAAGGCCTGATGAGCACGATACACGCGGTTACCGCAACCCAGAAAACCGTTGACGGGCCATCTGTAAAAGACTGGCGCGGCGGACGCGGCGCTTACCAGAACATTATCCCTTCGTCGACCGGCGCGGCGAAAGCCGTAGGATTGGTTCTTCCCGAACTGCAAGGCAAACTGACTGGCATGTCCTTCCGTGTTCCCGTACCTAACGTATCGGTGGTTGACCTCACCGTCCGTTTGGAAAAATCAGCCACATACGAAGACATCAAAGCGGCCTACAAGGAAGCTTCGGAAGGCGCACTGAAGGGTATCCTCGGCTATACCGAAGACGACGTTGTGTCCGAAGATTTCCGTTCAGACCCACGTACGTCAATCTTTGACGCCAAAGCTGGAATCGCCCTGAACGACAATTTCGTTAAGGTCGTTTCTTGGTACGACAACGAATGGGGCTACTCCAACAAGTTGGTGGAGCTTGCCCACCTGGCCGGAAGCTTGAAATAGGCGGCCCGCCTGTAAGCGAAAGGCTGAGGAAACCCCGTCAGGATGCAACAAATGCTTCGTGGCGGGGTTTTTCGTTGCATCTTATGGATGGTGGAAAGGGCATTTTTGAGATTTGGTTATAGATTGCCCTAAATTTTTGACACATTTGCACTTGCCATGCGCAATGGCATGGACAATATCCGATCAACACACGAATAATAAGCGCTATATGAAATTACTGGAAGGAAAGACTGCCTTGGTCACCGGGGCTTCGAAAGGAATCGGCCGCAAGATTGCGGAGAAATTCGCGGAAGCAGGTGCCCATGTTGCATTCACTTATTTGTCGTCCGTGGAGAAAGGCCAAGCCTTAGAACAAGAACTGCAGGCTGCTGGCACCAAAGTAAAAGGCTACCGTTCTGACGCCTCAAAATTTGACGAAGCCGAGAAACTCATCGAAGCGATCGTTGCAGATTTCGGCACGGTAGACATCGTCGTCAACAACGCCGGCATCACCCAAGACAACCTGTTGCTCCGCATGAGTGAGGAAAATTGGGACGACGTGCTGAACATCAACCTAAAATCGATATTCAACGTCACGAAGGCTGCCTCGAGGATCATGATGAAAAACCGCCGGGGCGTATTCATCAACATGAGTTCCGTGGTCGGCGTGCAGGGCAACGCCGGGCAATCGAACTATGCTGCGTCCAAGGCCGGCATCATCGGATTCTCAAAATCAGTTGCCAAGGAACTGGGTTCGCGCAATATCCGCACGAACGTGGTGGCACCCGGTTTCATCCGGACGGAGATGACGGACGTGCTCGATCCCAAAGTGGTTGAGGGTTGGGAAAAAGGCATTCCGCTCAAACGCGCGGGCGAGACCGAAGACGTCGCCAATGTCTGTGTGTTCCTGGCATCCGACATGTCGGCCTATGTCAACGGCCAAGTGATTTCGGTCTGTGGCGGCATGCTATAGCCTCAGTCAACTAACAACATAAAATGGACCGGCAGCCTTGGTGCATGCCGGTCTTTTTTTTCCTGTCTATTTCCGCCTGCCAGCCAGCAAGAGGATAACACCCGCGGCCAATACACCGCCGCCCACATAGGGCGACCAATTCACGTGTTCTTTTTTGTCAGCGGCGATCTCTACCGGCCCGATTTCAACGAGCGTTTCCTTTTTCGTAAAAGAAAATCCGGTCCAGATGAGCATAACCACGCCCACCACGACCATAATAATTCCGATTGTTTTTGCCATAAGGTGTTATAGTTAGGTACACGTAAGGAACACAAAAAGACGCCATAATGTTTTCCCAAAGCCCCAGGGCAAACGCATTTAATTTAAAAAAAGACCGTCATCGTAAGTTTGCAGGAAACAATTTGGATAAGGCTAAACAAAATATAATTTTGTTCAGTTTAAAGAGATCCAGCAGAGAGAAGGAACAAGACTTTAATTCGTCATTAGTCATTGCGAGCAAGAGCGCGGGGAACTAGGTTGGAGCGAAGCAATCTCGTCGTCAATCAGGAGATTGCTTCGGCTCGCACAGGCCCACACAGCCTCGCAATGACGAAAAAAATTAAATGCGTTTGCAACCTGCCAAAGCCCCAAAATAACTCCCTTATACGGGCTGAATACCGTATCTTTGGCCATAATCAGTGCCCT
>CAYUIZ010000002.1:0-96317 GCA_964444885.1 uncultured Sphingobacteriaceae bacterium | reverse complement strand
GACGGGTGCGTCACGGGGCATTGGGCGGGAAATCGCCGTCAAACTGGCTACGGAATTGAATTACAGGGTGTTGGTCAACTACCAATCCAACCGCCAAGCCGCACAGGAAACCCAGGACCGCATCAGCGCACTGGGCGGCCATGCCGCATTGCTCCCGTTTGACGTGAGCGACGCGCAAGCCGTGGAAACCGCACTGTCTGAATGGAAATCGTCCCACCCGGACGGCATTATCGAGGTGCTGATCAACAACGCCGGCATCACACGGGACGGCCTGTTGCTCGGGATGCCGGCCGCGGACTGGTCGGATGTGCTGGGCACGAGCCTGAATGGGTTTTACAACGTCACCAAAGCCGTTCTCCAGGACTTGGTTCGGCACCGCTATGGCCGGATTATCAACATCGCTTCGGTTTCTGGCGTCAAAGGAACAGCCGGACAAGTCAACTACTCGGCCGCAAAAGCAGGATTGATTGGCGCCACGAAAGCCCTCGCGCAGGAAGTAGCTAAGCGCAAGATTACCGTCAACGCCATCGCTCCAGGCTTCATCGAAACGGACATGACGGGCGAACTGGACACCGATGCCCTGAAAAAACTTGTTCCTGTTAACCGATTTGGCACCGCCGAAGAGGTTGCGGACCTGGCCTGCTTTCTGGCGTCCAAAAAAGCTTCGTACATCACCGGCGAGGTGATTAATATCAACGGCGGGATATATTCGTGATGGGGCGCTAACCCTACTGCACCACCTTATTGGCACAGGCCGAGCTCGCAAAGGCTTCGGGCTTAGCCTTGAATACGAAGCCCATGCTCAGGATGTAACCCATGGCGTCGTGCAGGGCTTGGTTGGATTTAAACATGGGGTTGGTGTTGATATCGGCGTGCACCTCCAGGTCTATATCGTACGTTTCAAGCATCGGACAGAGCGCGTAGGCAACCTCAATCGAGCGTTGCACTTCGGCGAGCATTCGCTCTTTAATCGTCATCGATACCGACGAGCGATCTTGTTGTATGTACATAAACCCGCCTTTCTTTTCGCGCACAAAAACGATCACCGTGGCAAAATCCGTTTGCTTTCCCTTCACTTGCGAATCTGTGCCAATGCACACCTTGAGGCGATTGCCGCCAGCATACTCCCGCTCAATGGTGAGCGAAACTTCGTCGATGATGTTTTGGCGAATGGGCTCGCCACTGAATTTTTTCCATGTCATGCGCGTAAGGGTTGGAAAAGGGATTAAAGAACACGTCGCCGGCCACTATAGCATCGGTCATGCTAAAGATACGCCATAACCCACTCATAGCCATCAAGTAGCGGTTAAGTTTTTTTTAACATTACCGCACTTATATACATCGTCCGTCGCGCCTTGGTTATTCCTGTTCGAATTCGTCCTCGTCGAAACCGCCGGAGAACAAGCTGCCTAACATGTCTGCAAAGCCTACCCCGTTGTTCAGGTAGGTTTTGCCCAATTGCGAAAATTCCGCTAAGCCGTGCAGGACGAACTCCATCAGCAGCAGGTACTGGCTTTCGCCTAGGCTGGGGTGGAGCTTTTTCACTAGTTTAGCCAGGCCCGGCACTTCCATCAAGGCTTTCTTGTATGCCGCGTCGGAAAGGCCGTCCGTCAGGTCGACCCTGTGTCCTCCCGTAAACCAGTCGCTGATTGGCAAGTATGGACTTCCCCCTGCCGACTTTTTAGCCTTTTCCGGATGCGGGAAATACGTGGTAAAGAGGGTCTTGATCGCATTGCCAATGAGTGTGTGCGCGACGTGCACAGGCCCTTCCAGCTCCCCTTCGTACACGAGCTCAATTTTTCCCGTGACTGCCGGAATAATGCCGGCCAGGTCCGAAAGCCTCGCCATGGTCTTCTGCTGCCCGGCCACCAGCATCCGGCGCTCGGCCGCAGCCACCAAATTTTCGTAAGCGGAAATAGTCAGCCGAGCCGAAACGCCCGATTTTTGGTCAATAAACTCACTTTTCCGAGCCTCGAAAGCCACTTGTTCTACCAGATCTTTGAGAAGACCGTCAACCTCCACCGCCCGGCGCTGCTCGTCCGAAAGGCGAGCCTCTTGGTAGGTAATCTGCCGGGATATGTCGATGCTTCGCGGGTAATGCGTCAGAATTTGGCTTTCAATCCGGTCCTTCAACGGGGTAACGATCGACCCCCGGTTGGTGTAGTCTTCCGGGTTAGCGGTGAAGACAAACTGGATATCCAACGGCAAACGAAGCTTAAAACCACGAATCTGGATATCCTTTTCCTGCAGCATGTTGAAAAGAGCCACTTGGATACGAGCCTGCAGGTCCGGCAATTCGTTAATGACGAAAATACCGCGGTGCGCTCGGGGTATCAGGCCGAAATGGATAATGCGCTCGTCGCCATAGGTCAGCTTGTGCGTGGCGGCCTTGATCGGGTCCACATCGCCGACTAAGTCGGCCACGGTCACGTCAGGCGTGGCCAGTTTCTCCGTGTAGCGCTGCGAGCGGTGCAGCCAGGCAATGGGCGTTTCGTCGCCCCGCTCGGCGATCAGCTGTTTGGCGTAATGGGAAATCGGAGCCAGCGGATCGTCAAAAATATCGCTCCCGTCGACGTAGGGCATATATTCATCCAGCAACTCGACCATCAGGCGGGCGATGCGGGTTTTGGCCTGGCCCCGCAAGCCCAGCAATAGGATATTGTGTCTCGAAAGTATGGCGGTTTGCAGTTCGGGGATGACCGTGTCATCATAACCCAGGATACCCTGGAAGCCCGCTTTATTCGTTTTGAGTTGGTTGACCAAGTTCTCGCGCAATTCATCTTTAACGCTGCGGGACTGGTACCCGCTTTCTTTCAGTTTTCCTAACGTGTTGATATGATCCATGGTTGTTTTCAGTCGTTTTGCTTTTTTACTGTTCATCGTACGGTTTTGCGGCGGTTGCGCACGTAATCTTCGAAAAGATATTCGCCCAACCCATTCAGCGAGCTATAGAAGGCCCGTCCACCGTTCGTTTCGGTAAACTTCCGGACAAACTGCTGCAAGTACGGGTCGCGCGCAATCATAAACGTCGTGATGGGTATGTTGAGCCGCTTGCACTGCGCGGCCATATTCAGCGTCTTGTTGACCACCTTGCGGTCGAGGCCCACGCTGTTTTTGTAGTACCGGCCATTTTCCTTGAGGCAGGTGGGCTTGCCGTCGGTAATCATGAAAATCTGCTTGTTGTGTGTTTTGCGCCGGCGCAGGAGATCGGCCGCCAGCTCCAACCCCGCAAGGGTGTTGGTATGATACGGGCCCACCTGCAGGTAGGGCAGGTCTTTGAGACTGATCGGCCAGGCGTCGTTGCCGAAGACAACGATGTCCAGGGTGTCTTTGGGGTAGCGAGTACGAATCAGTTCGGCCAGCGCCATCGCTGTTTTTTTGGCTGGGGTAATCCGGTCCTCACCATAGAGAATCATGCTGTGCGAAATATCGATCATCAGCACCGTTGACGTGAGGGTTTTGTAGTCTTTTTCTTCGACTTCGAGGTCGCGTTCGGTTAGCGTGAAGTCGCGCAGCCCGTGGTTGACTTGCGCATTTTGGATCGACGCCGTCATGTCAATTTGGTCAAGGCCATCGCCGTACTCAAACTCCCGACGGTCGGCGTTTTTCTCCTCACCCAAACCCGACCGGTTGCTGTTATGATCGCCCCGCCCTGATTTCTTAAGCTTGCCGAATATTTCTTCCAGTGCCGCCTGCCGGATTGTCTGTTCGGTTTTGGCGGTGATGGCGTGCTGGCCGTCGCTGTTTTCCTTTAGGTAGCCCCGCTCTTTCAGGTCTTCGACAAAATCGCCAATGCCGTAGTCCTTATCGGTGATTTTATGCTGATTATCCAGCTCGTTGAGCCACGCCAACGCTTCGCCCGCATCGCCGGCGGTATAGTTCAGCAATTCGGTAAACAACTTGAGCAAGCCGTCAAAATCGGCCTTGCCGATCGGTGCCGGTCGAAATTCGGTAAATCTATATCCTCTCATTGTCTTGTATTAACCCGTTTTTCCGCTAATCGTTTTCGATTCAACATCTTTTGTGCTCTTGTTGAATATACGAGAAATTTTCGGATGCGGCAAGACATTCGCGTCGCCGTCCTTGCCGCGCGCTAAGTGCCAGCAAGTCGGACAATCCTGCTTCCGGGCTTTACGTTACGACTATAAATCTGTAATATTACCAAAAAAACAGTTGAACTATGGCTACGATCACATTTAAAGGCAACGAGGTGCACACCGCAGGTTCGTTGCCCGCCGTGGGCAGCAAAGCCCCTGATTTTAAACTTACCGCAGGCGACCTTTCAGACAAGACGCTTGCCGATTACCAAGGCAAAAATGTTATACTCAACATTTTTCCGAGCATCGACACCGGCACGTGCGCCGCATCCGTTCGCAAATTCAATGAAAAAGCCAGCGGCTTGGAAAACACCGTCGTGCTCTGCATTTCCAAAGACCTTCCCTTTGCCCAAGGCCGCTTCTGCGGTGCCGAAGGCATTGAGAACGTACAAACCCTGTCGGAATACAAAGACACCGGATTTTCGGACACATACGCCGTGAAAATCACGGACGGCCCGCTAGCCGGACTACTCAGCCGCGCGGTGGTCGTGGTGGGCCCCGACGGCACGGTCAAATATACCGAGCAGGTGGGCGAAATCGCCGATGAGCCTGATTATGATAGCGCATTAGCCGCTATCTAAGCAAGGCCGACGGCGTGCCGGGCGGCGTTTGCTCGCGCTTGCCTGTTCTGGCATTTAAAACCGTAATTTCGCCTGGTATGCTACAACCGAAAAGCGCCGAGCGCATTATTCTGGGAATCGATCCGGGGACGGTCGTGATGGGTTATGGAGTCGTGAAGGAAACCGGGAAGCAGCTTTCGCTCGTCAGCCTCGGCGTCGTCAAACTCGGCCACCTTACTGACCATGGCCTCAAACTGCAGCGCATCTTTAAGAAAATAAGTGCGCTCATTGAGCAGTACCAGCCAGACTGCGTAGCGCTGGAAGCACCCTTCTACGGAAAAAACGTGCAGGTGACGCTCAAGCTTGGGCGCGCGCAGGGTGTGGCCATGGCCGCGGCGCTGCACCGGGATATCCCGATTTTTGAATACGCACCGCTGAAAATAAAGCAGTCCGTGACGGGCCGCGGCAACTCCACCAAAGAGCAGGTGGCCGCCATGCTCAAAACGCTGTTGAAGTTTGAAGAAAATCCGCAGTTCCTCGATGCAACGGACGGGTTGGCCGTAGCGGTATGCCATGCCTTCCAGCGGGGTGCTACCCCCGGAAAAAAAAGCTACTCCGGTTGGGACGCCTTTGTCAAAGACAACGCCGACCGACTGAAATAAGCAGGACGTTTCTACCCTACTTCAAAACACAAAAAACCACGGGATCGCCGTGGTTTTTTTATGCGTTGCGTTGTGCCTTATTGGGTCGCTATACGGATGGGGAGGGTGTACGCTACCCGTACAGCACGGCCATTCTGTATGCCTGGGGCCCATTTGTCAGCCCTTTTTAACACGCTTACCGCTTCCTCTCCCGTGCCATGCCCTAAATCACGCAATACGCGGACATCCGCGATGCTGCCATCAGCCTCCACGGTGAAAGTTAGTTCTATCGTCCCATTAACGCCGGCGTCGACTGCCGCCTGCGGAAAACGGTAATTCTGCGCTAACCATATCCGGAAAGCGTGCAATCCGCCTGGAGGCTCGGGAGACACTTCGACCGTTTCAAAAATTATGTTATCCTCTTTTTCAAGTGTATCCTGTTTTTCCGGGCGATAGCCCACAATTGCGACTTCACCCAAATCGGTATAACCTGCTGGCTCTACGGGTGGCGGCGGTGGGGGCATAGCCGCTTCGGTTCCGCCCATTACACTAAACCGCACTGTAACTGAATTCCTGCCTTCGGGAGCAAGGGATTTCGTGCTTTCTCTTTCAAGCGTCCGCTGTACGGAAGTCTGAAAATCGACATGGGACTCGTCCAGGAACTTTATTTCGACATATTGGCCATCTTTCTTTTCGTAGGCTACCCAAACGTTTGCAGACACTCCCTCATCGATGGCGGTCTGTGGGTAGCGCGTGTATCGCCCGATTTCTTCCCTGAAGGCGCGAATGGCCTCCTCATCTTGCTGATTACGTTCTTGTGCTGTTCCGCTGAACGACATGGAGACAGCCAGCATGGCGACCAACATGGGGACAACCAGTACGAACTTGGCCAATGCCGTCCTTTTGCTCTTTGCCTGTAGCAGCATGTGAATCCGCCGTTTCAAAAAGCTAGACTCCGCGAAGGGCGTTGCCAATAAAGGCGTGGAAGCGCCAAACGCATTGGACAGCAACAGCTCCGCATACTGCACCGGCTGGCCCAGGGACGTTTCGCGGTCAGCGATATACTCGTGCTGCAACTTGAGTGCGCGGGCGTATAGGTAGACAAACGGATTGAACCAGTTAAATACCTTGACGAACTCCAGCAATACGACATCAAGGCTATGCCACTGCCTGGCGTGTACGCTTTCATGCTTCTCTATTTTTCCCTCGATGTCCGACGATTCGTCTACATGCACTTTTCCGAAAAAGGAATAGCTTTGCGCGCCCTTGCCTGAGCGCAACAAACGAATCGTCAGCAACAGTTTATAAATAAATATCAACGCGGCAATCAGGCATCCCGCCCAATAATAGACGGCGATGCTAATCCAGGGCGAAGCCACGGAAGCGCGCGCAGCCGGTGATCCGGCCAGCGCGGCCGAATCGTCTACGGATCCCGTGCCGATTTGTATGGTGGGCAAGTGCACATGATACGCTGCCGATGCGCCACCCCAAACAGCACCCGTGTCGACTAAAGGCAGCACAAATGCCAAAAGCAGTCCGGAAAGCAAAAACAGGCGGTTATACTGGAAAAAGGTTTCCTTCCGCAGGAACACGTGGTAAAAGCCGTAGCAAATGGCCAAAAACAGGTTGGCTAAAATCAAATACGTTATCATAATTTCTGTTTTTTTTGGTTCGTTAATTTAGTCTATTCCGCGATCTCGTCAGACCCGGTATCCTGCGCGGCCCTGATTAATTTCATTAGCTCGTCGGCCTCCTTAAGGTTGAGCTTTTCCTCCTTGAGGAAGAAAGAAAGCATATTCCGGGCAGAATTATCAAAATAGCCGTTCAGCAGTTTGCGGGTAGCAAAATTCCGGTATTGCTCTTTCGAAATCAGCGGGTAATACTGATGGCTTTTGCCATACGCCCGGTGCGCTACGACGCCTTTCGTTTCCAGAATGCGGACGATCGTCGATACTGTATTGTATGCCGGCTTCGGCTCGGGAAGACGGTCGATAATTTCTTTTACAAAGGCCGCTTTCAAATCCCACAGCTCTTGCATGATTTGTTCCTCGGCCCGCGTTAGTTCCTTTACTTCGGTCATTTTCTTGTTTGTTATGCCTTGTTTCAACAAAACTAAAACTAATATTTTAGTTTGTCAACTATGTTTGTCGTTTTCTTTGTTAATTCACTGTCATACAGTAAATTATTTTTTATGTTCGTCAGCCAGTATGGGTCTAACCCCAATTATATCCGTTGTTTTACGTTGTAATGCGGATTAATAAACAAAATAGTGCGTACTTTGTATCAACTACTAACAAACAAACTAAGCACAGGATGAAGATAGGTATCGTATGCTATCCGACCTTCGGCGGGAGCGGAGTGGTGGCCACGGAGCTCGGCAAGGCATTGGCGGCTCATGGGCACCAAATCCATTTCATTACATATAGCCAGCCGGCCCGGCTCGATTTCTTTTCCGAAAACCTGTACTACCACGAGGTCAGTATCTCGAAATACCCACTTTTCGACTTCCCGCCATACGAACTGGCTTTGGCGAGCAAGCTGGTTGACGTGGTCCGCTTTGAAAAACTAGACCTGTTGCATGTGCATTATGCCATTCCGCACGCTTCGGCTGCGTTCATGGCCAAGCAAATCCTGGCGACCTACGGCATTCACATCCCGGTGGTAACGACCCTGCACGGCACCGACATCACACTTGTTGGCAAGGACAAGAGCTACAGCCCCGTGGTGACCTTTTCCATCAACCAGTCGGATGGCGTGACGGCTGTGTCGCAGAATCTAAAGGAAGAAACACTCAGCCACTTTGATGTCACGCGTGATATCCACGTCATTCCGAACTTCATCGACCTGCAACGTTTTAGCCTCAAAGCGCGCCAGCATTTCAAACAAGCGATTGCCCCGGGCGACGAGCGCGTGCTGGTACACACCTCCAACTTCCGGAAGGTAAAGCGGACCGATGACGTGATACGCATTTTCAAAAAGGTACAGGAGGCCATCCCGTCTAAGTTGCTCATGGTGGGCGACGGACCGGAGCGTGCTAACGCCGAACAGCTTTCGCGCGATTTGGGCATTTCCAATGATGTTCGGTTTCTGGGCAAACAGGAAGCGATTGAAGAGATTCTTTCGGTTTCGGACTTATTCCTGATCCCTTCCGGATCGGAAAGCTTTGGTTTGGCCGCGCTGGAGGCCATGGCATGTAAGGTGGCCGTCATTTCGACCAATACCGGAGGCTTGCCCGAACTCAATGTGGATGGCGTGACCGGATTCCTTGCTGATGTTGGCGACGTGGACACCATGGCGAGCAAAGCGATCTATATCCTGGAGGACAATAAGCGCCTCGAGCAGTTTAAAGAAGCCGCACTCAACCGCGCAAAAGATTTTGAGATTAGCACGATCGTCCCTGCATACGAACAGTATTATGAAGAGGTGATCGCCAATGTCCGTCAGCAACACGGGTCATAGGGCTTTCGTTGCCCGGCGCAATGTTATTGTGCCCGGCATCGTGATGCGCCGTATTGTTGCACACAAATAACCTATCTTTGTGCCATGCTTCACGTCCTTGCCAATCAAAACAGTATCGCCAATCACTTCATTGCCGAACTGCGCCACGCCGTCATCCAACAGGATCGCATGCGTTTTCGCCAAAACCTCCAGCGAATAGGGGAAATCTTTGCCTACGAAATCAGCAAAACCCTGGAATACGACGCCACCGAAATCGAAACGCCGCTCGGCATTGCCGAAACGGCTTTGATTCAGGAGCATCCCGTGCTAGCGACCATCATCCGCGCGGGCTTGGCCATGCACCAAGGCATGCTTAATTATTTTGACCAGTCTGACAGCACCTTCATCGCCGCATACCGCAAGACTAAGAAAAGCGGCGCGCTTGAAATCCACAAGGAATACGTAAGCACCTCCGACCTCAATGGGCGCATTGTTATCATCGCCGACCCCATGCTCGCTACGGGAAAAAGCATGGTGCTTGCCTGCAAGGAGCTGCTCGACAAGTATACCATCAAGCAGCTGCATATCGCGGTTGCTATTGCCAGCGAAGAAGGGCTGACGCACGTGCGGGCCTTTCTTCCACAAGCGACGCTGTGGGTGGGGGAGGTCGATTCGGAACTCACCAGCAAGGCCTACATCGTCCCGGGATTGGGTGATGCAGGCGATCTGGCGTACGGTTTGAAAGAATAAGGTGCTGGTCCGCTGCGGCGACCTATAAATCGTTCCACGTATCCGTCCGGAATGGTGCCACCGGAAGCCCCTGCGTGTTAAACAGGTTAGGCATAGCCGTTTCGGTAAAACCGAAGCGCACCGCCACGGGGTTCTTTACCTGTGGTGCAGACACTTCCAGCACATTTCCTTTGATCCGGCCCGTAGCGGGATGAAACACGCGGTCGGCACCGGCAACGAATAGTTCCGTAATCTCGCTCCCTTTGATGTCAAGACCGCCTTCGAGGTGATCGAACCGCACGGTAACCGTGTTTCCTTTAATGTCATGACCCGCATACCGGGGCGAGATGTAGTCCCGGTCATTTCGATGGCCGTAATGTTCGTTCAGGGCTATTTTGGACAGCCGGCTAGCGACGGCACGCTTTTGAATGGGGTGAATGTCCTTGATATCGTCAACCAAATCCGAAATAACCACCATCTCCGAATTCGGAAGTAATTTGGCCGTTTTTTCCTGCTGCTCGCGCAGGTAGGAAGCCACTGGCAGCTGATTGTTGTACGCGAATGGTGCAATCTGCACGAAATAGAACGGAAACTCGTTGTTCCATGCCGCCCGCCACGAGTTAACCATCGTGCGCATCAGCTTATCGTAATTCGGCCAAGTGCCCACATTGCTTTCACCCTGGTACCAGAATGCGCCCGATATCGCGAAGGGTGTCAGCGGGTAAATCATACTGTTCCAAAGATGTCCCGCTTCATGCGGTCGATAGTGGTTCGCACCTTGTTTCAGCGATGCATCGCGAAGCGCGCGGTCGTGCAGAATCAAGTGTTCCGGCGTCCAAACTTCGGCAGGCGTTCCGCCCCAGGAAGCGTTAATGACGCCGACGGGAACGTCCAGCTCAGCGCGGAAATCCTTGGCTATAAAATATCCAATGGCGGAAAAGGGCTTAAGTGTTTCCGCGCTCAGCGTCTGCCAGGTATTCGGGATGTCATCTTGCGGGTATTCCGACGCATTCCGGCTTACTTGGAGCAACCGGATGCGCGAATCATTTGCCTTAGGCAGTTCCTCGAGGATTTCTGGCAGGTTTTGATTGCCACCCCACTCCATGTTGGACTGTCCGGAAACGACCCAAACATCGCCTAGCAGGATGTTTTGAAGCTTGATTTGCTCGCCACCGGCGCTAATCGTTAGTTCATACGGGCCGCCCGCTTCGCCCGTGGGCAACTGCAGTGTCCACCTGCCGCCGCCATCTGCCTGGGTTTTGACCGTGTCGTCCAGCCACGAGGCTGTCACGGATATTGTCGACGATGCCCAGCCCCAACCCCAGATGTTGGCCTCGGTATTTCGCTGCAGTACCATGTTGTCCGACAGGACATTCGGTATACGAAGTTGTGCATAACTAAAAGCATGTACGGCGACGACCGACACGAACAGGAGCAAGTATCTTTTCATAAATAATACGTTTGTTGTATATTTTGGTTGTATCCGTACAAACATATTCAAAAACAGGCTTGTTTCTCCGCCGGGGCAAAAAAAAAATAATGAAATCTAGGGTGAGCTGGAAAATCGCTTTTAAGAGGTAGTCAATCCCGAAGGGTGGGCTAGAAATGAAGAACCTGTCGTTTTTGGCGAAAATTTTGCTGACAAGGGCTGATTTTCGATCGATCTGGGGATGCAAACAGGCGGGTTTTGATTCTTCGAAATTATCCTGACTTTTGCATGATGTCGTTTTCTGAAGAAATCGTGCGCTGGTATGAGGCGCACAAGCGCGACCTTCCTTGGCGCCAAACACAAGACGCCTACGTCATTTGGCTGTCTGAAGTCATCCTACAGCAAACGCGGGTAGCGCAGGGCTTACCGTATTTCGAGCGGTTTGTGGCGCACTACCCGGACGTACATGCGTTTGCCGCCGCGTCCGAAGGCGAGATTCTGCGTCATTGGCAGGGCTTAGGCTATTATTCGCGAGCCCGCAATATGCACAAAGCCGCGAAACTCGTGGTATCTGAAATGGGCGGCGTTTTTCCAACGTCGTACGATCAATTGCTTCGCTTGCCCGGTGTAGGGGAATACACCGCCGCGGCAATTTCCTCCCTCGCGTCCGGCGAGGCCCGCGCTGTCGTCGACGGCAACGTCTTCCGCGTATTGGCACGCTACTTCGGCATCGACACACCCATCAATTCGTCGGCAGGCAAAACGGTTTTCCAGCAAATGGCCGATAGTCTGCTTGATCGGGCGAACGCCGGCAAACACAACCAAGCCTTCATGGAGTTTGGCGCCATGCTATGCCGTCCGAAAAATCCCGACTGCGCGCGTTGTCCGGTGTCCCAAGGATGCGAAGCCCTGCGGTCGGGCCGGGTGAGCGAATTGCCAATAAAGCTCAAAAACAAACCCAGCACCAACCGGTATTTTAACTATTTCCTAATCCAAGAAGCAGACCATGCGGGACTATACCTGCAGCAACGGGGAGGCGGGGATATCTGGGAAAACTTGTACCAGCTCCCCTTGCTGGAAACGCCGGAACCGCTGTCGCCGGCAGAACTAAACGCACATCCGGCCTTGACGGAATGGTTCGGTGACGCGCCGGTGCTCGTCCCGATCGGTGGCGTAGTGAAACATGTACTGAGCCACCAAAACCTACACGCTCGGTTCTTCGAAGTCCGGCACGCGTCCGTGTCGCCAGGCAAAAAAGAAGGTTGGGATTATGTTTTATTAAAAGAATTGAATAAATTAGCTAAACCTAAACTCATATACGCATTCTTAACCAGTTATTTAAACGATAATCAACCGTAGAACTATGTCTGGTGTAAACAAAGTTATACTCGTCGGCCATTTGGGCAAAGACCCCGAGATCCGCTACTTAGAGGGCAACGTCAGCGTTGCCAGTTTTCCGCTTGCTACTTCTGAATTTTACAACAAAGACGGCAAGAAAGTGGAGCAAACGGAATGGCACAACATCGTCATGTGGCGCGGCCTGGCCGACGTGTCGGCCAAATACCTGTCTAAGGGCAAGCTTGTGTATATCGAAGGCAAGCTCCGTACGCGGACGTACGAAGACCGGGAAGGCATCCGCCGCTATACCACCGAGATTGTTGCTGAGAATTTCACACTGCTCGGACGCAAAAGCGATTTTGATCCCCAAAGCCCGTCTGGCTCCCAAAAACCTGCCGATAAAAGTACGTCTGACGTTCAAAAGGATGTCGATTTCAAGGAGAATGAGGGAGACGACGAACTATTCTGATTTCCACCTGTGCTCGGGCACGTTTCCGCCGTTTAGCGGGTTAGCCTGACTTTTTTTTGCATGGTTTTTGCTAGATGTCGCTGAAACTCAGGTGGCACATGACAATCAGCTACCGAGTGACTAAAACTTGGATACCATGAGATACCTTTACGCTCCTGTTTACGGCCTTATCGCCCTAGCCTTATTTACGCTAGGCGCTTGTGAAAAGGATCCGGATATCCTATCCGAATCCAAGGCTCATACCCTGCTCGATGTGGCCTACGGTTCGCATGACAAACAGAAAATGGACGTGTACCTACCTGCAGACCGCTCGACGGAGGAAACTAAGGTCGTGGTCTTCATCCACGGGGGCGCCTTTTTCGCTGGCGACCGCAAAGAGGTGGATAGAGCTATCATCGACCGCTTCGTTTCCCAGGGTTGGGCGGTAGCCAATATCAGCTATCGTTTGGTCAATGGTCACGGACTGGGCGATGATTTGTTTCCGCCACGCGTAGACAGTGAAATCCAGGTTGTCCACCAGGTAGCCGACGTTTCGGCCGCGGTTGACTATATCCTTGCCCATTCCCGTGAGTGGGCAATCAACGGGCACCGCATGGGCATTGCCGGGCATAGCGCGGGCGGTTCGCTCGCCCTATTGTACGCCTACAGCGAGTACAACCATTCGGCGAAAGTCAAAGTGGTTGGAAACTTAGCCGGGGCAGTTGACCTGCGCTTTACCCAAGCGGATGTGGACGCCACTCCCTTAACCAAGCCCTTCATCGTCGAGTTCATACACCGGGTTACAGGGCACCCCTTTTCGTCTGCAAACAGGCCTTACCAAGAGGCCATCAGCCCGCACCACGTGGTGCATGCGAACAAGCCAATACCCATTATCAATGTCTTTCCCCAACTAAATTTTGTTTTGGGCTTTCCCCGGCAAGACCGGCAAACCTACGACCGGTTTACGAACCGGCTGAACACCTTGGGTATTCCCAACCATTTTATCCAAATAGACGGGGCATTCCACGATTTTAACGATAGCCAGACCCGGCGCAACGTTGTCGACAGAACCATCGAATTTTTCAACGAGCATTTGCAATAGCCTTCCAATGCGGGTTTCGAGGCTGTAAACGACATATTTGAACCCCAACACGGGGTTTTACCAATTTTACGTTATCTTTGACGCGATGTTGCAAGAAAAAATAACACGCTATTCAAGCGAAATCGACAGCTTCAATCCGCAGACACCCGATGAGCTGGAAGCCTTCCGGCTCAAGTTTTTAGTGTCCAAGGGTTTGGTAAAAAGCCTGTTCGAGGAATTCAAGACGGTATCTGCCGAAGAAAAACGGACATTGGGTAAAGTGCTGAATGAATTTAAGAACAAAGCAGAAAACACGTATACTTCGTTTAAAGACACACTCGTAGCGTCGAGTCAGGTAAAATCCACGGATGAAGACTTGACATTGCCCGGCTATGGATTTACTTCCGGATCCCGGCATCCCTTATCCTTGGTCCGCAAAGAAATCATCGAGATTTTCAAAAAGCTCGGTTTTGTGGTGGCCGAAGGTCCGGAAATCGAGGACGACTGGCATATTTTTTCAGCCTTGAATTTTGCGCCTGAGCATCCGGCACGTGATATGCAGGACACGTTTTTCATACAGAAGCGGGCCGATGGCAACGATATTGCCCTGCGTACGCATACCTCCTCGGTACAAGTGCGCCTGATGGAAAACGGCACGCCGCCGTTTCGCGTGGTTATGCCGGGCCGGGTTTACCGGAACGAGGCAATTTCAGCACGTGCGCACTGCTTCTTTCACCAGGTAGAGGGCCTATATATTGATAAAGACGTGTCCTTTGCCGACCTCAAGCAAACACTTTATTTTTTTGTCAAGGAACTGTTTGGGGAAGATACGAAAGTTCGTTTCCGTCCGTCTTATTTCCCGTTCACCGAACCATCCGCCGAGATGGATATCAGCTGTTCGATCTGCAAAGGCAACGGTTGCCCGATGTGCAAAGGATCGGGCTGGGTAGAGATATTGGGTTGTGGGATGGTCGATCCGGCGGTACTCGAAAACTGCGGTATAGACCCAACCGTCTACAGTGGTTATGCATTCGGCATGGGAATCGAACGGATTACCAACCTCAAATACGAAATCAAGGACTTGCGGTTGTTTTCAGAAAATGATGTCCGTTTCCTGAAGCAATTCGAAACCGAATTGGTATGATCTCCCTGTCGCGTGCATTGCTGTTTTCTGCAATGCTGCTCGTGATGGCGGGTTGCAGAAAAGGGGGGTGCAACGTGGTTGATGAAATCACTTTCCAGCAAAGCTTGTTTCTGGGCGAATATCCCGAACTACGGGTACAAGGCGTCCCTGCGGTGACCGAAACGGGCGGAATAGCTGGTTTGATTGTAATCAATACCGGAAACGGCTATGTGGCTTTTGACCGTTGCAGCACCGTAAACCCGTCGAGACGATGCGCAGTGGAAGTAGACGAAACGAATATGCTTGCCACCGACCCATGCAGCGGGGCTAAATGGATACTGATCAACGGTTCTCCGGCCGAAATAGCCGAATGCCCGTTAAAACCATATCGCGTACGCAGACAGGGCGATATCATATTCGTATCGAACTAATATGGAACCAGATAAAATAAAGGAAAGTATTAAACGTTCGGCCAGGGATTTGTTTCGCCGTTATGGATACAACAAAACCAGTGTCAACGAAATTGCCCGCAAAGCGCGAATAGCCAAGGCCACCATCTACAAATACTTCGATAGCAAGGAGCTTATCCTGCACGCGATATTGATGGACTACATTCGTGCCAGCGTGAGCGACCTGCTCGACAAAAAACAAGATACAACCGACCTGGAAGCGTATCTAAGCAACTTGATTCTACGCGTCAGCCGGATCACCTACACCATCTGCAACGAATTTATCGGTTGGGACTTTATACGCGAATCTGCCAACGCCCAGGAATACCTAAAAACACTGTCTGACGACTTGGAGTTTTTACTTATCAGTTCCTTTAACGACAATCCGGCGGTGCGCGACAACATTTCCCTGGAGAAACTTTCTTTCCTCATCAAATCCAGCAAAAGCATCGTGTTTTCATTCGCCTTTACGGCTGTCACGGTTGCCGACGTACGCAAGAATTTTATCTCCTTCCAAAACGAAATACTACCTTACTTGGTCAAAGCGACGGTGCGTTAAATACGTATTCGTCTATTTCCTACGGTTGGCCCAGTTCCTGAAGTTTACGCGTGGCGTAGGCCTTTTCCTGCTCGTTGCCTATTTTTCGGATTTCCTCGTAGCTGGCTATCGCAGAAGCCGTGTCACCCATTTTTTCATAGGCTAAGCCTAAGTTGTCCCATACACTGGTATTGCCGGGTTCGGCCGTTTTAGCCCGTTCTAGGTACGCTATAGCCGATGGGTAATCCTGCTCACGTTGGGCATTAATCGATAAGCTCAGAAGCGCTGGGACGTGATCCGGACGCGATTCCAACATGCGGTGCGAGATCGTATCCATTAGCGGTAGCAGGGCGTCGTTCTTCGTGTTATACATCAACAGGGTATACATGTCCACGTACTGGCGCACAAAGCTATCCACATCACTCAATTTGTTATTGTTTCGCCAAAGCCAATCGGTGCCTATGCGGTCGTGTGTGTCCAGCAAATCAAGGATTTCGGTTGTATACATGCCATAATTACCCTGCTCGCCCAGCAGGGCGATATAGGCAAAGCGGATGTCCAGCCGATCGGGAAAATCCCGCTTAGCCGTTTGGATTTGTGCAAGGGATTCGGCTAGGTAAGCCGCCCGCGCCGTCGAATCGGTTTCCGTCGTATACTGTTGCTTGTTGAAAGCCGATTGAGCCAGCATCCTGTCGGGATCAGTTGGCCATTCAAATAGCCATTCGCGAAGTATTTTTCGCTGCAGGGCGGTGTCACCCTGGCTGACGGCCTCTTCCATGCGCTGGGGATATACCTGAGCCTCCGAAAGGCCCGGAAGAAGAAACAGAAGGGCTATAATGCAACTTAATAGGCGTCTCATCGTCCGAATACAACAATGTAATCCCCAATTTGTTAGGCGAATGCTGAGGTTAAGAGAAAGCGTTCCAGCCTTGCGCCTTCAGGGGATGGACGTTTCCGGATTTGGAAATCAATTCCCGCCCGGCGGCAAGCTCCGTGATGTGGCCAATAACCGTAATATCGGGGTTGTTCTTCACCTTCTCATAATCTGCCTGCTTGACGGTAAAAAGCAGTTCGTAATCTTCACCACCGTTAAGCGCGCATACGGTCGGATCCAACCCAAACTCCCGTGCCGTTTCATAGGTCATCGGGTCAATGGGTATCTTTTCTTCATAGAGTTTACACCCGACCTGGGATGCGTCACAGATATGCAGCATATCCGAAGCCAACCCATCGGAGATGTCCATCATGGCCGTCGGCTTGACTGTCAACGCTTCCAAAAGCTCGACCACGTCCTTGCGCGCCTCGGGCTTAAGCTGGCGTTCGACGATGTAATCCTTGCCTTCCAAATCGGGTTGAATACTCGGGTTTTCCAGGAATATCCGCTTCTCGCGTTCCAGCAATTGCAGGCCGACATAGGCGCCGCCTAAATCGCCTGATACGCAGATTAAATCGCCTTCCCCGGCGCCATCGCGGTACGTAATCCGGTCGGGATCGGCATAACCAATACTGGTGATACTGATGACAAGTCCCTGTTGGGAAGCGGACGTATCTCCGCCTACCAGATCCACCCCATATTTCTTGCAGGCCAGCAGGATGCCGGCATAAATTTCCTCTATGGCTTCCAGAGGGAACTTGCTCGACAATCCGATAGAAACCGTCACCTGCGAAGCGGTACCGTTCATCGCGTAGATGTCGCTCAGATTAACTTGTATCGCTTTGTATCCCAAATGCTTGAGCGGCACGTAACGCAAATCAAAATGGATGTTTTCTAACAGTAAATCGGTGGATACCAAGGTCTTCTTACCCGAAAAATCCAACACTGCGGCATCGTCACCTATGCCTTTTTCCGAGGAGGGTTGGGTTAGCTCCACAACCTTTGTCAGGTGGCGAATCAGTCCAAATTCACCTAAATCTCCTAGTTCCGTACGTTCCTTATTGTCAAACATTCGCGTCCTTTCTTTTCTTACAATCCGTATCTAGCGGATATATCCAGCATGCGCTCGATCGGCTTACGGGCCTGCTCAATGAGTTCGGCCGGCAAATCCACTTCGGGCAATTCATACTTCATGCAGTTATACAGTTTCTCCAGCGTGTTAAGCTTCATATACGGGCAGTCGTTGCATGCACACGCATTGTTTGGCGGAGCCGGTATAAACGTCTTGTGGGGACTGGCCTTTTGCATTTGGTGGATAATACCGCTCTCGGTAGCGACGATAAACGTCATTGCCGGATTTTCCTTGGTATATTTCAGCAAGCCGGAAGTCGAGCCGATATAATCCGCCCGATCCAGTATTTCTTTCTCGCATTCGGGGTGCGCAATGAATTTCGCGTCGGGGTTTTCAGCACGTAGGTTAGCGATTTTCTCTTGCGAAAAAATCTCATGTACCATACACGCACCGTTCCAGAGTACCATGTCGCGGCCAGTTTGGCGCATCACGTAGTCGCCCAGGTTTTTGTCGGGACCAAAGATTATTTTCGTATCGGGATCCAAACTCTCGACAATCTGTACCGCGTTAGTCGACGTACAGACGATGTCGCTCAGTGCCTTCAGTTCCGCGGTACAGTTGACGTAAGTAATCACTACATGGTCGGGATATTGCTCCTTGAACTTGCGGAAAAGATGCGGCGGGCAACTGTCCGACAGCGAACAGCCGGCACGCAGATCCGGCAGCAAAACCTTTTTGGTCGGGGAAAGAATTTTAGCCGTTTCGGCCATGAAGTGTACCCCGGCAAAAACGATAACGTCGGCGTCCGTTTTAGCGGCCTGCTGTGCTAAACCCAAACTATCGCCAATATAATCAGCAATATCCTGTATTTCAGGTTCTTGGTAGTAATGTGCTAGCAGAACAGCGTTCTTTTCCTTTTTTAACTTTTCGATCTCGTTCGCCAGATCCAGCATCGGGTCTATCGGAATGTCAATATAGCCCTTGGCTGGCAAATCGCTGATATATGCTTCCATTTTGTTGCTTTCGTTTTTTGGTATTGCAAAGGTAGGCAAACAAAATGATTTGGATTTCGGTTTTAAACATCACCAATAAGTAATAATAATATTTTATATAAATAGTTTTATTGTTTGTTAGTGTGTTAGTTTTGTGGACAACACGCATCATTTATATTTTGAAAATTCGGTAATGGTGATTTGTAAACAATTTATTAACATTAATTTTATATGATTCGATTGGTTTTCAATCGATTTTAAATTATCGGAATATTTTTTCCAGAATAGGATGTCTAATGTTTGTCGGTTCGGCGCTGTGGATAGTCGGTCGGTTTTAGCGGGATAACTTTTGGTAACCGCGTCCGTTTTTCATGGAATTGTGGAATGCGCAGAGTTATCATTTTTATTCAACGAGTTGTATACATACCTTCAACATCTTTTGCACATCATTTAACGCGCTATTAATAGTATCCCCTGATGAGAACAACGGATTTTTTAGTGGTTGGTTCCGGAATAGCCGGTTTAAGCTTCGCCTTAAAAGCGGCTAACCACGGTAAAGTGCTTATCGTTACAAAATCCAACGAGGATGAGTCGAATACGAAGTATGCCCAAGGCGGTGTAGCCGTGGTTGTGGATAAAGCGGATACGTTTGAGAACCATATCGCTGATACACTGGTGGCTGGCGACGGCTTGTGCAATGTGGAAGTTGTGGAAAATGTGGTGCGCGAGGGGCCAAAGCGCATCGACGAGCTGATTGCCTATGGAGCGAATTTCGATAAGACCGGTTTTGGAGAATACGATCTAGCGAAAGAAGGCGGCCACTCCGCACATCGTGTGTTGCATTATAAGGATATTACTGGGTTTGAGATTGAGCGTGCATTGCTGGAAAGGGTCAATGAACATCCTAATATTGAAATACTTACTCACTATTTTGCTATTGATATCGTCACGCAGCATCACCTAGGTATTTTTGTGGACAGACACTCTGCCGATATCGAATGCTATGGGATATATGCGCTGAATACCGTGGATAACCGTGTTGAAAAGCTGTTGAGTAAAGTGACTGTGATGGCTACGGGCGGTGCTGGGCATGTTTATTCGAGTACGACCAACCCGGTTATTGCCACCGGCGACGGCATCGCGATGGTGTACCGGGCGAAGGGGAGAGTGCGGAATATGGAGTTTATTCAGTTTCACCCAACGGCATTATACAATCCGGGTGAGTATCCGGCGTTTCTAGTTTCGGAAGCTGTCCGTGGGTTCGGGGGGGTATTGCGTCGGCGGACCGGCGAGGAATTTATGTCGGAATATGACGAACGGGGATCCCTGGCACCGCGCGATATTGTTGCGAGGGCGATCGATTCGGAGATGAAGCGATCCGGTGATGACTTCGTGTATTTAGATATCACGCATCGGCAGAAGTCCGAAATTCTAAATCATTTCCCGAATATTTACGCGAAATGTTTGTCTGTTGGCCTTGACATGTCCCGTGATTATATTCCGGTGACGCCAGCGGCCCACTACCTATGCGGTGGCGTGATGGTCGATTTGAACGGTCGGTCGAGCATTAACAGACTTTATGCGTGTGGCGAATGTGCTTCTACGGGTTTGCATGGGGCTAATCGATTAGCTTCCAATTCGTTGCTCGAAGCCGCGGTGTTTGCACATCGGATTTACGAACATGCCATCGCGAATTTGGATGGTCTGCCTATGCCGACCGAGATTCCTGACTGGGACGATTCCAATACGGTGCTGTCGAATGAGGAGATCTTGGTCACGCACAACTTGCGTGAGGTACAAAAAGTGATGAGCGATTATGTGGGTATCGTACGGTCTGATTTTCGGTTGGAACGTGCGTTGTGGCGGTTGCGTTTGCTGTATGAAGAGACCGACAGTTTTTATAAAAACACGAAGTTGTCCGTTAAGTTGTGCGAATTGCGCAATGTGATTCAGGTCGCTTATTTGGTTATCAAGTCAGCGGTGGCCCGCAAGGAGAGCCGGGGCCTGCATTACACGACCGATTATCCCAAACCGGCAAACACCTTGCACGATACTGTTTTATAAACTTGTAAAGATTCAAACGAATGCCACTTATTTTGCCGGTTAAAGGCGTATTACCAACTATTCCGGCCGACTGTTATGTCGCTGAAAACGCGACGATTGTAGGCGACGTCGTTCTCGGGGAGAAGTGCTCGGTATGGTTTAATGCAGTTGTTCGGGGGGATGTCAATTACATTCGGGTGGGCAAGTATTGCAATATACAGGATGGGGCGGTTATTCATTGTACCTATCAGAAAGCCCCGACCGAGATAGGCGATTATGTAAATATCGGGCACCAAGCGATGGTACATGGGTGTATCCTTCAAAATCATATTTTGGTGGGAATGGGAGCCATTGTGATGGATCACGCGGTGGTAGAAGACTACGTTATTATTGCAGCCGGAGCCGTTGTGCTCGAAAATACCCGGTGCGAAAGCGGGTTCATTTACGCTGGAGTACCCGCGCGGAAGATTAAGCCAATTACGGACGAACAGCGCGTGATGCTTGAGCAATTGCCACACAACTACGTCATGTACGCGGGTTGGTTTGGCTAGGCCTTATTTAGGTATCGTTATTTTGTCCGATTGTTCCCAATTGGCGCGGATGATGAATTCTTTGCCAATATACCAAATACGTTCCGGTTGACGTTTTTGTTGCACATGCCCCGAATCCCACTCGCCATTCCGATTTTCGTCGTAAATGACCCGGAGGGTGTATTTGCCCGCTAAAAGTTGTTTAAATTCGATCTCCTGACTTTCACTCAGGATTACCCGTCGGTAAACAAAATCCTTTTTATCGTTCGTGAGTTCCAGTATGTATTGCTGCGTCGTATCGGGCACTTCTACTTGGAAAACAATGTCGCCGTAGGCGTCGCTGTCGTCTAGCGTAAAGGCTAGTGTATGGGCTTTGTTTTTGTCGCCAAAGTAGCCTGTAAATGCGCCTTCCTGAATTTCCAAGGAGTAGTTGCGTTGGGGCCGCCAATTGTAGCGCAGGATGTACTGGCGGGCGGCCGACGTGTCGGCTACCAGCTGATAGGTGGTGCGGGGAATGGAATCTTCCAGGAGTACGATGCTATTACGGTCGATCGCGCTTACAGGTGACCCCGCTTTCAGGACCAAATGCTTCACGCGGTTTACCCGGCTGCGATCAAGGTTATCGAGGATGAGAAAATCCCGGTCATATTTTACGTTGCGGCCGGGTCGCATGGTCACCGTGTCAAGGGCTTGTCCGGCCTCAATAAAACGAACCTGCAGGGAGTCGAAATCAAGCGTATTCACCCACATGGTCGCACTATCAAGCGTTGGCGCAAACTCGACAATCTTGTCTGAATTTAATGCCGCTGGAGCGATGATGTCGATTTCCGTGTCCTTCATCGGGCGGTTAAAGATAAAGCCAATACGGCCATTTGTTTCGATCGTACGGTCAAGATTCCGGAAGTTGTCTGGGATTTGCCTAAAAATTTCCAAATTAATGTTAGTCAGGGTGGTATCCAAGTAAATGGAGTCGACCAAAAAGCCGATCAGTTCCGTAGGCGCGTTATAGATTCGGTCATTGTTTTCTTCCTTAAGCGCATAAATGCGGTAGGCTTCTTCGCGGAGGTAGTTGAGCTCGTAATATCCGGCAGTGTCGGTTTGCGTAAAAATATTGGGTCTTGATTTACCGAATATGGAATCCTGGCGAACCGGTATGAGCATCACCGTGATTTCCTTCTCAGGTACTTTGGTCAGGGCATTGACAACCCGACCCGAGATGGATAGGGAGTCGATGACATCACCGGTAGAGAAAACATAGGTGTAGTTCAACAAAGGATTGCTTTCGTTGACGTCTTGTACGGCCTTCCCAAAGTTGATCGTGTAGGTCGTGTTTTCTTCCAAGGAATCGGGCAAAGTGATTTCCAGGTTGCGGCGGCGAATGCGGAATTCCGGACGACTGGGCATTTCCGGGGATAAGGTGATTTCTTGGTAGTCGTTGACCAATTTAACAAATTCGTCAAATTCGATGATGATTTTCTCAACATCCAAATTCCGGGTCAGGTTCTGTGGTAGCTCCTCCACGACCGAAGGCGGGATGGAATCTTTTGGTCCCCCCGTCGGTCGTTGTATGCTCGCGCACTGCCACGTTGACAACAGCAAGGCCGAAAAAAACCCTAAAATTAACCAAGTTTGAAAATTGGCCGTTTTTAAGCGATTAGAGCGATTTTGTTTGTTTCTGGAACCTGACATCGTAGAAATCAAAAAGTGCGTTTATACGTAACGAAACGAGGTTGTCTTTTTTAATAGTTAATTATTTGAAATTCAGACACTTAACCTAAATGAACCATCAAAACTGAAATATCCGAAGGTGAAACACCCGAAATACGAGATGCCTGACCCAACGTGCGAGGTTTTACTCGGATGAGTTTTTCGCGCGCCTCTTTGGAGAGCGACACCAGCGTGTGGTAGTCAAAATCCGGATTAATTTCCTGATCTTCCATCTTCTTCATTTTGTCTACGATCTGCTGCTCCTTCGCAAAGTAGGCATCGTATTTCACCATAATCTCCGATTGTTCAACGGCCTCCGCGGAATGGCTTTCCAGAAGTTGCTTAAGTGCTGTATCGGCTTCCGCTAAGTCGTTGATATGAACTTGCGGTCGGGTAAGCAGATTGAACAGTTTCGTCTTTTGCGTTAAGGGGGCTGATCCGAGGCGCTCTAATACAGGATTGATTGACGCCGGCTCAACCGATTTATTTCGGATGAATTTGACTAAGTCCGCTGCTTCATTTATTTTCTGTGTGACCGCTTCCATGCGGGAATCACTTGCCAAACCGAGTTTGTGGGCGATTGGAGTAAGGCGTTCATCGGCATTGTCTTGCCTTAAAAGCAGGCGATGTTCGGCCCGTGAAGTAAACATGCGGTAGGGCTCCTCCGTTCCTTTGGTCACCAAATCATCGATCAACACGCCGATATACGATTCCGAACGCTTTAAAATAAGCTCGTGTTGGTCATTAATGCGCTGGTGGGCGTTGATGCCGGCGATCAATCCCTGGCTTCCGGCCTCTTCGTATCCGGTGGTACCATTGATTTGGCCGGCGAAAAAGAGGTGTTTTATCGTTAATGTTTCGAGGGTTAGATCGAGTTGCATGGGCGGGAAGAAGTCATATTCGATTGCATAGCCCGGCCGGTACATCTTGGCGTTTTCGAAACCCGGTACCAGACGAAGGGCTTTCAGCTGTATATCTTCAGGAAGGGAGGTGGAAAAACCGTTGACATAGATTTCTACCGTGTCAAGCCCTTCAGGTTCGACAAAAAGCTGGTGGCGGTCGCGTTCCGCGAAGCGGTTTATTTTGTCTTCGATAGACGGGCAATATCGGGGGCCGAGGCCTTTGATGCGGCCAGCGAACATCGGTGATTTTTCGAAACCTTCACGGAGGATTTCGTGCACACGGTCGTTGGTGTACGTTATCCAGCAACAACGTTTCTCGTTTGGTCGATCAACTGCGGTAAAGGAGAACCGCCCCGGGTTATCATCGCCCCACTGCTCTTCCATACGGGTGTAATCCAAGCTTCGGCCGTCGATACGGGGAGGCGTACCGGTTTTCATCCGGCCGGCTTCAAAACCCAAGGAAACCAGTTGTTCAGTCAGTCCGGTGGCCGATTTTTCACCTGTTCGGCCCCCACCGAACTTCTTTTCGCCAATGTGAATGATCCCGTTTAGAAACGTACCGTTCGTGAGCACCACGGCGTCACATTCGATGCGGATTCCCAGTGACGTCACGACGCCAGCAACGCGGTCACCGTCGATAATAAGCTCTTTAACGGTGTCTTGCCACATATCGAGGTTGGGGATAGCTTCCAGTTGCAGGCGCCAGGCCTCGGCAAAGCGCATCCGGTCGTTTTGGGATCTCGGGCTCCACATGGCCGGACCTTTGGATAGGTTGAGCATACGGAACTGTATAGTCGATTTATCGGCTATAATGCCCGAATATCCACCCAACGCGTCTATCTCACGTACGATTTGGCCCTTCGCCACACCGCCCATTGCCGGATTACAGCTCATTTGGGCAATGGTTCCCATGTTCATTGTAATCAACAACACAGAGGAACCTAAATTGGCCGCAGCAGCCGCAGCCTCACAGCCGGCATGGCCCGCACCTACGACGATAACATTGTATTTTTTAAACATCTTTTGGTTATGTTCCACGTGGAACATTTATTAGTTTCTGATAGCGATGTTCCACGTGGAACATGTTGTTAAAGTTATGCAAGTTCCGCTAGTTCCATCCAGCGCAGGGTTTTCTCGTCAAGCTGTCCGTTTAAGCGCTGCAGATTGCTGGCAATTTCCGCAAGACGCACATGGTCTTGCGTGTTTGTTAATAATTCGGTTTGCGAAGCAATGTCTTTTTCAATCTGTTCGATCTCTTGTTCCACCGTTTCGTATTCCCGTTGTTCTTTAAACGACCGCTTCTTACGCTCCGACTGCGCAAGTGAGGGTGCTTCGTTCGCTTTCTTGGCCTCCGTTTTGCGCTTCGCCTCTTTTTCGCGGAGGACTTCTTCCTCCTTGAAGTCGGCATAATTGCCATTGTAGACCGTTATTTTTCCTTCGCCATCGAAAATGAATAGCTGATCGGTCAATTTATCGAGCAGGTAGCGGTCGTGGGAAACCATGACCAGGACTCCGGGGTAGTTGAAAAGAAAGTCCTCCAGCACATTAAGTGTATCAATGTCCAAATCGTTGGTCGGCTCATCAAGAATAAGGAAGTTCGGGTTCTTCATGAGCACGCGCATCAGCTGGAGACGCTTGCGTTCTCCCCCGCTTAATTTGTTGGCAAAGCCAAACTGTTTCTCTGGTGGAAACAGGAAAAGGGTAAGCAACTGCGAGGCGGTTATGGTATCGCCATTGGCCAGCGTGATATAGTCGGCGACGTTTTTCACGATGTCGATTACACGTTCATCGGCGCGCACATCAAGACCTTCTTGCCGGTAGTAGCCAAATGTGACGGTCTCTCCCCGCTCTATGGTACCGTCATCCGGAACGATATCGCCGGTAAGCAAATTCAGAAAAGTACTCTTTCCCGTACCGTTTTTCCCAGCTAAGCCGATTCGGTCCGCTTTTTTGAAAACATACGAAAAGTTGGATATGACGTGTGTTCCCTCAAAGGATTTCGACACGTTGTGTAGTTCCACTATTTTTCCTCCTTGCCGAGCCACTTTCACGGAAAGGTCGATTTGGTTTTTGCCCGTGGGTTCTTGGGCTTTTTTCTCCAATTCGTGGAAAGCTTCTATGCGGGCTTTTGATTTCGTGCCTCGCGCTTTGGGCTGCCGCCGCATCCATTCCAGCTCCTTGCGGAGCAGGTTCCTACTCTTCAACACCACCTGTTGATCGGCTGCCTCCCTTTCGGACTTTTTTTCCAGAAAGTAGCCATAATTACCCTTGTAGCCATAGACGACCCCGCGATCGAGTTCGCGGACCTCGGTGCATACGGTATCCAGAAAATAACGGTCGTGGGTAACGAGTAGAACGGTTTTTCCGCCGGAGACAAGCAGTTTTTCAAGCCATTCAATGGTTTCGATATCAAGATGGTTGGTGGGCTCGTCCAAAATGTATATGTCGGGCTCGTCGATCAGCAATTTGGCGAGCGCAAGCCTTTTGCGTTGTCCGCCGGACAGGGTTTCGATAGTCTGTTCGAAGTCGTTGATGCCCAGCCGGGTGAGTACCGTGCTGATTTTTAGTTCGAATTCCCACGCATTAATAGCCGAAATTTCGTCGGTCAACCGCTGCAGCGCCTGGGAGTCCGGATTTGGGCTATGCAGGAGCTCCTCGTATTGTCGAATCAATGTTTGCTGTGCATTATCTGCACTATAAATAAAGTCATTGACGGATGTAAACGCTTTAAAATCAGGGTTTTGATCTAAAAAACCTATCGTCGTTCCTTTTTCTGAAACCACCAGTCCGGCGGTGGGATCAAGTTGCCCAGCCAGGATTTTGAGCAACGAAGACTTGCCGGTACCGTTCACTCCAACCAGCGCAACGCGGTCGCCCCGGTGCAAGGAAAAGTTCAAATCCCTGAACAGCCAGGTATCGTTAAAGGAATGGCCGAGTTTTTCGGTAGATAGTATGCTCACAACAATGCGGTTATTTCGTTCCAATAATAGTAATGTACACCTTTCCTGCCCGACTGTCCAGTGCGGTGCATGGCTAGGGCGACGGATTGGCCATCGATGGGCCTAAACTTCTTCCATGATCCGCGCAGTAGCGAGGCCGTGGCCTTGGAGAGCCACCCCATCACTTTTTCGAGCGGGCGCGATTCCTGGCGGGCGCCTGTAAGGGCGGCAGGGCGGAAAACATGTGTGCTCTCATAGCCAAGGCGGATGATGTCCCGCTCCGCCTCGCCCTTCGTTCGGAGGTAGAACACAGAGGAATCCGCATCAGCACCCACCGATGACACCAGAAAGAAGGCTGTTGCACCGTTCTCCTTGCCGATCTGGGCCGCCGCAACCGGCAAGCCGTAATCGATCTGCCGATACGCGGTTCGGTCAGGGGTTTTCTTGCGCGTGGTGCCCACGGCACAGAACACGTCGTCAGCAATGAGTAAATGCTTCAAGGAGGGAAGACTATCGAGGTCGCCGATATATTGCGTCAGTTTGGGGTGCGAAATATTCAGGGATCGGCGTACGACAACAATAACGCTCGCATAGACGTCACTCGCCAGTAAATACTGCAACAGATGACCGCCGATAAACCCACTTGCACCAAAAACCAGCGCCTTCTTGTCTTTCATTTCAACAACCTTAGGGTACAAAAATACGGAAATTAATGAGAGCCTGTATATTTGCCAAGATACCGGCAGCGGTCGGTCTGCCACACGATGCGGAACGGCTTAATTCAGGCGGTGTGGTGGGACAAGCACGAATTTGGGAATCCGTACGGAAAACTTGGCTCCATCTATTTCGCGCGACATGAGGTATGTCCCTTCCATGCTGCCCATATCGCTTTTCAGGTTGCAGCCGGATACATACTCGTGCTGTTCGCCGGGTTCGAGGATGGGTTGCAGGCCAACGACCCCTTCCCCCTCTACCTCGCGCTTAGGACCTTTGGAGTCAAAAATGAGCCAATGCCGGCGCAAGAGCTGGATGCGGTAAGCGCTCTGGTTTTCGATACGAACTTTATACGCAAACATGAAATGTTCGTTTTCCGGACTGGAATATTCGGGTTGGTAGACCGTCTCAATGGAAACTTTGACGCCGTCTGTCGTTTGTGTCGTCATAGCAGAGCGCGTTAATTGAGCCGCCAAGTTACAAAAAGACTTTGGTTTTATAAAGTATGGAAGCCGTTGATTAGAAGCTTGTTTGCCGGGAGTACGGCATTGGGGAGCAAGGCGGTAACGGCGTATAGGCCGAATGAGCGGGGCTAAATCGGATTGTCCAACCAGCGTGACGGAAGGTTCGGGCATCCCTCGCTGCGAGAAAAATAGACCCGGATAGCACGGGCAACCCCGCACAAATAGTTATGTTTGTATGCGTCTCGGTTTATTACGGTTATGCAAAAACTTACCACTTTTCGGGTATTGCTTTATGGGTTGTTTGCCTGCTTGGCGCACAGTCTGACCGCTCAGGAGATTCAGCGTGTCGGGAGCCCGCTGGTGCAGCAGTACACCAAGTCGGATTATCGGGCGGGGAACCAGAATTGGTCTATCGCGCCCGGACAAAACGGGCTGATCTACGCAGGGAATACCGAAGGGTTGCTGGCCTTTGACGGGCAGCATTGGAACTTGCACCCGCTACCCAACCGAAGCACAGTGCGTAGCGTGGCCGTGGCGGCCGATGGAAAAGTGTACACGGGCGGACAGGGTGAGTTTGGCTATTGGGAAGCGGGCGGCGACGGACAGCTGGCTTACCATTCCCTCAGCGTATTGGCTAGCGGCGAGGAACCGTTGGCCAGTGGCGAGATATGGAAAATTCTTTTTGTGGAAGACCAGGTGATCTTCCAGTCGTTTTCTACCCTCTATATTTACCAAAACAACACCATCGAGGTCGTTCGTGGTGAAGGGCAACCGTTCCTTTTCTCCTATTATGTGGAAGGGCGGGTGTTTGTCGAACTTATCCCTTCGGGTCTTCACGAACTCGTCGGCACCTCGCTGATTCCCGTGCCGGGACGCGAGAGCCTGGCCAGCACCAACGTGCTCAGCATGCTTTCCTTCGGCAACGGTACAATTCTCATCGGTACGGCCAAAGCAGGATTGTTCCTGATGGATAGCAAGGGAATGATTAGCCCGTGGCAGAATGAGGCGCAAGGGCTGTTGCGGACGGCGCAGCTCAACAACGGACTCCGGATATCGCCGGATAACTTCGCTTTCGGTACCATCCTAAACGGTGTCGTCATCCTAAACAAGGAAGGTGAGTTGGTGCAGCACATTAACAAAACGAATGGGCTCCAAAACAACACCGTTCTCAGCATCTCGATCGACCGGCAGGAAAACATCTGGGTAGGGCTCGACAACGGCATAGATCGGCTCGAAATCACGGCTCCGGTGTATTATTACACAGACCAATCGGGTCTCATCGGCACGGTGTATACCGCGCAGCTGTTCGGCGGAAAGATATATTTGGGGACGAACCAAGGCCTGTACTACAGCGAGTGGCCGGGCATTAACCGTTATCAGCCATTTCAGTTTAGTTTGGTGGCCAACTCCCAAGGCCAAGTGTGGGATCTGGCAGTGATAGACGGAGAGTTGCTATGCGGCCATAATGAAGGGACCTTCCGGGTTGTGGGCAACCGGCTGGAGAAAATTTCAGGCGTCACCGGCGGCTGGACCTTTCTCCCCCTTCATGAGCGGCCCGGAAAGATGCTGCAGGGCACGTACACCGGTGTAGCCTTGTTTGACAAAACACCAGCATCAACATGGAAACTTGCGCACCGTATCACCGGGTTTAACCGCCCCACCGAATTCATGCAGCGTTTCGGACTTGATAAGCTTTGGGCGAGTGGCTACCAAGGCCTCTATCTTCTTACGTTTAACGCCGAATTTACCCACGTGGACCATGCCCAGCCCTTTGGGCCCGGCGATGGGCTTCCCGCAGAAGCCAAACGGACGGATGTGTTCTCCCTGTCGGGAAAAACCGTCTTCGCGACGGACAGTGGTTTCTACCAATACGACGAGATAAGCAATCGGTTTTCCCGCTATGACCAGCTGAATGAGAAAGTCGGCTCATTCGCTACCGCCAACAAGATTATCGACGCCGGCCCCAATCAATATTGGTTCATTCAGGAGGCCCGGGTGGCCTTAGCACGCTTCGGTCCTGACGGCACGCTATCGATCGACTCTGCCCGGTTTGCGGCGCTTACGGACCGGATGATGAAGCACTATGAAAACATTAACCAAGTCAATGAAAGGCTCTTTCTGATCAGTCTCGACAATGGTTTCGCGATCTACCAGCAGCCCGAAAATGAGCCACAACGCGCTACGTTTCCTGCCCCGTTGATCAGGGCCGTGCACAACATCACGGATAGCCTGTTGGGCGATACGTACAGCTTGGCAATCTCCCCCGAAATCCCGTACAAACACAACAATATCCGTATCCGCTACGCGGCGCCTTGGTATAGCGTCGTGCCGCTTAAGTACCAGTTCTACCTGGAGGGACACTCCCGCACCTGGTCGGAATGGTCTGAGGAAGCGCAGCGCGAATTTACAAACTTGCGGTGGGGTGAATATGCTTTTCGGGTGCGGGCCATGGCGCCCGATGGTACGGTGTCGGAGGTGTCGACTTTCCGGTTCGTCATCAAGCATCCCTGGTACCTGTCTTGGAAAGCCATAGCCGCGTATGCCGTGCTGTTGCTCCTCATCCTGATCGGCGTACGCAAATGGTACGCATACAAGATCAAGAAGCACCGCCTGCTCGTGCAGAAAAGCATGGCTCAGCGGCAACAAGACCTGCTCAAGCAAAAAGCCGAGGAAAACGAACACCGGCTCATGCAGCTTAAAAACGAGCAGCTCGAGCGGGAATTAGCGAATAAGCGGCGCGAATTGGCCAACGCGGCGATGAACATTGTCTACAAAAACGAAATGCTGACCAATGTCCACGACGAATTGCTCCAGCTCAAGGACAAAGACGGCCGCAAACTCTCCAACGAACAGCTACTGAAAATCAATAAGATTATCGACGACGCCCGCAGCGACGAGCGGGACTGGAATCTCTTCGAGAATAGTTTCAACGAAGCGCACGAAAACTTCTTCAAACGCCTGAAAACCGACCACCCCGAACTCGTGCCGAACGACCTGAAACTTTGCGCGTATTTGCGGATGAACATGAGCAGCAAAGAGATTGCTTCATTGCTCAACATCACCACAAGGGGTGTCGAAATCCGCCGCTACCGGCTTCGTAAAAAACTCAACCTCCCCCCAGGAAAAAATCTGACCGAATTCCTCATCGAGCGGTAGCCATCAGTCCCCACCCCCCGGCTTCAGCCGATTTTCCAACGCAATCCAATAGCAGCGTACCACATCATTACCTCTCGCCATATAATGTGTATAAGTTACACTATGAAGATAAATATAGAGAGTACCAACCATTCATTAATTAACTGTTAACCAAACACATAGTGAGTTTCCTGTCCGAATATGAGCAGTTAATTTTTCCGCGATGTAGTAATGTGTAGGCAGAAAAATCTTGTTTTATAAAGATACATCACACCTTTGTGTATCGTGTTTGTTATACATACACGGTGACTTGTGCAGGCACGGCCAGTGCGAGAGGATGAACTAAACAGATTTTATAAACCTTATTTATTTGTGTGTATGAGAAAGCTATTTACATGCTGCTTATTGTTGCTATGTACGATGTCGCTCACGGCGCAAGCACAGCAGGAGGTAAGCGGCAGGGTGATCGACTACGCCACCAGCGAGGCTGTGGCTGGCGTGACCGTATCGGTGCTTGGCAAACCTGTCGCGACGCAAACCGACGCCGACGGAAACTACGCTATACAGGCCGCGGGCAATGATGTGCTTGTGTTCAGGTTTATCGGATATGCGACGCAGGAAATCAACGTCAACGACCGGACAACCATCAATGTATCGCTTGAACAAGAAGGAACGGCGTTAGACGAAGTCGTGGTTATCGGCTACGGTACCCAGCGCCAAAAGGACGTGACTGCCGCGATTACGACGGTGCGGGCGGAAGACATTGCCAAAACGCCAAATGCCCAGCCCATGCAGGCACTGCAAGGACGGGTGGCGGGCGTGCAGATCGTCAGTAGCGGTGCGCCCGGCGCATCGCCTACGGTGCGCCTGCGCGGTATTGGATCCTTCGAAGGCTCCTCCGCACCGCTTTACGTGGTCGACGGGATGTTTTTCGACAACATCGACTTCCTGAACCCCAACGATATCGAAACCATATCCGTGTTGAAAGATGCGTCAGCCGCAGCCATTTACGGTGTGCGTGCTGGTAATGGCGTCGTGCTGATTGAGACCAAATCCGGCGCGTACAACCAGAAAGCGGAAATTCTTTATGACGGGTACTATGGTATCCAAAACCCACAAAATGTATTGAAGATGGCCAACGCACAGCAGTTTGTGCGATACATCAACGAGACTGGCGCGGCGGCGGACATCGCTTTTGTCGAAAATGCCATGCAACGCTTCGGAAGGAGCCGGCTAGACCCGAGTATTCCCAACGTGAACACGGACTGGTACAGTGAGATCATGAGCGCGGCGCCCATTCAAAACCACAACCTGTCCTTTAGCGGCGGCGGCGAAAACATCCGTTATTCGATCGGTGGGGCCTATTTTAACCAAGAGGGCTTGCTCAACGAAGCGCGCAACAGCTTTAAGCGGTTTAACTTCCGCGCCAAAATCGACGCTCAAGTACGTGATTGGCTGACTGTCGGCGGCAATTTTAACGTAAGTACGGCACGCCAGTATATTGGCGACGACGCCGCGTGGTTCCGCGCGTATTTTGCGGTGCCGATCGTGCCCGCTTACGACGACCTGAATACTGCCGCCGAACCCTACCAACTGGGTAATGCGCAGTTGTTGGGCTATCGGGGCAGCCAAAACCCGCTGTTCCCCCTGCTGTACGTTGACAACCGCAACCATGTGGGCAAGGTGCTTGGCAACTTCTATGCAAACGTGGATTTGGTTCCCAGCAAGCTCTCCTTTCGGACGGCCTTTAACTACAGTTTGGAAAACATCAACGTCCGGCGGGTCGACTTTGCGTACAACGACGGCGCCACAGACTCTGAGTCGGCTATCCGCAGGCAGCACGCCTCCGGGTTCGACCAAGTGTGGGACAACTACCTGACGTATGACGACCGCTTTGACAAGCATAGCCTGAACGTCGTGCTGGGCCAGTCCTTTCGGAGCGAATACCGGGAATTGCTCGCAGCGCGTGGGACAGCCATTAATCCGACGCCGGTGTGGGAAGCCGAGCAGTTCTGGTACCTCTCCAACGCGACGGACTACGACCTGAACAGCATCACGGACAACGCAGGCATCAATTCCAACCTCAACTATTTATCGTTCTTCGCGCGGGCGGCATACAATTATGACAGCCGCTACTTAGTGTACGGAACGTTCCGCCGAGATGGCAACAACAAGTTCCAGGAACGCTGGGGCAACTTTGCCACCATCGGTTTGGGTTGGGTGCCCACCGAGGAGGAGTTCTTTGACGTGAACGGCATCGATTTCCTGAAGTTTCGGGGGTCGTGGGGCCAGCTCGGCAACGACGCTATTAGCCCCTCCGTGGGCCGCCCGACGGTAGAGGAAAACAACCTCGCAATCAACGATATCCGTTACATCGGAAGGCGCCTAAACCCGACGTTCGACTTGATCACGGCGTGGGAGACGACAGTAGAAACCAACTTGGGTGTCGACGCCAGGTTCCTGAACAACCGGTTGTCGCTGACGGCGGATTACTTCATCCGCGACACGCGTAACCTCTCTGTAGGCATCGTTCCGCCCGTATTTCGTGCCAACGAGCGGCGGAGTGTAGGCGAAATCCGAAACGAAGGCGTGGAGATTGCCTTGGACTGGAGCGACCAGCTTACCGACGACCTTTCCTATTCGGTGGGCGGTAATATCGCGACATTGAAGAATACCGTGCTGGGCTTAGGCGGTGCTGACGGCCTAGACGCTGGATCGGCTGAATTCCGCCAGCGGTCCATCATCGGGCATCCCTACCAAGCATTCTACGGCTACGAAGTGGTGGGCGTGTTCCAACAGGGACAGGCTAGTAATGCGGCAGACCTGGCCGGTATGGAACAAGCCAGTGGTTACTCACGGGAATTTATTCAGGAAGCCAACTTGCAAGCCGGTGACTTGATCTACCGCGATGTGAACGGCGACGGCCTCATTAATGATGAAGACCGGCTCGTCCTAGGCTCTTACCTGCCCAACTTCACATGGGGTGCAAATTTCGGAATGCGCTACAAAAAGCTTGAGTTTTCGGCCCTGCTTCAAGGGCAGTCCGGTTACAGCATTCTCAACCGCAAGCGCGGCGAGGTAATCTTCACCAACGATACGAACATCGATGCGGATTTGGCCACCAACATGTGGCGGGGACCAGGAACGTCCGACCGGTACCCCTCCGCTTCGGGTATTCGTCGCCCTTGGAATCAGCGCCTCAGCGAATATTTCGTCGAGGACGGATCGTACTTCCGGATTCAAAACGTGCGCTTGTCGTACACGTTTTTCGGCCAGGACTACCGGGACGGCCGCTTGCCGGAGACCCGCCTCACCTTGACAGCGGAGCGCCCGCTGACGGTGTTTAAATACAACGGCTTTAACCCCGAGGTTTCAAACGGCGTAGACCGGCAGGTGTATCCAATCCCTGCGATTTACACCCTAGGAGTGACCATTAAACTTTAATGTTATAAAACGATGATTATGAAACCGTTAAGATATATAAAATGGGCTCCGGTGATCGCTATGGTCTTCGTGTTTGGCACCGCTTGCGAGAAACAACTGGATGCGCCCCTCGAAAACCAGCAAATAGCCGAAGAGACCGACTATTCGCAGTCTGAAAATATGGTGTTGTTGCTGTACGGCGCATACGGAGAGCTGTACAACCTGCAGTGGGAGACCTTCCCCACGCTTGCTGTGCGTGGCGATGATGTGAATGCCGCCGGCGACCAAGCCCCGTTGATCGAAACCGACGCGTTTCGATACGACCGCAACTTTTGGCTCTATAACTCGACCTGGCTCAACCTCTATACCGACCTGATCTACTGGCACGGCGCGATTGAGGAGATTGGCAAGTACCGTGAGGCAGGCGCAAGTGACGCTACCGCCCAACAGTACATTGCGGAGGTGAAAGTGATGCAAGGCTTTGAACTCATTCAGCTGGCCCGGTTGTGGGGAAGTATCCTCATCCCCCGAAGCTCTGAGCCCGCAGACCTGTTCAACGTGGAACTTTCGAGCTTTGAGCAGGTGATGCAGCATGTGTCGGCGCTGATGGACGAGGCAATCCCGTCGCTACCCAACGTACACCCCAACCAACGGACGGATATCCGCGGAGGGATGACGCGGTACACGGCCTTAGCAATCAAAGCGATGGCTAATTTGGAACTGAAGAACTGGAACGGCGTTACCGAAGCAACGGGCCAAATCATTGGCAGCGGGCTGTTCCGCCTCGAAAATGATTATTATAACTTGTTCAACATTCCGGGAAAGCTGAATGACGAAAAGCTGTTTGAATTGCAGTATTCGGACTTTGGCACCGGTACAGGCACGGCCAACAACTACAACTTTGCGTTCTTTGGCCCGCCTTCCGCATCATGGACGCCGGCTCGGCCTGGCGTAGGTGGCGGATGGGGCTTTTGGGAGCCCACCCAAAAATACGTTAAGTTTATGATCGATCGCAACGAGCAGAAGCGCCTGCCCGTAACGGTGCTGTTCACGCCAGCCGGAATAGCGTCGATTCAGGAAGACCCGAATTACGCGACATTGCCCGAGTGGGTGACCAACCGCACGGCGAGCAATGACGTGTTTCTTAACCACCCGCGCTACCAGTACCTGAGCGGCAAGCATTATTTACCCTCGACACAGCTTATCGAAGGGCGGACAGGCTATGGGTCTAACAACAACTTTACCGTAATCCGATACGCCGAGATCCTGCTCATGCATGCCGAAGCGATGGTGAGTGGTGCCGGAAGCTCGGTGATGACGGCCGATGACGCAGTCAATGCGGTCCGCAGCCGCGCCAACCTGCCTAGCCTTTCGGGGGTGACGCTTGATGACGTGCTGGACGAGAAGTTTGCGGAGCTGGGCATGGAGTGGGGCGTGCGTTTCTACGACCTGGTCCGCCACGACCGCACCAGCGAATTGACGCATGAAGGCAAGACATACCAGCCCGGCGTCCATCGCTTCTTGCCCTATCCGCTCGAACAGCAAGGCATTTTGCCCCAGCTGCGGGGCGAGTAACGAATAACGAAGAAGTTTATAACGTTTAATGTTATTGCAATGAAAAAGCTAAATATCTTGTTTATAACCCTGTTTTTCGTCGTGTCGGCTTGTAAGGACAGCTATATTGACGAACTGCAAAGCGTGCCCCCGGGCACGGACGCCGAGGCACCGGTGGTAACGGTCGCTTACCCGCTTGAGGGTACGCTGATCCGCGTCACGGAAGACGTCACGCCGATCGACATCCAGTTTACCGTGACGGACGATATTGAAATAAAGGACATCACCGTCCAGCTCAACGGCACCTCGATAGCCACATTTGCGGAATTTATCGATTTTCGGAAAGCCATCAAGGAATTTACCTACGAGGACCTGACCAACGGCGAGCACACCCTGTCGATCATCGCGACGGACGTGTCGGGAAAAAGCACAACCCACACCGTTAACTTCGAGAAGGTGGAGCCGTACCGCCCGATATACGACGGTGAAATATTTTACATGCCCTTTGACGGCGACAACGTCGAACTGGTAACCATCCAGGCGGCTTCGCGCGTGGGCAATCCCGGGTTTGTGTCTAGCGGACGTGTGGGCAGTGCTTATGCTGGCGCTACAGATAGCTACCTGACGATACCGACTACCGGGTTGACGAATCCCGACTTCAGCGCCGTATTTTGGTACAAGCTCAACGCCGTGCCCGACCGTGGCGGCTTGCTGACCATCAGTCCGGCACACGCCTCCAATAACCTCCGCACCTCCGGGTTCCGGTTATTCCGGGAAAATGCAGGGGGCAAACAGCGCCTGACGCTTAACGTGGGCAACGGCACGGCCGACTCATGGTTCAACTCGGACGCGCCCTATCACCTCGACCCGGCCGGGGGTGAATGGGTCCACGTGGCATTCAGCATCACCAACGGTGAGGCGATACTTTACGTCAATGGCGAAGTGGCCGTCCAAGGCTCTTTTTCGGGAGTCAGCTGGGCGGGATGTGAGATCATGTCGATCGGCTCCGGCGCGCCAAACTTTACGGAGTGGAACCACCGGTCTGATCTGAGCCACATCGACGAGCTGCGGATTTTTGACAAGGTGCTTTCGCAGGCCGAGATTCAGGCCATTATCGACGCGGAGTCCTAGTCCCGTATTTTTCAGGCACGGTATAGCCAAGCCTGCAAACCGTTGCAACGAAACAACCTGCTACAGGGTTTCGTTGCAACGGCTTTTATCCAAACGAGATATTGTAGACAAACAATTCAGCTTATGCGGTACAGCATCGTTTTCCCCCTTATTTTAGTGGTTGCTTTTCTCTCCGGATGCAAAAAGGACCGGGCGGGTGTGCTTAGCCTACAGGAGGTGTCTGTGGGCGCCGAACAGCTTAATCTGGGGGGAGAGGCGAATGAAGGGCTTCCCATAGACCGGAGCATTACCCTCTTGTTTTCCCAGCCGGTTAACCAATCGACAGCGGCATCCGCGATTACCTTGTCCGCAGCGGGGCAGCCGGTCAATGCCGATATTGGTTTCGCGAGCCAAGGGCGGGCCATCGTCATCTACCCCGTGGGCGTCCTGCAGAACAAAACGACCTACATGATTCATATTTCCGCCCAGTTGACGGGCGCGGACGGCGCCGCCATCAGCCCGCAGCAAGTGTCCTTCACGACTGTAGCGGGCGGTTTGGTATTGGAATCCATCGTGATAGACGGCCTCGCGGTTACCGATGCCTCTCGCCTTACTGAAGTGCCCCTCACCCTGGATATGGCCCTTCGTTTTTCTGTGCCCCTGAACGAGACATCGGTGCAGGGTGCCGTGCAGGTCTCGGGCATATCGTCTGGCGGCCTTCGCGTTTCGCTATCACCTGACAAGCATGAAATCCACCTCGTCTCTTCCCAGCCGCTGGATTATCTCACCCGGTACACGCTGACCATTTCCGATGGTCTAAAAGGTGCTGACGGCCAAGTTTTTTCAGGGGCGGAACGGACACTGTACACGGATATCGACCCCGAGCCGAAATTTCCGGTGTTGTCAGACGACGCCCTGCTCACGCTCGTTCAGGAGCAAACATTCAAGTATTTTTGGGATTTTGCACACCCGGAGAGTGGCATGGCCCGCGAACGCAACACGTCGGGTAACACCGTCACGAGCGGCGGATCGGGTTTTGGCATTATGGCGCTAGTCGTCGGCATGGAGCGTGGTTTCATTACGCGCCAGCAGGGACTGGAGCGAATGGAGAAGATCGTTTCCTTTTTGGAAAATGCTGATCGGTTCCACGGTGCGTGGTCACACTGGATCCACGGCAACACGGGAGCGGCATTACCGTTTAGTACGAATGATAACGGAGGGGATTTGGTAGAAACCGCCTTGCTCGTGCAGGGCCTCATTACGTTCAGGCAATACCTTGACCGTGCGGTTGCTGACGAAGACCAGCTGGCGAGCCGGATTAACGCGCTATGGGAAGGCGTGGAGTGGGATTGGTACCGCCGAGGCGAGCGCGACGTTCTTTTCTGGCATTGGTCGCCGGACAAGGAATGGACGATGAACCTGCAGATTAATGGCTGGAACGAAAGCCTGATCACGTACGTGCTGGCGGCATCGTCGCCCACACACAGCATCCCCAAAAGTGTGTACGACAATGGCTGGGCGAGAAATGGTGGCATGCGCAACGGCAACACCTTCGAGGGAACAGTCTTGCCGCTGGGACCCAACTACGGCGGCCCCCTGTTCTTCGCCCAGTATTCGTTTTTAGGAATTGATCCGCGTAACCTGAGCGATGCGTATGCCAATTATTGGACGCAAAACGTGAACCACACGCTGATCCACCACAAGTACAGCATCACGAACCCCAACAACTTCGTGGGATACGGGGAAGATTGCTGGGGCTTGACGGCTAGCGACGGCAACGCCGGCTATGCCGCCCATTCACCCACCAACGACCGGGGCGTTATATCGCCTACGGCCGCCCTTTCGTCATTCCCCTATACGCCAGACGAATCCATGAAAGCGCTGAAGTTTTTTTATTACACCATGGGCGATCGGCTGTGGGGCCCGTATGGTTTTTACGATGCGTTCAACATTACGGAGGGCTGGGTGGCCAGCTCCAATATAGCGATTGACCAAGGACCGATTATCCTAATGATCGAGAACTATCGCACAGGCTTGCTGTGGGACTTGTTTATGAGTGCACCAGAAATCCGGGCCGGCCTAACCAAATTGGGATTCAGCTTTTAATGCAGGGCAGGCCTGAAACACAGAAGAATAAGTAGAATTAATAATTAGTGAACAACGAAAAGAATGAACATGAGGTTTTCCTACATCCTGATTATAGCGATTGGTTTTTTGGCAACGGCGTGCAACGAGACGGCCGAAAACACACAGCAGCCTTTAGACGACGACTCCCTGCTCACCCTTGTCCAACAGCAGACCTTCCAATATTTTTGGGACGGAGCCGAGCCTAATTCTGGCATGGCCAGGGAGCGCGTCCACATCGACGGTGAATATCCACAAAACGACCAAGAGGTCGTTACCATCGGCGGAAGCGGGTTTGGCGTAATGGCTATTTTGGTGGGTATCGAGCGCGGATTTATTTCGCGCGAGGCTGGCGTGGAGCGCTTGGGGAAGATTACGCACTTCTTAGCCGAGGCCGACCGCTATCACGGCGCCTGGCCGCATTGGCTGTATGGTCCAACCGGAAAGGTGAGGGCGTTCAGCGATAAGGATGACGGTGGCGACATTGTCGAAACGGCCTTCATGGCCCAAGCATTGGTGACTGTGCGCGAATATTTCAAAGACGGCAACGACACCGAGAAGCAGCTGGCCGCCGCGGCCGACACGCTGTGGAAAGGCATCGACTGGAACCACTATCGCCAAGACGGCCAAAACGTGCTGTATTGGCACTGGAGCCCGACACAGGGCTGGGCCGCCAACCACCCCGTGCGGGGCTATGACGAATGCCTGATTGCGTATGTGATGGCCGCGTCCTCGCCCACCCATGGCGTGCCTGCCGAGGTCTATCACGAAGGTTGGGCGCGTGGCGGAACGATCGCTACGGACCTCGAACAGTACGGTATCCCCATGGTGTTGAAACACAACGAACCCAACAACTCGGTGGGACCCCTTTTCTGGTCGCATTATTCATACCTGGGGCTTGACCCACGAGGCCTGACGGATCGTTACGCCGATTATTGGGAGCTGAACAGAAACCACGCGCTAATCCACCGGCAGCACGCCATCGAAAATCCCAACGGATTTGCGGGCTACGGCGAACACGCCTGGGGGTTCACCGCCAGCTACTCGGTCAAGGGCTACGCCGCGCACAACCCCAACAACGACCGCGGGGTAATCTCCCCTACTGCCGCTTTATCCTCATACCCCTACACGCCCGAGTACAGTATGCAGGTGATCCGCTACCTCTACGAAGAGCTCGGCGACAAGGTGTGGGGCAAGTATGGCTTCTATGACGCCTATAGCGAGACAGAGGATTGGTACCCCGAGCGCTACTTGGCCATCGACCAAGGCCCCATCGTGGGGATGATTGAGAACCACCGCAGCGGATTACTTTGGAACTTGTTTATGGGAGCTCCCGAAATTAGGGAAGGACTGAAAAAGCTAGGATTCGAGAGCACCATGCATCCATTATAATCCAAACGAAAACGAATATATACGTACACAAAAAAAGCAGGACGATGATTAACATAACGAGCAAAACCCTACAGCCGGCGCTGCTACTTCTGGCGCTATGCTTCAGTATAGGCGTCACGGCACAAGTAGTGGACAAGCCCTATAACGTGGTTTTTATTCTCAGTGATGACCACCGCTATGACTTTATGGGATTCATGGACAAGGTGCCGGGCCTGGAGACCCCAGCTATGGACCGCATGGCACGTGAGGGCGCACACTTGCAAAACGCTTTCGTCAGTACGGCCTTGTGCTCGCCCAGCCGGGCGTCTATCCTGACCGGCCAATATGCCCATACGCACACCATCGTGGACAATAATGCTCCCAAACCAGAGGGGCTGACGTTCTTCCCGGAATACCTCCAGGAGGCCGGATACAAAACCGGGTTTTTCGGCAAATGGCACATGGGCCACGACTACAGTGGTGTGCAGCCCGGTTTTGACCAGTGGGTGAGCTTCCGAGGCCAAGGGATGTATTATTCCCCCACCTTCAACATCAATGGAAAGGAAATAAAGCAGCCCGAAGGAAGTTATACAACGGACTTGCTTACCGACCATGCGCTCGACTGGCTGGGCACACTCCGTGGTGAAGAGCCGTTCTTCCTATACTTATCACACAAGGGCGTCCATGCTGATTTTGACCCCGCGGAGCGACACCGTGGAAAGTATCGGGACATGCCCATCATGACCCCGCCCTCCATGTACCTGACGGCCACGGACAGTAGCAAGCGCGTGGGAATCGAAACCCCGTATGACGGACCGGTCAACATCGACGATATTCCGGATTGGGTGCATAAGCAGCGGTACAGCTGGCACGGCGTGGATTACATGTACGACGGCGAAATCTCTTTTGAAGACTTCTATCGCCAGTATTGCGAAACATTACTGAGCGTGGACGAAAGCATCGGTCGGGTCATGGATTGGCTGGAGCAGCAGGGGTTGGCCGAGAATACCCTGGTGGTTTATATGGGCGACAACGGGTTTTTGTTTGGTGAAATGGGCTTGATTGACAAGCGAAACGCGTACGAAGCGTCGATGCGCGTGCCCTTGCTGGCTTGGAACCCAAACCGGATCGCGCCTGGCACGGTGATCCCCCAAATGATCATGAATGTGGACATCGGGCCCACGGTCCTGGATATCGCCGGAATCAAAACACCTGAACAAATGCAGGGATATTCGTTTCTGCCCCTTTTGCACGGCAGCGAAGTAAAAAATTGGCGCGACAAAGTCTTCTATGAGTACTATTGGGAATGGGCGTTTCCGCAAACACCAACGGTTTTTGCCATCCGAACCGACCGATGCAAGTATATTTTCAACCACGGCTTGTGGGACATCAATGAGTTGTACGATCTGGAAACTGACCCATACGAAATGAACAACTTGATCCGCGACCCGGCGATGGGCCAAATAGCCGGAAGCCTCAAAGCCGAACTATGGGACTGGCTGGAAAGCACAGGTGGACTACAGATTCCGCTCAAGAAAATTCCCCAAAGACGGATTGACCACAAATACAGAGGGACGTATTGATTTCCTTTACAAAATACAGAAAGATGATGAGAACATTTTGGTGCGCGATGATCCTGATGGCTTCGGCCAGCCCGCTGTTCGGGCAGTTGTTGCAGCGGACATACTGCAACCCCTTGAACCTGGACTACGCCTACGCCACACGGTTTGATAGCCTGTCGTATCGCTCCGGAGCCGACCCCACGGTGGTGGAATTTCGTGGGGACTACTACATGTTCGTCACCCGGTCGATGGGGTATTGGCACTCGCCGGATTTGCACAACTGGACGTTTGTACGCCCGGAAAAATGGTACTTTGAAGGGTCCAATGCCCCTACGGCGCACAACTACAAGGATTCCCTGCTTTATATGACGGGCAATCCCTCGGGCTCCATGGCCATTCTGTACACGGACAATCCAAAAAAAGGGGACTGGAAGGCCGTGCCGTCCGTATTGAACAGGCTCCAGGATCCCGACCTCTTCATCGATGACGATGGGCAGGCTTATATGTTTTGGGGCTCGTCCAACAAGCTCCCCATTCGAGCCAAAAAACTGGACCGAACCAACCGCTTCGTTCCTTCCAGCGAGGAACACGAACTGTTCAACCTGGATGGCGAGAAGCATGGGTGGGAACGCTTCGGCGAAAACCACAGCGACACCGTTCTTCGGGGATACATTGAAGGGCCCTCCATGCTCAAGCACAACGGGAAATACTACCTCCAATATGCAGCTCCGGGCACCGAATTCAATGTCTATGGCGATGGGGTGTATATCGGCGACACACCGCTCGGCCCCTACAAATACGCACCAAACAACCCGTTTTCCTACAAACCCGGCGGCTTTATCAACGGCGCTGGACATGGCAGTACGGTCAGCGGCCCGGCAGGACACTTCTGGCACTTCACGACCATGGCCGTAGACGTCAATATCGGATGGGAGCGCCGTATCGGTCTGTTTCCCACGTATTTTGATGACGACGGGCTGATGTATTCCAACATGGCATTCGGCGATTACCCCCATTACGCACCCCATATCCCCGGCAAAATGGGCCAGTTTACCGGCTGGATGCTGCTTTCCTACAACAAGCCCGTGACCGCGTCGTCATACGTCGGGGATTTCCTTCCCGCGCGGATTACCGAAGAAAACATCAAAACGTTTTGGGTTGCCGAGCATAACGACGACCAGCAGTGGCTGCAGATTGATTTGGAGCAAGTCGGGACGGTTTATGCCATCCAGCTGAATTACAACGACTATCAATCCAACCTATTTGGCAAGCCGGAGGGGCTTTACCACCAGTATGTGATCGAGGGGTCTGACGACGGGACAAATTGGCGAATCCTCGTTGACAAAAGCACGAACTATAAGGATGTTCCGAACGATTACGTCGAGTTGCCCACGCCCGAGCGTGTCCGCTACATACGCTACCGCAATATCCATGTGCCCACCCCCCACTTGTCCATTTCAGGACTTCGGGTTTTTGGTGTTGGCAATGGGAAAGCACCGAGTATCGCGCAAAACCTGGCCGTGGACCGTTATGCTGACCGGCGCGACGCCATGGTGACTTGGGACAAACAGGCGCATGCACAGGGGTATAATGTCAAGTGGGGTATCGCGCCGGATAAGCTCTACAGCTCTTGGATGGTGTATGGCGATAGCGAAATGGAAATCAAAGGGCTCACGACTGACCAATCCTATTACTTTGCCATTGAAGCGTTTAATGAAAATGGCGTTTCCGAACGAAGCCACATCATCGCCGTGGATTAACCGTGAAAAACAATCGAACATGAAACGACAAGCTATTCTGCTCGCACTTTTTTCCCTGCCCCTTTGGGTGAGCGGACAACAGCAGAAACAGGAGATGGACGCGTTTATTTCGGGGCTGATGGAAAAAATGACGCTGGCCGAGAAGATCGGACAGCTGAACTTAGTGAGCGCCGGGGAAGTGGTGACCGGGACAACCAGCAACACGGGTGTCGAAGGCAAAATCAAAGCTGGGCAGATCGGCGGAATATTCAGCATGACCACCGTGCCCCGCATCCGCGCCGCGCAGGAACTGGCCGTCAACGAGTCGCGCCTCGGCATACCGCTGATTTTCGGCCTTGATGTGATCCATGGCTACAAAACCACGTTTCCTATACCCTTGGGGATGGCTGCTACTTGGGACATGGACTTGATTAAGGAATCCGCCCGTATTGCGGCGGTCGAAGCCTCGGCGGATGGCCTTAACTGGACCTTCTCCCCCATGGTGGATATCTCGCGCGATGCGCGCTGGGGTCGTTATTCCGAAGGAAGTGGCGAGGATACATACTTGGGATCCCGCATTGCGGAAGCCATGGTGCGGGGCTACCAAGGGGAAGACCTCGCGGCATACCATACGCTCATGGCCTGTGTCAAGCACTTTGCGCTGTATGGTGCTGCCGAGGCTGGCCGCGATTACCATACTACGGACATGAGCCTCCACCGCATGTACAATGAGTATTTTCCGCCCTACAAAGCGGCGATCGACGCTGGTGCGGGGAGCGTAATGACCGCGTTTAACGACATTAATGGGATTCCCGCTACGGCAAATAAATGGCTGATGACCGACGTGCTCCGCGGCGAATGGGGCTTTGACGGGTTTGTCGTGACGGACTATACGGCCGTCAACGAGCTGATCGACCACGGATTGGGTGACCTGCAAACCGTCTCGGCCCTGTCGTTGCAGGCGGGCGTAGAAATGGATATGGTGGGCGAAGGCTACCTGACCACGCTCGAAAAATCGGTAGTAGCGGGAACGGTTTCCGAAGCCGATATTGACCGCGCCTGCCGCTTAGTGCTCGAAGCGAAGTATAAGCTCGGGCTGTTTGAAGACCCGTTCCGCTACCTCGATGAGTCGCGCGCGAAGCAATGGATTTTGCACCCCGACCATAAGGCCAAAGCGCGCGAAGCCGCGGGTAAGTCATTTGTCTTGCTTAAAAACGAAGGCAGCGTATTACCCTTGCAAAAGCAGGGTACCGTGGCGCTGATCGGCCCCTTGGCCAATAGCGGAGAGAACATGCCGGGTACGTGGAGCGTGTCCACCGACCTGAAAAGCACGCTGTCCCTGTTGGAGGGCATGCAGGAGGTTGTTGGCGACCAGCTCACCATCCTGCATCACCTCGGGTCCAACCTGCTGGAGGATGCGGATTATCAAGCCCGCGCGACCATGTTTGGCCGGGAGATACCCCGCGACGAGCGTCCAGAAGAGGTTGTCCTGGCGGAAGCGCTGGAAATAGCGAAGCAAGCCGATGTGATCGTGGCGGCTTTGGGCGAGTCATCCGAGATGAGCGGCGAATCCTCCAGTCGGGTAGATATCGGTATACCGCCCGTACAGCAGCGGCTGCTGGCCGCCTTACTGGATACCGGCAAGCCCGTTGTATTGGTGCTTTTCGCCGGCCGCCCGATGACCTTGGTGTGGGAACACGAACACGTGCCCGCCATCCTCAATGCTTGGTTTGGGGGGACGGAAGCCGCGGTGGCTATTGCCGATGTGCTCTTTGGCGATGTGGTTCCGTCCGGGAAGTTACCCGCAACCTTTCCCCAGCACGTGGGTCAGGTGCCCCTCTACTATGCCACTAAAAACACGGGCCGGCCGCTGGCTGACGGACAGTGGTTTCAAAAATTCCGCTCCAACTACTTGGACGTGAGCAACGACCCGCTCTATCCTTTCGGATTTGGCCTAAGCTACACGACGTTCGCATATGGCGAACCCACGCAGAGTATGCCATCCATCGCTCCCGGCGAAACGCTGGAGGTGCGTGTCCAAGTCACCAATACCGGTGCATACGAGGGGGAAGAGGTTGTGCAATTATACGTTCGCGACCTGGTAGGTTCGGTGACCCGGCCAGTGAAGGAGCTCAAGGGCTTTAAGCGCATACGACTGAAACCCGGCGAATCGCAGGACGTCACCTTCCGGATTACGGAGGAAGACTTGAAGTTTTACAACACTACCCTGGATTACGTGGCGGAGCCCGGCGAGTTTGACGTGTTCATCGGCAGCAACTCCCGGGATGTGTCATCCCTGCGTTTTGAATTGACGGATTAACGGGGCGTCTACGTACGACCTAACGACTGGTTGCGGTACGTTTTGGGCGTCAGGCCGGTTTTCTGGCGAAATAGCCGGGTGAAATAACCGGGATCGTCAAAGCCTAGCGCATAGGCGATTTCCGCTATTGAAAGCTTTTGCTGCTGCAGCATGCGCTTCGATTCCGCGATAAAGTAATCAATGATAATAGCCTTGGGCGAACTGCCGGTAATCGATTTGCAAACCCGGTTGAGGTGTCCGGTGGTGATCGATAGATTCGTTGCGTAGAAATCCATCGGTATCGCAAAGGAATAATTCTCGCGCACGAGCTGGGTAAAACGGCGGAAATACGTTTTGTACCCCGTATCGAATGATTTGAGCGCTTGCTTTTGCGCTGCCGGAATACGGCTAAGACCGACCAGTAACAGGCCGACCAGGTGTTCTAACGCAATTTCTTTCTGTGGAAGCTCATGGTCAAACTCAAACACGCAGCGGTGCATGATGCGGTATAATTCCACATGCAGCGGGTCTTCGAAATCAAAACCCACCACGTGGATTTCGTCAGGCGTCCGGATGCTGGGTTCTAAGGGGAGAAAAGGCCCCTCAAAAACGGAGTCGGACAGGGAGATCACCCAGCCTTTCGTCGATTTGTCGATATAGAAGCCGTGAAGTACGTTCGTGGGAATGGAAAGATAGGATTTATTCTTGATCGTGTGCTGCTCATCATTAAACAGCAATACGATGGCACCCTCTTCGATGATGAAGATCTGATGTAAGTTGTTGTGTATGTGTGGTTTTATTTGCCCTTCGTAGTTTTCTGCAACGCGGTCGAATTGAGCAACGTGAATGGCCTCGCGTATCAAAGGGATACTCTCTTCCCCATAGATACCCCGATAAAACAGCTTTTCGTTCATGCGCATTTAGGTTGGATAGACTAAAAAGAGATAACGACCGAACAACGAAAAAAGTATAATATATCCTATTTTAACGTTGATTTGTTAAAAAAGTCATGGTTTCTCACGCGTTTGCAGGAGCATTTTCATCCGGGTACGCATCGCCAATTGGCCGTCTATCCGTATGTCGCCGTCGATATTGCAGATTTTAAGCAAGTCGGAAGTGAAGACCAGTTCCGTGGTGGTTGTGGTTTCCAAAGTTTGGCCTACGCGGGGCAACAGCAACACCGTTGCGCTGGTGACGGTACTGATAAAGCCGAGGGTTTCCCGTCCTTCGCTCCACATCAGGTGGGCCTGGTCTGCAAAGAAATGGTTGAGAAAGATAAAGCTAGTCTGCGCAATGTTTTCCAGCATGCCCATCTCAGAGAACTCGTTGCCAGAAACAAATAGGCCGTCAGCTTTTACCGAAAAAGAGGTTTGGGTTCGTAGGCCGTCAAGAGCGATGACCCGGTCTACCATCACCATGGGCTCGCGGTGCGGAATGAGCGTGGTAATCGGCGCCCGCGCTGCGTTATTTACTAAACTCATCGACAATAACGGTTCGCATTTCTCCCCGGGCAATAACTTGGTCACCGACCATCACTTCGCCTTTGACCATCGTGACACCCATCATTTCCTGGAGAATATGCACCGTCGTCCGGAGCTCCTGCCCGGCGCGCGGACACGCCAGTATTTCGACGTTTTTGATCGATCCAATATAGCCTACCGGCGACGGAAGGCCACGCAGGAAGTAGTCATATCCTTGGTGCAGCGCGATCGTTTGGGCAAAATTCTCAATAATGCCCGCTTCGCTCAAGAACCCGGCTCCATCGGTCAGCACGTGGTCTTCGGGAACCGAAAATCCAGAGGTGACAGATTTGTCCCCATGCGCTACCAGTTTGTCGACGAGTACAAAGGGCGGCCGCTGGGGGATCAGGCTGAGCAGTTCATCGTATGAAGCGAGTAGGTTCATGTGGGTTAGATTACCTCCAATAAGCTGTAAACATAAGAAAATCTACCGCTTTCTGGCACCGAAAGCAGGATTTTCTGCCCTTTTGCCAACTTGCCCGAACCGAACAACTCTTCAAGCTGGATATAGATCGATGCAGCGCCTACGTTTCCAAATCGCTCCAGGTTGATAAACCACTTGTGCTCGGGGATATCGATGCCCGCTCGTTCAAACCCTACCCGCAGCTTGTCTTTGAAGACGAACGAAGAGATGTGGGGCAAGAAGTGGTCGATGTCCGTTTCAGGCACGCCCTGTCGTGATAGAATCAGCCGAAGGCTTTCCGCCCCTTTGGCGATGATATGCGTGTCAAGCAAGCGAATGTCCTGCTTGATCGCAAAAACCGATTGTTCAAGCCAAGTGCTCGGATCGATGTCGCTCCAGGACGTCAAAATGCCGTTTTCCTTGGTGGCGCCAGCATACATGCACGGCTCGATTTCGTGTGCATACGATACGCCTTCCACCCAATGTACTTTCAGGGACAATCCCGTCGGATTGGGTTCTTGGCTGAGCAAGGCCGCGGCCGCGCCGTCGGAAAGCATCCACCGCAAAAAGTCTTTGTCGAAGGCAATCATCGGGTTTTGCTGTAACTCTGCGAGCTTTTCGGCTTCCCGGCTGAACTTATCGGCGCGCAGCCAAGAGGAAACGCGTTCTGACCCGGTGGCTATCGCACGCTTGGCACTGCCCGTGCGCACCGCCATAAAGGCGTATTTCAGCGCATTCATGCCCGAGGTGCAAATTCCCGAATTCGTGTTGAGCTCGAGGGGCTTGTTTTTCCACAGCCCGTGCACCATGCTGGCATGGGCCGGTAGCAATTGGTCGGGGGTCGACGTGCCGCACGACAGCAGGTCGATGTCCGCCGGGTCCACACCGGCGTTCGCCAGCACCCGCTTAACGGATTCAATGGTTAGCTCGGCGTTGGTATGCGAAGCTTTACCGTCGGCGCCGATCGCGTAGTAGCGACTCTTGATCTGGTTATTGCGCAGTACGATAGCCCGAGCCCGGGAAGGCTGGCCATTGACCATACCCAAAACCGACTCGATCCGATCATTCGGAACCGCCTCATTCGGCAGGAACTTCGCAACAGCGTTGATATATACGTTAGACATGCAATCAAATTTTCACAACCGGCCGTTGTATCGGACGGATTGGAGATATCTTTTTTCTCGGTTTACCCAAGGCAAGAAGGGTAAATGTAATATTAAAAACAATAAACTGACAATGGGGGCGATCACCCAAAGCGCAAAAAGCAGGTAATTGTTGAAAAACCGCAATAACGGCTTGCGTGCCGGGTCGCCAGGGAGGCCTTTCGCCCTGATTTTTTTCGAAAACTTGGAAAAAATAAAACTGCCCCGTTTGTCGATGAATACTAACAGCGGGCGAACCATCACGGCCTTGTATTTGAGCAAGCCTGCTTGCAGCCCATCGAAATTCCCGTTGCGAAGATGCGCAATGACGGGGCCGGCAAACTTCGATGCTTCGCGAATATCCTTTTCGGACACGCCCGGCTTGGGGAACACGCCCAAATACCGGTCTGTCTTGCCGCCGATTAGCCAGCGCACAATGGTCACCAGGCTGACGTGGTTGACGTGCCGGTCTACCAGCACCACATTGCCAACCAGACGGGCCTCAGCTTGCAGCAGCAGGCGCTTCACTTTCTCTTGCGCTGTAAACCACATGTTGCGACACCCGATAACCGTCATCACCGGCTTACCGCGCAGAATCCTTTTCCCTTCCGCGCTCATGAGAAACGAGTTGAAGGGGATGGATGGCGACAAAAACCACACCTGATAACCGAGGATGACTAAGTCGTAGTCTGCTGCCAATACCTGGGGGTCAACGGGCTCCAACGTGTCCGGAATACCAAGTGCCGACTCAGGGAATACGTCGAAAAACTCATCCTTGGGCCAAGGGAAGGGATACGTTCGCTGGGGCTGGATGGTGCAACGCGTGACCGTAATGTCCGGGGCCTGCTCTAGCGGCGCCAGCAGGTTATCCAGAATGTCGTGCAATTGCCCGGTCTGGGTGTAGGATATGACTAATACATTTTTCATTGCTGCAAACGGCCGGCCAGCGAGCGCGATGCTGTTCTTGGCTTCGGCCTAGGGCATTGGCCGTTAGGCTGCCCAAAAATCGTAATAATTAAACCATTGTAAAGGATATTTCCTCAAAATTTCTTCGATACTTGCCGTATAGGCGCGCAACAGCGATTGTGCATCGCGGTTGTCGAATTCGGCTTTGCGTGCATACAGGTGGTAATGCTTGTTCCGCTCGCGCATCACGTACACAAAAAGAACGGGTGTACGGAGCCTTGAGCTAATCAGGAACGGACCCGACGGAAAGTGAGCCGGTTTGCCAAAAAAGGCCTCCTGCAGCGTCTTCGTATTCGGTTTGAAGCGGTCGCCCGTGAAGCAAATCATCCCCTTATCGCCGATGACGCCGTTGATTTCAAAAATATGCGAAAGATCTTCTTTGATAATGATAAAATCAGCCTTGGGCTTGGTCATGATGCCCTCCAGATAGGACTTGATGGCTTGGCGTTCCTCGTCGGTGGTGACGAGATGGATCTTTTTGTCAAACTCGTCCATAAAATACTGGGCTACCTCAAAGTTGCCCACGTGCGCGCTGATCAAGATGCCCGCCGAATCGTCTCGTGCGAGCTGGCGGATGTTTTCGATACCGTCAAACTCGTAGGTGTAGCGATGGGCCAAACCTGCATTGATGGCTACTTTATCGATGATGGTCTGCCCGAACACGAAGTAGTTGCGGTAAGCGCTAACCAGGCTTTTGACGCGCGAATAACCCCTCCGCTCGCGGAAATAGGCGTAAATAGCACGGGTTTGCTTGGGTGTGAAAAAGTAATAATAAAACGCAACGAAGAACAAAAGGGCGTAAGCGACGTTGATGCCGATGTGCCTGATCAGGAAAATGAAAATACGGTACCCGAAAACTGTACCCCTGGATTTCCCTTCCCACGTAGCCATGGCAAGCCCCTATACGTTAGCATGCAGTTTGCCAGAGATGAGGTCGTACAGGTCGTCACAGGTCGCGATGTTCGAAAAGTCTTTGCTCCCCAGCTTGATTCCGAAATTAGACTCAATCACGACGACAAGATCCACGTAGTCCAAGCTGTCCAAGTCCAGCGAATCTTTTAGGTTGGCCTCAGGCTTCAGTACGTCCGGACTCACCTCAAACTCGTCTATCAAGAATTGATTCGTGATTGCAATAATCTCTCCCTTGGTCATCGTACTCGTCTTGACACTTAAAGTTTTCTAATTACCAGTGCGGAGTTTGTCCCGCCAAACCCGAATGAGTTGGACAAAAATACACTAAAATTTTGGTTTATGGTATTTTTTGCCAAATTGAGATTGGCCGCGGCGGCGTCTACGTCCTCCAGGTTGATATTCGGCGCGATGAATCCGTGTTGGGCCATGAGCATGGAATAAACCACCTCGCTGGTACCCGCCATCCAGCATTCGTGGCCGGTCATCGACTTGGTGGAGCTCACAAAGGGACTGCTGCCGAAAAGCTGGTCTATCGCCCTGGCCTCGTTGGCGTCGCCCACCGGTGTAGAGGTGGCGTGGGCATTGATATATTCGATGGCGTCGGGCTTGATTTGCGCTAAGTTGCAGGCCATTCGCATGGCTTCTATCGGCCCGTCCACGTTCGGTGTCGAAATATGCTCGCCGTTTGATGAGAATCCGTAGCTCAGGATCTCGCCCAGGATAGGTGCTCCCCGCCTGACGGCCGACTCGTAATCTTCTAGGATTACCGTGGCCGCCCCGCCTCCAGGCACCAGTCCGTTGCGTTGCTTGTCAAATGGGCGTGATGCCTTGGTCGGCTCATCCTCACGGTCCGAAAACACGCCCAGCCCATCAAAACTGGCCATCCCGTATTTGTTCGTTTCCTGCGCGCCGCCGCATATAATACAGTCTTGCAGGCCCTGCTTGATGAGCAGGTAGCCCAGGCCGATGGCGTGCGACCCGCTGGCACATGCCGCGCTGATGGTCATGTTGATGCCGCGAATGCGGAAGATGGTGGACAGGTTCATCGTCACCGTCGAGTTCATGGACTTGAAAATGGCGCCGGAGCCCACCAGTGTGGTATCCTTTTTTTGGCGGACGATGTCGAGGGATTCCATGATGGCTTTGGACACGCTGTCGTTGCCGTACAGCAGGCCCACCACGTGCTCGTCAAAGAACGCAGGGCTGATGCCCGCATTGGCCAACGCTTCCTGGGTGGCTACGAAAGCGTATTCGCTCTCCTCTTCCATGCTGATGCGTTGCCGGCGCGACAGCACTTTCGTCAGGTCGGGCTTTTCCACATAGCCCGTCAGCGCGGAACGATACCCGAATTCCTTCCGCTCAGGCGAGTAGATGATGCCCGACCGCCCGTGGTACAGCGAGTCCCTCACCTCGCTTAGGTTCTTGCCCAAGGACGAATAAATGCCCATTCCGGTAATGACGACGCGTCTCTCCATGTTCTCTTCGCTAATCGGCTATAAATGTATATGGAAAAATCCGGAAAGCAAACCCTCGTGGTTTTTGGCCGCCGAACTCCTCTCCCCCTAGCAAGCGCTCCATGTTGTCAAATGAGTCGCGCCACCCTTGCGCCATCAAGGACTTCATGCTGTCGAAAGTTTTTTGCTCGGATGAAGATTCGCGGACAATTTCCCTCCGAATCGTCATCGTGGTTTGCTTACCCACATGCGAAACAAGGGGTCCGCACGCCAAGCGGCGGCTCATCATGAAAGCCCCCGCTGGGGTGTTGTGTGCCTGGGTGTCCATGGTTTAGCCGTGTTGTTCAAATATACGCATGCTATCTCGTTTTGCCTATGAAGCGGTTTAAATTCTTTTGTGGAGGAAAAAGTAAAGTGTGGTGCTTGAAGCCGGTTTTCAAACATTGCGTAAAGGCCGTTCATTGATTAGGCAAATTGATTCGTCTGGTGTATCTTGGTGGCAAAATGGATGCATAGTGAAAACACCAACGGGTAGAGCTAAGTGTAGTGATACCCTAAGCGGATGGTCGCGAGCGATGTCGTTAGGACAGGTTACGTTAATCTGGAAAATATAGTAGAGAATGCAAACGTTGAAGATTGTTAGTTGGAATTGTAGTGGCGGGTTTCGAAAAAAGTTTCGTGCGGTACAAGAGTATTCTGCTGATATATATATAATCCAAGAGTGTGAAGACCCAATCTTACATATGGAAAGCGACTTCAGAGCGTTTTCTCAGAATCACCTGTGGGTCGGCAATAATAAAAATAAAGGGTTAGGAGTATTTGCAAGACCGGGAATACTTCTGGAAAAACTAGACTGGACGAACATTTTTGAAGATCATACGGTTAATTATTTTTTGCCAGTCAAAATCAATAGAAAGTATAAACTTGTCGGTGTGTGGGCCCACCGCAACAATTCTCCAACCTTTGGTTATATTGGCCAATTTTGGAAGTATTTGCAGGTGAACGAAAAGAACATTGAAGGCACCATTTTTTTAGGTGAATTTAATAGCAATTCAATTTGGGATCGATGGGACCGCTGGTGGAACCATAAGGATGTCGTGAATATTTTAAGAGCTAAGAATATAGAAAGCGTCTATCATGTACTATCAAATGAAGTACACGGAACGGAAACTCGACACACCTTTCTTACATAAGAATCCGGAAAAAGCCTATCACATCGATTATTGTTTCATGCCAAGGAATTTAATCGAAAGTCTTAAAAGCTTTGAGATTGCGCGATTTGAGGAATGGAAGCCATTAAGTGATCATTCGCCATTGCTGGTAACCTTCGGCTAGGTTAGAACAGACTATGGGGTCGTTATCGGCTTTTAGCAAACCAATACACCTGCTCCGGCGTGATGCACCCATCCAGCGGCACATCGGTGGGCTGTACGTCGACAATGCGCGCGACGGGCTGAAAGAAAGAAAGGCCAATTTTTAGCACGTCCGGGCGGCACTCCGACAGGAAACGGTCGTAGAATCCCGCGCCATAACCGACCCGGTGCCCCGCCCGGTCAAACGCTAGCAGGGGTACGAGTACGGCGTCCAGCTCGCTGGGTTCGACCGGTTCACCCCTCGCAGGCTCAGGTATCCCCCATCGGTTTTCTTCCAGCACGGTGCGTTCGTCCAGCAGGTAATGCGCCATGATGCCCTTGGCCACGTCGGTTACCCGCGGCACAGCGATTCGGATAGCAGGATATTCACGACGAAGCCAAGCGACGATTCGGAAGGTATCCGGCTCCTTGTTGGCCAATACGGGGAGAAAGGTGTGAACGATGCCTTGCGGAGGCCACCCGATCGATGACGCCTGCGTGAGCAGCGCGTTGTTCAACGCTTCGACAGGCTCGGGAGCCAACGCCCGCCGGAGTCCAAGGGTGTGTTTGCGAAGGTATGTTTTACTTGTGCTATCCATGGCTGCCAGCGCAAACATACGATTTGTTTGGGAACCGACGGGTGCCGAGCCAAGTAGGAACAAAGCCGGACGCGCGCAATTGTTTCGAGTCCGGGGATGAAGGGAGCGTAGGTTTCATGGTATAGCTACCCGTACATTGGGGCGAGGGTACCCCTAAAAAAACATCGGCCTCGAGGCGGGGAGCCCCAAGACCGAATAATCAACCTAAACCTAAAAAGTTAAATTTCTTTATTGTTTCACCCGTTCGATATAATCACCGGTGCGGGTGTCTACTTTCACTTTGTCGCCCTGATTGATAAAAAGCGGGACTTTGATCTCGACACCGGTTTCTACCGTAGCAGCCTTCATGGCGCTTGTCGATGTATCCCCTTTTACTGCCGGCTCCGAGTAGGTTATTTCAAGCTCTACCGTGGTCGGCAACTGGGCCATAATGGGCTCGTCGCTTTCCATCGCAACGACAACCTGCATACCTTCCAACAAGAAGCGTGCCGAATTTCCGAATAGTGGTTTCGGAATATTGAATTGCTCAAACGTGTTGTTATCCATGACGACGAAAAAATCCCCGTCGTCGTATAGGTACTGGTAGTCGCTGGTTTCGACTCGGGCAATTTCAACTTCTTCGTCGGTGCGGAAACGATACTCGACTATTTTGCCGGTCCGGACGTTTCGCATTCTAGCTTGGTAAAAGGCGCGAAGGTTGCCTGGTGTACGGTGTATGTATTCCTCGACACTCACGAGCTCCCCGTTGAAACGAAGGATGTTGCCTGATTTTACGTCCGATGCTTTAGCCATATGCGGGTTCTAAAAGAGGTTAAATAATGGGACAAATATATGTTTTTTTTTTGGTTGGTGTCAAAGCTTTGCGGAGTGCGCCGGCATAAAACCGCAAGGCCCGCGGTCAGGGTTTGTAGTCCATAATTTGAATCCGCTGATCGCAAAAGCGATACTCCCGCTCCACGTTCGAACACACGACTACGAGCCGCTCCTGACAGGTATCGGCCACGGTTTGTTCGTACCACGCTACCCCCGCTTGGTCCAGGTTGGTTGTCGGCTCATCCAGCAGCAGCAGCGGCGTATCGGAGAAGCATGCCAAGGCCAGTTTGGCGCGCTGTTTCATTCCAGACGAAAAATGACGGATAAGTTTGTTTTTTGCTTTCGCCAGCCCCATGCGGTCGATGAGCGCACCGGCATCCATTCCGCCCACAAACGGTTTGTGCCGCTGATGGAACTTGACGTGTTCGGCCAAGGTCAGTTCCTCCACCAGCTCCACATACGGCGCAGCCAAGGCTAAGTGTCGGAAAATATCCTCCGTGGCAATGGCTCGGCCGGCCAGGGAAAAATCCACGCGCCCCTCGGATGGCGTCAGATACCCCGAAAGTACTTTGAGCAGCGTCGACTTGCCGGATCCATTCGGCCCCAGCACGGCGTAGCGTCCGCCGGCAGCGAAGCGCGCCGTGACGCCTCTGAAAATCCACTCTTGGTCAAACCGACGCCCTGTATCGTGCAGCTGGATATCCACGTCCGCCTCGCTTACGCTTTTGATGAAGGGCGCTTACAGCACGCCCTTGCTTTGCCCAAACCCTTTCATCACGCCTCGGTTGGAGTTGCGGATAAAGTCCAGGATCTCGTCCCTGACTTCCGTGGGTTTAAAATCTGTTTCGATAATCTCCAGCCCCTTGGCCAGGTTGTTGTTCTTGACGAACAATACCCGGTAAATATCCTGGATTTCATTAATCTGCCCGGAGGAGAACCCCCTGCGCCGCAAGCCGACGGAGTTGATACCCACATAGGACAATGGTTCGCGGGCGGCCTTCACGAATGGCGGAACATCCTTGCGGACGAGCGATCCGCCCGAGATAAAGGCATGCGAGCCGATGTGGCAGAACTGATGCACGGCCACCATGCCGGCCAACACCACGTAGTCGCCCACGGTGATGTGCCCGGCCAGCGTGCTGCTGTTTGAAAACACACAGTTGTCGCCCACCACGCAGTCGTGCGCAATATGGCTATACGCTTGAATCAGGCAGTTTTTGCCGATGACGGTTTTCCATTTGTCTTTCGTACCCCGGTTCACCGTTACGCACTCCCGGATGGTTGTGCCATCGCCTATTTCGGCGGTGGTCTCTTCGCCGTCGAACTTCAAATCCTGCGGGATGCCCGAAATAACGGCACCCGGGAAGATGCGGCAGTTTCGGCCAATGCGCGCACCATCCATGATGGTCACATTTGACCCGATCCACGAGCCCTCCTCGATAACCACGTCCTTATGGATGGTGACAAAGGGTTCGATCACGACATTGCGGGCGATCTTTGCCTGCGGATGGATATATGCCAACGGCTGTATCATGCTTCTGCTTCTTTTATTTTAACGATTTGGGCCATCAACTCGGCCTCTACGACGACTTTATCGCCTACCATTCCTACGCCTTTCATCTGTGCAATGCCCCGCCGGATAGGCTCCAGGAGGTCGCAGCGGAAGATGATGGTGTCGCCAGGATAGACTTGCGCCCTAAACCGTGCGTTGTCGATTTTCAGGAAGAGCGTCAGGTAGTTTTCCGGATCAGGAACCGTGTTCAGCACGAGGATACCGCCTGTCTGCGCCATCGACTCGATCTGCAGGACCCCCGGAAACACCGGTGCGCCCGGAAAATGGCCTTGGAACAGGTCCTCGTTCATCGTTACGTTCTTCAATCCCACCACGTGGGTCTTGGTCAACTCCAGAATCTTATCGACCAGCAGCATGGGTTGCCGGTGCGGCAACACTTTCATGATCTGCACCGTGTCGTAGACCGGAGGCATGTTCGGGTCATAGACCTTCACGTACTTCTTGCCTCGCTCTTTTTTGATATGCGCTTTGATTTTCTTTGCAAAAGCCACGTTAGCCGCGTGACCGGGACGGGCGGCCATAATGTGACCCTTGATGGGCTGTCCTACGAGTGCCAAGTCGCCGATCATGTCCAACAGCTTGTGGCGTGCCGGTTCGTTTTGGTAACGTAGCTCGACGTTGTTCAGGATGCCCTCCTTCGCTACGCCGATGGCCTGCCGGTTAAATAGTTTGGCGATCTGGCCGAGCTCATCTTCACCCACTTCGCGGTCAACGACGACGATGGCGTTGTTGAGGTCCCCCCCTTTAATCAGATTGTTTTGTACCAGTGCTTCCAGTTCGTGCAAGAAGCAAAACGTACGCGAAAAAGCAATTTCCTTGCTGAACTCGCTGATATTACTGATGGAAGCATGTTGGCTGCCCAGTACCGGCGAATTGAAGTCGATCATGCACGTAAACCGATAGCCGTCAAGCGGCATGGCCACCATCTCCACCTTGCGGTCTGGCTCGCTGTGGTGTATGTTGTGCGGGATTTCGTAGAAATCACGGTCCGCTTGCTGATCGCGAAAGCCAGCGTCCAGCAGGATTTTGACAAACGGAGCGGAGCTACCGTCCATGATCGGCACTTCAGGCCCGTCGATGTCGATCAGGATGTTGTCAATCTGCAACCCCACTAAGGCGGCCATTAGGTGCTCGATAGTGCTCACGCTAGCGCCGCCGTAGGCGATGGTTGTGCCGCGCGAGGTGTCCGTCACGTTGTCTGCATCGACCGCAATGATCGGCTGGTCAGGCAGGTCAATGCGCCGGAATTTGTACCAATGGTTTTCATCGGCGGGTTTGAGGGTCATCGTCACATTCTTGCCGGTGTGTAAACCGACACCCGAGACGGTGATTTCGGAATTGATGGTTCGTTGTTTTTCGTTCATTTTATTGTTTGCAAATCAGCCTTGCCAAACGACGGGCGCGGCACTATTTGGATTCTGACTCTACTTTAGACAGGAGTTGTTCAAGCTGTTCGATACGACGCTCCAGGTCCGGCAGCCTGGAGTATACCACTTGCGAGCGCATTTGCGCATTGAATGGCGCGGCCGGTGTGCCCGACCATTTTTTGCCTTCGGCCAGAATGGATTTGTTGACACCAGACTGTGCTTGGATTTGCGTGCCCGTCGCGATGTTGATGTGCCCGACGACACCTACCTGCCCGCCAATAACGGAACGCTTGCCAATTTTCGTGCTGCCCGAAACACCCGACTGTGCCGCGATGACCGTGTTTTCGCCTACTTCCACATTGTGCGCGATTTGGATCAGGTTATCCAACTTCACGCCCTCGCGGATAAGTGTAGAGCCGATGGTGGCTCGGTCTACCACGGTGTTCGCGCCAATTTCGACGTTGTCTCCGATGACGACGTTGCCCGTTTGGCTAACCTTGCGGTAGCTGCCATCCTCTTGCGGCGCATACCCGAAACCGTCACTGCCGATCACCGTACCCGAATGGATGGTGACGTTTTTCCCGATCACGCAGTCAAAATAAACGACCACGCCCGGAAAGAGGGTCGTGTTGTCGCCTAGGGTTACGTTGTCTCCGACGTATACATGGGGGTATATTTTGCACTTGTTGCCTACGACGGTGTCTTTGCCGATGTAGCTGAACGCTCCGATATAGACATCCTCACCCAGGGTGACCGTCTCATGCACGAAAGAAGGCTCTTCGACACCTGTTTTTTCCAAACGCAGGCGATTATATACATCCAATAAGGTCGAAAAGGCCGAATAAGCGTCCTTCACCCGAATGAGCGTAGCGCTCACGGCCTTGGTCAGTTGCAGGCTTTCGTTGACGATGACCACGGAGGCCTCGGTGGTGTACAGGTAGGGCTCGTATTTGGGGTTGGAAAGGAAAGACAGGCTTCCCGCGCTTCCCTCTTCGATCTTCGCCAAACGCTCCACCGATACATCGGGGTCGCCCTCAATGGTGCCATTGATGAGTGAGGCTATTTGGTGTGCTAAAAATTGCATAACGTCTCTTTATTAATAATTACGGTCCTCACGCGGGCAAGCTGGTGTCCAATAATTCCTTCGGAAAGGACACGGCAAACTTCCTTACGTTGCGAGAAAGTGCCATCAGGTTCGAGAGGTCGGAAGCGTCGAGTATATCCTGCAGACTCCCGTCTTTCATACATATTTTAATGCTTCCCTCAGTCGGCTCATATGCACTGTTTTCGATCGAATTCGTCCAGATATAGTAATCGACCAAAGCCGGGTCAACGCCAAAGTGGCTAACAGCTTTCGCTTTAAGCAGGTCTATTTGTTGCTGGTCGGGTTCAAGTCGATACAGTTCGATATGGTACAGTTTCCGCGCAATGAGGCGCGAGCACAGCATACTTAGGATGGGGTCGCTGTCGGTCGCCCAAACTTTAATGGCCGACCAAATATCCGTATCGTCCAAACGCGTAAAATGTGCTAAATGCGACACATCCTCCCGAAAATTCTGTTCGGTTACTCTGTTGCGCAAAAAATGTTCCAATGATGGCGATGCGAACAATGTCTTGCCGCTCCCGTAGAGGGATTTGGCCCGGCGGAGGATGCTCAGCAGCATCTGCTCGGCGTTGATGACCGTCTTATGCAGATACACCTGCCAGTACATTAGCCGCCTGGCAATCAGGAAGTTCTCGACGGAATAAATGCCTTTTTGTTCGACCACCAATTCATTGTCGACCACGTAGAGCATCTTGATAATGCGGTCAAAGCTGATGACGCCTTCTGACACTCCCGTGAAAAAACTGTCGCGGTTCAGGTAATCCATGCGGTCAATGTCCAATTGGCCGGAAACGAGCTGGTGAAGGAAGCGCTTGGGGTGCCGGTTCTGGAAAATTTCAATCGCCAAGGATAGGCGTCCGCCGAATTCCTTGTTGAGTTGGTCCATCATGAGCAAGGAAAGGGACTCGTGGGATACACCCTCAACGAGCGTGTGCTCGAGCGAGTGCGAAAACGGACCATGCCCGACATCGTGCAGCAAAATGGCAGTCAACACGGCTTCCTCTTCCTCCGGACCAATGTCCACCCCTTTGCTTCGCAGCGTATCAATGGCCAGGGTCATCAAGTGCAGTGCACCTAGTGCATGCTGGAATCGCGTATGCAGTGCCCCTGGATAGACTAAGTGCGACATACTTACCTGCTTGATGTACCGCAGGCGTTGCAAAAACGGGTGCTGTATTAAGTCAAATATAAAATCCGACGGGATTGTGATAAACCCATAAACCGGATCGTTTATTATTTTTTTCTTGTTCAATCTAATGTCCCAACGGCGACCGAGGGAAAGCCGTATTTTTTGAATAGTGCAAAGATAGCATTGTCCCCTGTTAATTTATGTTAAAAATTGCCCTAAACGCTAACTTTTGCCTAGTTTCGTGATGCCAACTCGCCAAAATAGGCAGCGGCACAACGCGGTCCGAAGCCTGCGAGGGACAGCCCCGCCTCCCAAAGGCAGGCACAGGCATACACACAACAAAGAAAACTATGCGAGACGCAAATATACTCTGGGCAGATGACGAGATCGATCTGCTGAGGCCCCACATCATGTTGCTTAATGAAAAAGGATACGAAGTAAAAACGGTCACCAACGGCAACGATGCGGTGGACGAATTCAAAAAAGGACACTTTGACTTGGTGTTTTTGGATGAGAACATGCCGGGCCTGACCGGACTTGAAACCCTGAGCGAGCTCAAGAATATCAATCCGACGGTGCCGATGGTGCTGGTCACCAAAAACGAGGAAGAGCACCTGATGGAAGATGCGATCGGTTTTAAAATCGACGACTACCTCATCAAGCCTGTCAACCCCAAACAGATTCTGCTGACGATAAAAAAACTGACGGAAAACAAGCGTTTGGTCAGCGAGAAGACGTCGATGGCCTATCAGCAGGACTTTCGCAATCTTGGGATGATTCTCAACGAGAACTTGGACCACGAGCAGTGGACAGAAACCTACAAAAAGCTGATATATTGGGAGTTGTCTCTCGAAAAGCTGGATGATGGCGGCATGCACGAGATTCTCACGATGCAGAAAGCCGAGGCCAATATGCAGTTTTCCAAATTTGTGGAGAAGAACTACCTCGGCTGGGTCAAAAGTGAAAACGGCGCGCCCACCCTTTCGCACCAGTTGTTTCAGCGCAAGGTGTTTCCACAGTTGCAAAGCGGGCAGCCCACGTTTTTTTTCCTTATTGATAACCTGCGTTACGACCAGTGGCGCGTCATCAATGAGGTGATTACGAACTATTTCAGGCTAGAAGAGGAAAGCAGCTATTACTCCATCTTGCCGACAGCGACCCAATATGCCCGGAACGCAATATTCAGCGGCATGATGCCACTTGATATGGAGAAGCGGTTCCCTGGATTGTGGCAGAACGACGAAGACGAGGGGGGCAAAAACCTGCATGAAGACAAGTTTCTGGCTGACCAAATCAAACGCCTCTACCGCAAGGACATCAAGCATTCCTACCACAAGATACTGACGCTCGAACAAGGCCGGGACATAACAGAGAACCTGAGCAACCTGATGGCCAACGACCTGAATGTGTTGGTATACAACTTTGTCGACATGCTGTCGCATGCCCGTACTGATATGGCGATGATCCGTGAGTTGGCCAACGATGAGGCCGCTTACCGGTCGCTCACGCTTTCCTGGTTTGAACACTCGCCCCTGTTGGAGACGCTAAAGTGGCTGGCACAGAAGCGGGTACGGGTTATCATCACGACGGACCACGGCACGATACGGGTCAAAAACGCCAGTAAGGTGATCGGAGACCGCAACACGAACACGAACCTGCGGTATAAGCAAGGCAAGAACCTCAACTACATCGACAAGGACGTGTTTCACATCAAGAATCCGCATGATGCGATGTTGCCCAAGCTGCACGTGAGTTCCAGTTTTATCTTCGCCAAGGAAGCGACCTACTTCGTTTACCCCAACAATTACAACCACTTCGTTAACTACTTTAACGAAACGTTTCAGCACGGGGGCATCTCCTTGGAAGAGATGGTTATTCCCATCGCGACCTATACGACAAAATAGGCGAAAACGTATCTTTGCGGTATGGACCTCTTCGTTGAGAACACAGCCGGCCTGCCCCGTGCGGCCCGGCAGATTCTGGCCGCGGGCGCCGGCAGGCGCATATTTCTCTTTTATGCCGATATGGGCGTGGGCAAAACCACGCTTATCAAAGCCCTCTGCGAAGCGCTTGGCGTCACCGAAAGCACCTCCAGCCCGACCTTTTCGATCGTTAATGAATACGAGTCCGCCCAAGGACCGGTGTACCACTTCGATTTTTATCGGCTGAAATCCGAACAGGAAGCATTTGATATGGGCTATGAAGAGTACTTCTATTCCGGCCAGTACTGTTTCGTGGAATGGCCCGAAAAAATAAGCGGGTTGTTGCCGCCGGACGCCGTAAGCGTGCATATGTCCTTGGCGGCGGATGGTGCCCGCCGGATTGCAGTGACCTAAATCCTGAAACTTACAGGCCATTTTTCCGGGTGGTACAATCCCCTTTTCGGATTATTTTTTCTTTCCCACGCAACCTTTGCCGGTCTTTTTGCATCTTCATGGTAAACACGGGAAGCAAACATTGGAGCAGACAGCTACGCTAGACAGGTTATTGGAGCGATGCAAGCAGGGTGATCGGCGCGCGCAAGAGCAGCTGTACCACCATTTTGCCAGCAAGATGCTAGGGGTATGTATGCGCTACGCCAAAAGCACTTTTGAAGCAGAAGATATGCTTCAAGCAGGGTTCGTCAAGGTTTTCTCAGCGATGCAGGGGTTCCGGGGCGACGGCTCGTTGGAAGGCTGGATCAGGCGTATTATTGTCAATACGGCCATCTCGACGTACCGCGAAAACATGCGGCTGGACACCCAGTCTTGGCAGGAAACGCACGACATGGAGCACACGTACGAATTGCAACACCTGGAATGCGAAGACCTCTTGCGGCTGGTGCGCGCGCTGCCCGACGGATACCGCATCGTGTTTAACCTGTATGCGATTGAGGGATACTCGCACAAAGAAATTTCGGAGAGGCTCCAAATCAGCGAAGGGGCATCAAAATCACAGCTGTCGCGCGCCAGAAAATGGCTGCAGGACAGGCTGTTAAAGGTAGAAGGAGGAAACGTATGACGATGCAAGAAAACGAGTTTGACCGCCAGATGCGGAAGAAACTGGATGGCTACACGCCTGAGCCGTCGCCCGGCCTGTGGGACAAGATCGCGGCGCGTCTGGATGAGCAGGCGGCCACGGAAAAGCCCGTTGTCGTTATGCCCCCTGTACGCAGGCGGCAGGGTGGCTGGTGGTGGAGCGCGGCGGCCGTTGTGTTATTGGGTGCTTTTGCCTGGGTGCTTTATCAGCCCGTTGAGATAGTCTACCTGAAAGGCCAAGTCGCTAGCGTGGCGGAGGCCGAAACGATAGAAATTCTGGCAACAGCAACGCCAGAACAGGCCGCAGAAGCCGAAATGCCAACAAAGCCACGTCAACTGGCGCCCATTCTGAAATTGTATGCCGAGCGGGTTCGCCCGGAGACGAGCGCGGCAAATCCAGTTGAGGATATGCACGGATCAGAGGAACTGCGTGTGGCTGCGGTGCCTGACAGCCCCGTCGACGTGCAAACCACGTTGCCAGCCGTCATGAATGAGCCTCATGAGCCCGTGGCCGACGTCCGCCGCAATGAACAGCTTTTGGTAGCGCCCCTGCCTGTAGAGGCTTATGCCCACGTCGCCGAGCTACCCATCGTTGCTGCCAATTTGGGTGAGACGGAGGTCGTTGATCGTTCGCAGGAACGGACCTTTGGTGTCGGCAGTCTGCTCAACATCGTATTGGGGTCGGTAGATCAGCGCGAAGAAAAACTGGTTACGTTTTCGGACGATGACGAGGGGTTGATTAAGATGGCATTTAACTTGGGGCGGGGCAGGGTCTGGCGAAATGACCAATAAGCCTAACGGAAAGGGAATAATTTTTGCAAACAAAAGCTAAACTGAGATAGATATGAAAATGATCGGAAAAATAGGGTTAACGGGGTTGTTGTTGACGGGAGCATTGGCGCTTTCAGCCAACGGACCATCGGGCTATGCGGGGGCAGACACCGTGCTGGACATCTCGCCAGATACCGTGATCGTGGAGGACGTCAAAACCGGCGAACGGCGGAAGGTGCGGATCATCATCCCGGATTCGGATGATAATATTATCCGGATCGAACACACCGACAAGGACTATGTCTTCTCTCGCGCGGATCGAGCGGCCGACGAAGCGAAAAAGCGCGTCACCTCCCGGCCTATTTTCGGGCTGACGTTTAACCGAATAGACCTAGGCTTGGTCAAGATGGTGGACAACGGCAGTTTTAGCCTCTCTCCGGCGAACGAGGATCTCGACTACCGAAAAGGCAAAACCCTTAACTTCGGGTTTGATGTCGCGCAGGCAGGTTACCGGTTTAATGACCATTTCCGGATTTTCCTCTCGGGCGGATTTGACTGGACGTACATTAGGCTGGAGGAAAACATCGTATTCCGTGAAGACACAACACCGCTGGATTGGGACCTGTCCTCCACGGATTATAAAAAGAACCGGCTGACATCCACATACTTGCGCCTGCCGCTCACGTTTGAATTGCGCAGCAAATACCACGGTGGGTTTGGCCGCCTCCGGTTTGCTTTCGGGCCCGAAGCCGGTATCCTGCTTAAAGGCACGCAACGCCTGAAGAGCGAGGAGTTTGGCCGGCAGAAGTTCCGCGACAATTATAATTTTTCGTCGTTCCGCTATGGCGCCTTTGCGCGCGTGGGCACCGGACCGCTGGGCGTGTATGCAAAATACTACTTCAACGACATCTTTGAGAATAGCCCTGAGCAGGCCGGACTGCAGTCATTCGTATTTGGCCTGATGTTGGGATTTTAGCAGAAGGGACTGTAAATAATTCGTAATTTTGAGCCTTCGGCCACTAGCCGGAGGCTTTTTTTAATGGTGTCAAACGAAAACAAAACGACCTGCGCGACAGACGCCCCCGAGACGGATACCAAGGAGGGTTTGCCGTACCTGTACGGTGAAGGGCTTTCCTTTTCTTTCGATGGTAAGGTGCCGGTGTTTGCGGTACGCGACGTCGGTTTCCGTATTGACCAAGGTCAGATTACGGCGATCATCGGCGAAAGCGGCAGCGGCAAGAGCACGCTCCTCAAGCTTATTTATGGATTACTGGAGCCAACGGACGGGGAGGTGCGTTATGCAGGGGTGCGTGTACCCGGACCCAGCGAGCGGCTGATCCCGGGGCATCCCGCCATGCGGTTGGTGTCCCAAAATTTTGATAACCTGAACACCTACGCCAAAGCATGGGACAATGTCGCGTCCCGGCTTTCCAATGTGGATATCGACGCTAAAACCCGCAAGACCCAGGAAATATTGGATGCCCTGCGGATCAGCCACCGTGCGCAGCACCGCGTATTTGACCTGAGTGGCGGCGAGAAGCAGCGGGTTGCTATTGCGCGTGCCCTCGTTGAAGGTGCTGCCGTTTTGCTGTTAGACGAGCCATTCAACCAGGTTGACGCATCGTTTCGCGAGCAACTACAGCAGGATATTCGGCGTATTGTGGATGCTACGGGGTTGACGGTGATTATGGTGTCGCACGATCCGGATGAGGTGATGGCCATGGCAGACCGGCTTTTGGTATTGCGGGAAGGCCGGCTGGCGGCAAGCGGTGCGCCGGCAGACCTGTACCGTCATCCGCCCGACGCCTATACCGCGCGATTGCTGGCCCGAAGCAACATCGTATCCGCCTCCGAAGCGCGGGCCTTGGGCTTGCCGGCCGAAAGCCCCCTTGCCATTCACCCCGAATGGGTTGCTTTGTCAGAAAACGGGGGAATACCCGCGGAAGTCGCCCACGTGTTGTTTAGGGGCTTTTACGAAGAAGTGGTCGTCGTTGCGCACGGGGTGCGTCTCAAGGCCATTGCCTTAGAACCCGGACGTTACCGTACAGGGCAGCAAGTAGGGTTGCAGTTCTTGAAAAGCCACCCGGTCCTTTAGCGCCTAAGCGGACTTATTCGGATGTGAGTTCGCGTTCAATGAGTGCGACCATTTTGTCAAATTCCGCCACCGAGTACCCGATCGACTGGTAAATGATCTTCCCGTTGCGATCAATGATCACGTTGCGAGGAATAGACTGCGCCGCGAACTTGCCAAACACGGCCCGATCCAGATCGGGGGCGATGGGGAAGGTATATCCTGTTTTTTCGATAAATGGGTCCAGTTTGTCCCAGCCCTCTTCCCGCGCTAAGACGAGAATTTCGAATTCGGGTTTGTCACCGTGGACGTCCCAAAGCTCGGCTTGCACCCGCGGCAACTCCTGCCGGCACGGCGGGCACCAAGTAGCGAAGAAATTGATCAGGACGACTTTGCCCCGGTATTCCTCAATGGATTGTTCCGGGCTGTTTTTGGGCTGGAATTGAAATGAGGGCACCTCCTGGCCCACCTCGGTTAGCCACGTGGGATTATTGGGCGTTTGCGCCCGGCAAGAAAAGGACAGCATCAGGAATGCGGTCAAAAAAAGGGGGATAATGGTTGTGCGCATAGTATCAACGATAGTTAATTACTTATAGCGGGCTGGCCAGCCAAAAATAATTCGGCCATTACAAACCCGCAAAACACAAAACTACGAAAAAAGTCACAGCGAAAAGCGCTAAGCGCACGGTGTTTTCAGGGCAAATGCTTTTAGAACACCGCTAACCCCCGAAGAGTGCCCTATTTCTAGCGCCGGTTTCCAACCCCGGGGCGGGAAATGAAGAACCATCGTTTAGGCGAAAGTTTTTGTGGTGAAACGGCCTTCCTGCCGACCAGGCAGGCAAAATTTATGACAAAGCAGTTCATTAGTGGGAAGAACAGCCATTTTATAATCGCGACTTCGGTTAAAACGACTTCCCTGCATGGTTCTTTAGCGGTGCGAGGAAGATAAACGACGGACAATTTCGGTGGTTGTTATATTTCTCCGGCGCAGCCCTTGAAATTGCCGCCAATTTAATACTTTTGGGTAGTATCAATTCATAAACTCGACATAACATGGCAACAACGGATTTAGACCCCACGATAGGGCAACGCGCATCGGCCTGGCTGCAGCCACCTTACGATCAGGAAACCCGCGATCAAGTGCAGGCGATGGTGGACGCGGGCCAAGCTACCGAGCTGACCGACGCGTTTTACAAAGATTTGGAGTTTGGGACGGGAGGCCTACGCGGCATCATGGGCGCGGGCACGAACCGCATGAACAAATATACCATCGGACGCGCCACGCAGGGCTTGAGCAATTACTTGAAGAAAACGTATCCCGGCGAGCATATTAAAGTGGCCATCTCCTATGATAGTCGCAACAACTCGCCGGAATTTGCCCAGGTCGTCGCTTCGGTATTTTCCGGCAACGGCTTCACGGTGTATCTGTTTGACGAGCTGCGGCCTACGCCCCAACTTTCGTTTGCGGTCCGGCACTTGGGGTGCCATAGCGGCGTCATGCTGACCGCTTCGCACAACCCCAAGGAATACAGCGGGTACAAGGCCTATTGGAATGACGGCGGACAGCTCGTGGCGCCGCACGACAAGAATGTCATCAACGAAGTAAACGCCATCGACTCGCTCGACCAGGTCAAATTGGAACCCATAGCGGAAAACATCAAGCCGGTGGGTGCGGAATTGGATGAGGCGTATTTATCGGCAATCGCGGGCCTGTCGATTCGGCCTGATGCGGTGAAGGCGCAACACGACCTGAACATCGTCTACTCTTCCATACATGGCACCGGTATCACGGTGGTGCCTCCGGCATTGCAGCGCTGGGGCTTTACGAAGGTGTATGCCGTGGAATCGCAGGCGCAGCCCGACGGAAACTTCCCGACGGTGGTGTATCCGAACCCGGAAGAGGAAGAGGCGATGTCTATCGCGATGCAGGAAGGGCAGCAACGCGGCGCGGACATCGTCATGGCTACCGATCCTGACGCTGATCGCGTGGGGCTGGCCGTTAAAAACAACCAGGGCGACTATCAGCTGCTCAACGGCAATCAGATTGGAAGCCTGCTCGTCCATTACGTGCTGTCGTCATTTGCCGAACTGGGCAAATTCCAGGAAAATGACTATGCCGTCAAGACCATCGTGACGACCCAGCTGATCGCAGACATCGCCGCCGAGCATGGCATTCCGTGCCATGATGTGCTGACCGGCTTTAAGTATATTGGTGAGATGATGACCAATAGCCAAGGAAAGGGACGGTATATCGTGGGCGGCGAAGAGAGCTACGGCTACTTGGTGGGCGAGCTCGTGCGCGATAAGGATGCGGTGGTTTCCTGTACGTTCATTGCCGAGGCGGCCGCGTATTACAAAGGGCAGGGCAAGACCTTGTTCGATGTGCTGCTCGAGCTGTACCTGAAATACGGCTACTACAAGGAAAAGCTGATCTCGCTGACCAAGAAAGGCAAGGCCGGTGCCGAGGACATCAAAGCCATGATGGCCGGCTTGCGCGCTAATCCGCCCAAATCGCTCGGCGGTATTGCCGTGGCGCGGATTAAGGATTATCAGGAAAGTATTTCCTTCGACCCCAATACAGGCGAGCGCGAAACGATCACATTGCCCAAGTCGGACGTCTTGCAGTTCATCACCGTCGAAGGGGATATCATTTCGGCACGGCCGTCGGGTACGGAGCCCAAGATCAAGTTTTACTGCAGCGTGAAGCAGCCGCTGGCCCGGGCGGAAGACTTTCAGCGCGTCGATACCGAGCTCGATGGCAAAGTGGAACGCATTATGGCCGATATCGTGTAAAACAACATGTCATACTGGAAAATACTTTCATCGGAATATCTCGTGCGCGCCCCGTGGGCCGTGCTGCGAAAGGACGTATGCGAAATGCCGAGCGGGCACATCGTACCCGAGTACTATGTGCTCGAGTACCCCAACTGGGTCAACATGGTGGCCGTCACCGATCAAGGGCAGTTTATTCTCGTCAAGCAGTACCGTCATGGGGTCAAGGAGTTTGTGCTGGAGATCCCTGGGGGCGTCATCGATCCCGGCGAAGACGCCATCGGCGCGGCGCGGCGGGAGATGCTCGAAGAAACGGGCTATGCTTTTGACTCGGCGACAGAACTCGTCAGCCTATACCCGAATCCGGCAACAAGCGATAATAGAACCACGACCTTTTTGCTGACGGGCGGCCGCAAAGTGCAAGAGCAGGACCTGGACGAACAAGAGGAAATTGACGTGGTACTGGCTACCGCCGAGCAGGTGAAGCAGTGGCTGCTGGAAAACAGGTTTGGGCAGGCCCTGCACACGGCTTCACTATTTTACGGGCTGCATCGTTTAGGGCATCTGGAGTAGCTGTGGGCGCCTATCGGCGGCTGTGCCGATGCTTCATCTTAGCGCATATTTCGTACATTTGCGACATGGCGCGCGAAATATTTGAAACCAAACGAAAAGCCCTCACCCTGAACCTGAACGAACAGATCTACGGCACTTTTGCCGAGATTGGTGCAGGACAGGAAGTTGCCCGAAACTTTTTCAATGCGGGGGCCGCTTCCGGTACGATTGCCAAGACCATGTCCGCCTACGACATGGCTTTTAGCGACGCCATCTATGGGCCCGAAGCGTCGGGCCGCTACGTTAGCGAGTCCCGCCTGCGAGGCATGCTCAATCACGAATACGCCCTACTGACCGAGCGCCTGACCGGAAAGAAATACAGCAGCAGGCGGTTTTTTGCATTTGCCAATACCGTTACAGCCTTAAACTTCAGTAAAACCAACGATCCCCACGGCTGGGTCGGCATCCGTTTTCAGCACGAAGCGGGTGCGGCTCCGAGCGATATAATTTTCCACATCAGGTTGTTGGACAGTGATACGCTGGTACAGCAGAAAGTGCTTGGCGTAGTCGGTGTCAATCTGGTGTTCGCCGCGAGCTATTACCTCGATGACGTGCAAACCATGATCGAATCGCTGGTAGACAACCTCTCGCCCGGCTCGGTCGAGATCGACCTGATCAAATTGCATGGGCCGGCCTTCCCTGGTGTCAATGAGCGCCTGATTAACCTGTACCTTATCGCCAAAGGCTATTCCAAAGCCGCCATCTTCAGTCCCAACGGCGAAGCTTACCAAGCCAAAGACTTTCTTTACAAAAAGAACATCGTGATCCTGCGCACGAAGTACCGGCAGAAATCCAACCCGAACTTTGACCTCTTCAACCTGGCGGTGGATCAGTTTAAGCAAAATCCCGGCGTAGACGACGACAACCTGGTGGTGATGATTGAGGTGCTAATGAGCAACGTCCTGGACGAAGAGGACACCTTCACCGCGGAAGACTTGGATTATTTCGCCAAACGAGCCGAATACCTGTGCAACACGGGAAACACGGTTATCGTATCGAACTTTCGACGCAACAACTACTTGGCCCAATACATCACGCAGTTCAAGCCGAAAAACGTCGGTATCTCCACGAATATTTCCAACTTACGCCACATATTTAATTCGGACAGGTACAACAAAGAGCATTATACCAATGAGTTGTTGGCGTATATTAGCGGGATGTTTAGCAAAAACGTCAAGCTGTACGCGTATCCCTATTTGGATAAAAAGGCCAATAAGATCGTGACGACTAAAAACATGCCGGTGTCGTCGGAGGCAAAACCTTTGTTTGATTTTTTGATGAAGAATCGATACATTGTGGATATCGAGAACTACGACGAAAAACACGTTAAAACCGTATAAACATACTGGCTATGAACGAAGAGCAAGTTGTTCTTGTCGACAGTGACGACAAGGAATTGGGAACGATGGGCAAGCTCGAAGCGCATCAGCGGGGCTTGCTGCACCGCGCCATCAGCGTTTTTATCTTTGACCATGACAACCGGCTGCTGCTGCAGCAACGGGCCCTATCCAAATACCATACGCCAGGGCTGTGGACGAATACCTGTTGCAGCCACCCCGCTCCGGGCGAAGAGCCGCTCGCGGCGGCACACCGCCGCTTGGGTGAGGAGATGGGCATGGCCGCGCCGTTGGAATTTGCGTTTCGTTTTCAATACGAGGCTCCGTTTGACAACGGGCTGGTGGAGCACGAAGTAGACCATGTGTTTATTGGGCGTAGCACCGAGGCGCCCCGGATCAATCCCGAAGAGGTGGCGGACTTCAAGTGGTGCACGCAGCAGGAGGTTGCCGAGGAGGTGACCGAAAACCCGGAAAAGTTTACCGCTTGGTTTAAGTTGATCTACGAGCGGGTGTTCGGGTTGCTCCCCGAAACCAAATCCTAAATCCGTCCCGATACCGGACTTTCATTAGACTAACCGTTCCACCCGCGATGCGCTGGTGAGGTCAAAGCCCTTGACATCCGTCAGTAGGTTTAGCCCGGGTCGTTTTCCCGTTTCCAACGACCCGAATTGGCCGTCGATACCCAGTGCCCGCGCACCATTGATCGTTGCCCATTTGATTGTCTTGCGCAGGTCGAGCTCGTCAAAGGCAGCGTGCAGCGTTTTCAGCTCGGAAAGTATGCACAGTTTGTCGTTGGAAGCCAGACTGTCGGTTCCCAAGGCGATCGGGAAATCGCCCTGCATGAAATTCCGGACTTTGGGCAACGTGCCTTCGATATACTGGTTCGCATTGGGGCACAAACACCACGTAACCCGCTTCGCCATGCGTTCCAGGTAGAAGATGTCGCGAGAGGAGGTAAAGGTGTTGTGCACGAGAATGATGGGGTTGGCTTTGGGCAGGTGCGGGGTGGTGGTTTGCAGGGAGTTCCTGGATTGTGCTTTGAAATCGCTAATGTCTACGCCTAAGCGCTTATAAAAATCGACAAAAGCCCCCGTTTTATACCTGTATAGCTTGTTTTCCTCGTTGCTCTCCTGGTTGTGGATGCTCAGGACCGCCGTTTCCTCCCCTTGCATGGCGTCCCGAAACAGGCAGAACAGGGACTTGGAAACCGAGTAAGCCGAATGCGGGGTGATGGATGCCGGCGTCTGCGAAAAAGCGTCGGCTACCGCCTGGGCGGCCTGCAGCCGTTCGGCGGCCTGTTTGGAGTCGAAACCCATGACTTCGACAAAGGTGTGGTAATGGATGCGGCTGGCAGCTTTGACGGACGCACTGGCAGCGGTATTGGCGTGATCGCCCACGGCGACAATTCCGTTGTCGACCATCGCCTGGTCAGCGCGCTGCATCGCCGCGTGAATGGCATCACCTTCCGAGGCGCGTCCGTGCATCACCTGCTCGATGAAGGTGACCAACCCCTCTTTTTTCGGGATTTTGCCTTTCAGGTGGGAGAGCTCCAAGTGGCAATGCGTATTGATAAACCCCGGAACGATAATACCCTCACGTTCGTCTATGGGGCCATCAATTTCGACATCCCCCGGCGAAAAAACGCCTAGAATTTCATCGGCTTCCCCAACTTTGACGACACCGTTTTTGATCGGCGCACCCGATACGGTAAGCACGTAATCAGCAGAAAAAAACCTACTCATGGTCATGAAAACACTGTTTCAGTCAAATTAAATTACTGTTTCTTAGTTAGTAACATCCGATGGTGAGCACCATGTTTAGTATTAGGCAGGCAAAAAGAATAGCGGTAGTAAGCGCAGGTCTTTCGGCAGCCTTTGTGACAGGTTGTTTGTGTACTAACAAAACAAAGATGTTAAAAATTTTGTGTTTAAACAAGGGTAAAATAATGACAACAATAAAAAGCCGTATCTTTGTAAACACGCATGGGAACGAAAAGAACAGACATCCGCAGCTTAACCCTAACGGCATTGCAAACACACATGGCCGGCATGGGCGAAAAACCGTTCCGTGCCAAGCAGGTGTACGAATGGCTTTGGGAAAAGTCATGCACGGAGTTCGGCGCCATGAGCAACCTCAGCAAGGTATTGCGGGAGCAGCTCGAGGACCAGTTCACCATCAACGCCGTGCGTGTACACCAGACCCAACACAGCGCGGACGGCACCATCAAAAGTACGTTCCGACTACATGACGGGCATATCATTGAGGGGGTGCTCATACCTGCCGACGACCGCATGACCGCGTGCGTAAGCTCGCAAGTGGGCTGTAGCCTAACGTGTAAATTCTGCGCGACGGGCTATATGGACCGCAAGCGAAACCTCAACGCCGATGAAATCTACGACCAGGTGGTACTCATCGCCCGGCAGGCCGAGGAAAAATACAATAGGCCGCTGACCAACATCGTCTATATGGGTATGGGTGAGCCTTTGCTCAATTACGCGCAGGTCATGCGCTCCATCGAACGCATCACCGCGCCCGATGGCCTCAATATGGCGTCCAAGCGCATCACGGTGTCAACGGCGGGCATAGCCAAGATGATTAAAAAGCTGGGCGACGACCAAGTCAAATTCAACCTAGCGCTCTCCCTGCACGCCGCCAACGATGCCAAGCGAAACGAAATCATGCCCATCAATGAGCAGAACTCGTTGCGGTCGCTGGCCGAGGCGCTCAAGTATTATTTTGCGAAGACCAAAAATCCCGTCACCTACGAATACATCGTGTTCCATGGGGTGAACGACGGCCTGGAAGACGCGGCCGAGCTGGCGGCCTTTTGCCGGCATCTGCCATGCAAGGTGAATATCATCGAATATAACCCCATCGCATTCGCGGACTTCCAGAATGCGGCGGAGGATAAAATAGACCGATTTGCGGCTCATCTCCGCAAAGAAGGAATTATAACCAATGTAAGGCGCAGCCGCGGCAAAGACATTGATGCAGCGTGCGGTCAGCTGGCCGTGAAACAAGAAGCGTAACCCCGTTTCAGCGCTTTGCCCCGCCTTACCAGATCATGCACAATGAGACTGGCAGACTACACGCGCGGGCTTTCCAACCTTTTTTTCCCGAACACCTGTACGGGTTGCGACCAACCCTTGGGCAGTCATGAGGAACTCGTGTGTACAGATTGTTGGTACCACATGCCTTACACGGATTTTCATCTGCAGGAGGATAACGATACGGCCCGGCAACTGTGGGGCAAGGTGACAGTCGAGGCGGCGGCGTCTTTTCTGTTTTTTCGGGAAGCGTCGCGCGTGCAACGCATCATGCACCACCTCAAGTACCGCAACACGCCACGCATTGGGGTCATGATGGGGCAACGATACGGGCAGCTGCTCCGCGAGGTGCCGGGCTTCGCATCAGCAGACCTTATCGTGCCTGTGCCGCTCCATCCGAAAAAGTTGCGGAAGCGAGGCTATAACCAAAGCGCTTATTTTGCAGAAGGGCTGGGCCAGCGCCTGGAAAAGCCTGTATTGCCACATGGATTGGCACGCAGTAAGGCCGGCGATAGCCAAACGACCAAATCCCGGTATGACCGGTACCAAAACATGCAAGACACATTCTACGCCACGCAACCGAGCTTGCTCGAGAACCGGCACGTGCTGCTCGTAGACGATGTGCTGACGACGGGCGCCACGATCGAAGCCTGCGTAGAGGCGCTGCTTGCTTGTGAGGGCGTGCGGGTAAGCGTGGCGACAATTGCCCGGGCGGTATCGTGATTTGCCCCGTTCCTAGGTGATGGAGTGCGACTGTCTTTCAGGGCAAACGCATCTAATTTTTTTCGTCATGTGCCTGCCTACCCGAGGCAGGCAATCAATCCTGATTGACGACGAGATTGCTTCGCTCCAACCCAGTTCCCTCGCTCTTGCTCGCAATGATCTTTTTTTGATTAGATGCGTTTGCCCTGAACTGTCGAGGTAAATTTAGACCTTGCATTGGTCGATGTCCGTTTTATCGGGACGCATAGTGAATATGACGCAATAGACGCATCAACAATTTAAGTACATGTTAACCGTATGGATATGGAAAAGAAAGTGTGATTTTTGATTGAATCCGAATATACGTATCTAAAAACGCTTTGCAACGATACGAGGATATCAAATATGCGGAAAAGGGAACGGAGGCGTATCAGGAATTACAGCTTCTTGTTAGATTAATATCCGACTACGAAGACAAAACTTCCATCCTGCCAGCGGTAGACCCCATCGAACTCATCAAAATCCGAATGGAAGAATTTGGCTACAATTCAAAGGCACTGGCCTCCGCTTACGGGGATAAAGGAACGGTAAGCAAAGTGTTAAATTATAAACAAGCGTTGTCGCTCAATATGATTCGTAAATTCAGCGATTTGCTTAAGATTCCTGCGGATCTACTGATAAAAGAATACCCTTTGCGTACGTCCTAACCCCGGAATTATGTTTTGAAGCTATTCCCCAAGCCATGTAAACCAAGCCCGCTGATCGATAACCGGAATCCTGTTTTTTTCTGGAAACGCCCATCGTGCAGCCGTTCCACCTGTTTGGCGGCGTCGAAGGTCTTGTGAACGAACAGCCCCCTTGCCTAAAATGCTGTACCATAGACCTGTTCAGAAAAAATTACCTATATTAGATTGATGGAATGGCGGTTTCCGTATTTCGGGCCGAAAATCACGAGGATTATGCAAGCATTCATACTATTAATCGTCGTATCATTTATACACGGGGGTATCATGGCGCAGGACTATGGCGTATTGCGGCAACGCATGGTGGACACACAGCTCGCAGCGAGAGGGATTACGGACCGGCATACCCTGGAGGCCATGCGGCGGGTGGAGCGGCATCGCTTCGTGCCAGACGCGCAGCGCCGGCGGGCGTATGAAGACACGCCCCTGCCCATTGGCCATGGGCAGACGATCTCCCAGCCGTACATGGTGGCCCTGATGACCGAATTGCTGGAACCCAAACCGGGACAGCGTGTCTTGGAGATTGGCGCGGGGTCTGGCTACCAGGCCGCCGTGTTGGCGGAGATTGTCGATACGGTTTACACGATCGAAATCGTCAGCGCATTGGCCCAGCGGACAAGCCAGCTGATGGGCGAACTTGGCTACGCGAATATCCAGGTCATCACGGGCGATGGCTATGCCGGATTGCCGGACAAAGCCCCCTTTGACGCCATTATCGTCACCGCGGCACCCGAAGAAATCCCCCAGCCTCTCCTGGACCAGCTAAAGGAAGGTGGCAAAATGATCATTCCGGTAGGCAAGCAGACGGCGATACAAAACCTCATATTGGTCGAGAAGAAGAATGGCAAAATCATTCGAAGATCGGTCTCCCAAGTGCGTTTCGTCCCCTTCACGCGCGGGGTTCGCTAGCAATTCCCACGAAACGCATACCTAACTAGTCAATATACATAAGAAAGTTATATATTTGTGCCATGAGTTCGGGAAAACTATTGAAAGGTACTTTGCAGACTATTATCCTCAGCCTGCTTGAGGATAATGATCGGATGTATGGCTATGAAATTACCCAAAAGGTGAAGGAGCTGAGCAACGGCGAATTTAAGCTCACTGAGGGGGCTTTGTACCCGGCCTTGCACAAGCTGGAGGCCGAGGGCCTGCTAGAGACCAGCACGGCACAAGTGGACGGGCGCGTGCGCAAATATTATTCCCTGTCTAAAAATGGGCAGGCCGAAGCCAAGGAGAAAGTTAGCGAAGCGGCCGTATTCATCGAAAAGTTGCAGCAGGTGTTGAATCTTAAGCCAAGCCTATCATGAAGAAGCTCCATCGCTACGAATACAATTGGATTGCCAAGCGGCTGGAGGCCTATCGCATCAAGTATGCCGAGGTCTACAACGAAGTCTACGACCATGTCGTTTCGGCAGTGGAGAACAAGCGCCAGCAAGGCGACAAGCGAGATATTTTCATGCTTTTCCAAGAAACGATCAGGCAGGATTTCGGTGGCAAAGATGGTTTGGCGCGCATGGCCGACGATCGCGCGGACTTGTTGCGAGGCCTGCTTCGGAAGGCGCTCAAGACGGAGTTGCACATGTATTTTGGGTCGTGGAAGGCCCTTGTTGTAGCGGGACTGGTGGTACTCGTGTTCGGACTGGCGGCCATTTTTGGGCTGACGCCTCATCAATTGGCACTGGCGGCGTTCATCCTATCGGCGGTGCCGCTCCTTTTCTTGCTGGTTTTGGGAGCACGGCAAGGTTATTTTCGCCACGTGGGCTCACGGCGAAAAAAGTCGCTGGTCAACCGCTTGATGTTTAGCTTGTCCCTCCCGGCTTATATTGGGGTGTATGCTGGCATATTTCTCGAAACGATTGCCAAGGAAGTGTTTGTGCTTCCGCTGCCGGGCACACGGCTGGCGGACGGGATCATTCACGCGCTTGGCGTTCCCGGGTGTTCGTTGCTCGTCGCATTTGTGATTATCTATGCATTGTCGTTTATGCAAGTGGCTCGCAAGGATTACCGCCAAATGATGGGGCACGTCGCTATAAATTGATCGGATGACCCTCAACAATCAACAGCTCGACGCTATCAAGGCTTTTATCGCCAGGCGGGGCTTCACGCAGGCTGACCTCCAATTGGAACTGCTGGACCACGTAGCAAGCCGGGTGGAGGAAAAGCTGGGCGAGAACCCAGCCTTGGATTTTACCGTTGCTTTGAACGAGACACACCGGGAGTTTGGCGTGTTCGGTTTTAGCGGGATGGAAGATGGACTGCGCAAGTCGCTGGCGCAGCAGTATTTCCGGACAGCCCTAGCCGAGGGAAAACGCTGGATAGGATTCCCCGGCGCGTTGCTGCTTGTTGGGTTCGTCGTGTTGGTTTACCAAGCTTATCAAATGCTTTCTCCCACCGTCACACTGGTTATGGCGGCCGTGCTTAATCTGGCGTTGATCGGCCATCTTGCCGTATCGTATTACCGTTTCTCCAAACCATTCAAGCATACGTTGATCGTGCAGTCGACTACACTTTACGTGCTCACACCTACGTTTATCTTGCAGTTGTGGGTACATCTTAGCCGCTATCTTGGTCCCGGCGTTATCGGAGGTGTAATCTACGCGCTCGCGGTGCTATTGTTGGTGTTTGCCCATCGTACCGCCGTTCGGGTGCAACGCCAAGCTTTGGCAAGGTGCTTGGAGCTGGAAGCGAAATGTGGGGCTTTTTAGCTTTTCGAGTTGTCTTGTTGGTCGCGAATGTGGGCCAGTATGGCTTCGGTTTCGGCGGGTTCAAACCACTTGGTGTCTTCTCGGCGCCTGAACCACGTCAGTTGTCGCTTGGCAAAGCGCCGGGTGTTCTGCTTGATGCGATCGATGGCGGTTTCCAATGATATTTTTCCGTCGAAATAATCAAACAATTCGGCATAGCCCACGGTCAGCAACGGAGGCAGGTTCCGGAAGGGATACAAGGCTTTGGCTTCGTCGATCAGGCCGTTTTCCATCATCTGGTCTACACGTTGGTTGATGCGGTCGTACAGTGCCGGCCGCTCGGTGTTCAGGCCGATAAAGAGCGTTCGGAAGGGGCGTTTGGCCAGGTCGCGCTGCCGGAAGGACGAAAAGGGCTTGCCTGTACTTTCGTACATCTCCAATGCCCGAATCACACGCTGGCTGTTGTGGATATCTACTTCGGCATAATATACCGGGTCTACTTCGCGTAGCCGCTCCTGCAAGGGCGCCAAGCCCGCTTCTTCGTGCCAAGCGTTAAGCCGATCGCGTACGCCGGGTATCGGTTTAGGCAACTCGTCCAGCCCCACGCATACGGCATCCACAAACAGTCCCGAGCCGCCAACCAACACAGCTTGGTCGCGCTCGGCAAAAACAGTGTCTAACACGTTGAGGGCGTCCTGTTCGTAGTCACCTGCCGAATAGTTGTCGTGGATGCTCAGGTTGTCAATAAAGTAATGGGGTACGGTTGCGAGTTCGTCTGGCGAAGGCTTGGCCGTACCGATCGACATCTCGCGGTAGAACTGCCGGGAGTCCGCCGAAAGGACAACCGTCCCTAGCGCCTGGGCAATGGATATGGCCATCGCTGTCTTGCCGACTGCGGTGGGGCCAACGACAACGATGAGTGTCTTTGTGGGGTGAGGCATGACCGAAAGCGAGTGCCTGAGGTCTAGTATTCGTCCTCGAATCCCGTTTGCTCGTTGCCGCCGTCAGACTCATCGTCAGCGTCGTCGCCTCGTTCTTCGCCATCCAGCAGGTCAAAGTCTTCGGCTTCGTCGATGCCGTATTCGGTCTCGTTTAGGAAATCGTAATCGTCCGCATCCGTCTTGTCGGCGTCATCCGTCGGCAGGATGGCAACTCCGAGGGGTTTGGGGGCCTGGCCCACACTTTTGAACAATGCAGGATACGTTTTTCCCTCCTCTTCCTTGAGAATCTTGATGAGCTGCACGTGCATGTCAAACGGCCGTTCGAAATTGTACGTGTAGTAGAATTTTTGATGCGGGTCGTCGATAAACCGGCTAAGCCGTGCATCCTCCATCAGCGCGATGCCCCGCGCCGTTTTGCGTTCGTTGGGCATGTAGGCGATTTCCTCACCTTTTTTCCAATGGTCATTGCTGACATAGAACGACGAAGACACTTCCGGGTTGTAACCCGTGGATGCATGCAGGGCTTTGTGCAAGTCCAGGAACGTCTGTTTGGACAATATGTCGATATCACGTGTGACGTCGTCGTAGTCCTCAAATGAAATCCGAAATCTGTAAATTGCCATGACAATGTTTGCTTTTCGTCAGCTGTGTTACGCAAGGGGTGGGCGCGGTAGTCCGGAGTGCCTCCCCATATTTACTGCATAGATAACTAATTGTCCCTGCTTACGCAAGGCTTATTGGTCAACCGTTATTTTCGACCGGTTGGCGGAGCCCGAGCTTCGCACCTTCTGCCAGCATGTAGGCGTGGGCGGCATCCCGGTCGTTGGGGATTTCCCCTTCCAGGATCGCTTCGCGGATTGCGTTTTTAATCAGGCCGATCTCGCGTCCTGGCGAAAGGCCAAAGGCCTGCATGATGTCTTCGCCGGATATAGGCGGTTGCCAGTTGCGGATGCGGTCGCGGTCTTCCACGTCTTTGAGTTTCTGTTTGACCAGCTCAAAATTCTCGCGGTATTTTTTCTTTTTGTAATCGTTTTTGGTCGTGACATCCGCATGGCACAGGGTCATCAGGTCGTCGATGTCGTCGCCCGTTTCGAAGAGCAAGCGCCTGACAGCAGAATCCGTAACGATGTCCTTGGCCAGAACAATCGGCCGCAAATGCAGTGCCACGAGCTTCTGCACGTACTTCATCTTATCGTTTAGCGGCAGTTTCAGCGCGGCAAAAATCCGTGGAACCATGCGGGCGCCCTTGTCTTCATGGCCATGGAACGTCCAGCCGTGCTTCGGGTCGAAACGCTTTGTGGCGGGCTTGGCGATATCGTGCATAATGGCAGCCCAGCGCAGCCACAAGTCGCCCCCCAATTCGGCGACGTTGTCCAGCACTTCCAACGTGTGGTAAAAATTATCTTTGTGTGCTTTTCCCTGCACCACTTCCACGCCGTGCAAGGCCGCCATCTCGGGGAAAATCAAATGCAACAACGCCGTGTCAAACAAGATCTTGAATCCGATGGACGGCTTTTCGGAAAGCACAATTTTGTTTAATTCGTCGATGATCCGCTCCTTCGAGATAATCTTGATGCGCTGCCTGTTGGACGCGATCGCTTGGATAGCCTGCGCATCGATCTTGAAATGCAGTTGCGCGGCAAAACGAATAGCACGCATCATACGCAGCGGGTCGTCCGAGAACGTCTCATTGGGATCCAGTGGCGTACGAATTGTCCGCAAGCGGATATCTTCCAAGCCTCCAAAGGGATCCACTAATGTGCCGAAGTCATCAGCGTTGAGGGAAATGGCCAGCGCGTTCATGGTAAAATCCCGGCGGTTTTGGTCGTCTTCGAGGGTGCCGTCTTCCACGATGGGCTTTCGCGACTCGGCCCGGTAGGATTCCCGCCGTGCACCGACAAATTCGATGTTGAGCCCCTCATGAAGGAGCATTGCCGTGCCAAAATTCTTATAAACCGTCACTTTGGCGCCCAGCGTATTGCCTACAACACGCGCGAAGTCAATGCCGCTTCCCACCACCACAATGTCAATATCGTTGTTGAAGTCGCGGCCCATAATCCTGTCCCGAACATATCCCCCGACGACATAGCAGGGGGTTTGTTGCTGTTCGGCCAGGGAGCTTATCGTTTTCAGCACAGGATGTTGGGTCAAATCAATCATGGCGCGTATCAGGTGGCGGCGTTTGTTCGTTGTGCAAAAATACGGATTTGGTACGAATTACAGGGCATGCGGCCACAGGATTGCGGTCGCAAGGGTTTGTGTAACGATGGGTTTTATCAGTCGCGGTCGCGGGAAAGTCTTCTGACGGGAAGCTGGTTCTTGGTGAGGTCTTGCTGTTCGTGGCGCCGCTTATAGATGTGCAGGGCTGCAAAAATAGCTTCCAGGAACGAAGTTTCCGAGGCCAGGTTTTTTCCGGCGATGTCATAGCCTGTGCCGTGGTCGGGCGAGGTGCGCACCACCGGCAGGCCAGCGGTGAAATTCACGCCGCCACGGGCTGCAATATGCTTGAAGGGGATCAGCCCCTGGTCGTGATACATGGCCAGAATCGCATCAAACTTGGTGTAGGCCGTGTCTGCAAAGATTCCGTCCGCAGCATAAGGGCCGAAGCAGAAGATACCTTCCTCCTTCGCTTTGTTGATGGCCGGCAGGATGACCGATTCGTCTTCCGTGCCGATGAGGCCCTTGTCCCCGGCGTGCGGATTGAGGCCCAGCACGGCAATTTTAGGTTTTTGAACCCAAAAATCCTGCTTGAGCGAGCGATTCATCAGCCGCAGCTTCTGGAGGATTTTTTCTTCGGTCACTTGCTGGGCAATGTCTTTAACGGGAATATGGCCCGTGACCACGCCAATGCGCAAGTCGTCGCTTACCATGAACATCAGTACATCGGAGGCTTCGCATCGCGATTGCAGGTATTCGGTATGGCCCGGAAAATCGAACCCTTCCTGCTGGATGTTGCTTTTATTGATCGGTGCCGTCACCAGCACGTCAATGTGGCCGGCGAGCAGGTCGTCGGTGGCCCGTTGCAAGGACAAAAGCGCATACTTGCCCCCTTCTTCGGTTTGTTGGCCGAGTTCGATTTTAGCTTCCTCGTGCCAGCAGTTGATCATGTTGGGGCGCTTGTCGTGCGCGCGGTCCGCGCTGTTGATGACGTTAAAGCTAAAGTCGCTGATACCCATGGCTTTTCGGTGAAACGACGAGACTTTCGTGTTTCCGTAAACGATGGGAGTAAAATATTGGAAAATGCTGGGGTTCGATAGGGCCTTGATAATCACTTCCATGCCTATCCCGTTAATATCACCTATTGAAATGCCTACTTTTAGCTTCTCACTCATCATGTTGTTGCCATCTTAGTCTCCCAAAAGTATGAAATTATTCCTGTTTTAGGGTAAGTGAATGCGTGCAAGCCGGAAATCACTTTTTAGGACGTAGTCAACACCGAAGGAGCGTCCTATTTCTAGTCCCGGGTTGAAACCCCGGGCTAGAAATGAAGAAACAGCCAGTTGGGGGGAGGAACAGCCATTTAATAATCGGAGCCTCGCTTAAAAGCGCCTTCCCTGTGCGTGCAAGGTAGCCGCGTGGGCCGACTAAAATTGCGTTAGAAGTGAAAATTGCTGTATCCGCGTTGCGACGCGGCGACGGGTGCACGACAAATCCTCACAAACCCGTGGTTGGTGTTGTCACCGACCACTTTCCCGGGTCTGGCGGTTGGTCATAAGACACAACCGCAGGTGAGAAGGGAAATATGTCGTGCACCCCGCGGCGACTTGATGGGTGCGATACGCCAAAATCTTTTTACTTTTGGAGCACACAATTATGTATGCCTCCACTATGAAGCCCATGTACCCCAAGACCCTCGCCACGTTAGCCCTGCTCTTCGTAACCGTCGCCGCCGGCGCCCAAACCACTACACTCACGGTTGAAAAAATCATGCAAGACCCTAAATGGATGGGGGTTTCGCCGGATAACGTGTTTTGGGACCAAGTGGATGGGCGGGTGTATTTCGAATGGAACCCAGAATCCGCACCGCTCAATGCCCTATTTACGGCTTCCCCCCGCGACCTCTCACCCCAGCGGGTGGACGATCATTTGGTTCAGCAGCGCGTACGTTCGGCCAAATCAGACCGATCCGGGAATAGGCTGGTCTATACGAAAAACGGTGACATCTATCTGTTCGACCGGAAAACAGGTCAGGAATCCCGGCTTACGCAAACCACCCAAGCCGAAACGGCTCCGCTGTTCAGTCAGGATGGCAAGCGCGTTATTTTTCGGCAAGGCAATAATCTATTTGCTGTTACGCTAGGGAGCGGGTTGCTTGAGCAATTGACGAATATAACGAGCGCGAGCCAACGTGGCGGCCGGCAGGGAGCGTCCGATCAGAATAGATGGCTGGAGGCGGACCAGTTGGCGCTTTTTGACGTGCTGCGGGAAAAAAAAGAAACCGACTCCCTGCGCAACGTGCGTCGTGAGTCCCAACAGGAAGCACCTTTCGCCAAAGAAATCACCTTGCCCGATGATGAAATGCTGACGGGCTTGGAGATCTCTCCCGACGAACGGTATGTATCTTATCGGACCACCAAGCGTGCGCAAGGCAACCAAAACACGATTGTGCCCAACTACGTCACCGAATCCGGTTATACCGAAGATATTCCTGCCCGGACGAAGGTGGGCAACAACTTGACGCAAACCACGGTGTACCTGTACGATCGCATCGGTGATACGGTGCTGACCATCCTTACCGACGACCTTCCAGGCATCAAGGATTTGCCGGCGTTTTGGGATGATTATCCCGAGGAAAAGGCAACGCGCTTGGAAAAGAATGCGGACCGACAGGTGTTTCCCGGCTTGCCCTATTGGAACGAAAGTGGAACGGAAGCATTTGTCGTGGTTACTGCCGCAGACAACAAGGACCGGTGGATTATGCGCCTTGACCCGGCCGAAGGCCGGCTGTCCCTGATCGACCGGCAACGCGATGAAGCGTGGATTGCCGGCCCCGGCATCGGGGGCTCCTGGGGCGGCGGCTCGGTAGGCTGGATAGACGACCATACGCTGTATTTCCAGAGCGAGGCGACCGGCTATTCGCACCTGTACACCGCTGATATTCGCACGGGAGCCATCACCCAATTGACCCGTGGCCAATACGAGGTGAGCAGCCTGCACTTGTCAAAAGACAGCAAAACGTTCTACTTTATCGCCAATATTGACCATCCAGGCATCCGGCACTTTTACCGACTGCCGGTTAGCGGGGGCAAGCCCGAGCAATTGACCAGCATGATCGGCGGCAATGAGGTCAGCCTTTCGCCCGATGAGCAATGGCTCGCGATTCGGCACTCCACTTCGAACCGACCTTGGGAACTTTATATCCAGGAAAACAAGCCTGGCGCGGAGGCCAAACAAGTTACTTCCTCACAAACCGATGCATTTAACGCTTACGACTGGCGCGAACCGGAAGTCATCTCCTTTACCAATCGGCACGGCGACGAGATCTACGCGCGCCTGTACACGCCCGAAAAGCCCAAGGAGTCCCGCCCGGCGGTGATTTTCGTGCATGGGGCAGGCTACCTGCAAAACGTGCATTACTGGTGGAGCCAGTATTTCCGTGAGTATATGTTCCACAACCTGTTGGCCGACTTAGGATACACGGTGTTGGACATCGATTTCACCGCCAGTTCGGGATATGGGCGCGACCACCGTACGGGCATCTACCGCCACATGGGTGGCAAGGATCTGACCGATCAGGTAGACGGCGCACAGTTGCTGGTGGAGAAGTATGGCGTTAATCCGGAAAACATTGGAATATACGGCGGCTCCTACGGCGGCTTCATCACCTTGATGGCCCTGTTCAACGAGCCCGAAACCTTTGCTGCCGGCGCTGCCTTGCGCTCGGTGACCGATTGGGCGCATTATAACCACGGCTACACGTCCAACATCCTGAACGAACCCGTCAATGATCCGATCGCCTACGAACGTTCGTCACCGATTTATTTTGCGGAGGGCCTAACAGGGCATTTGCTGATGTGTCACGGGATGGTCGATGTCAACGTTCACTTCCAGGATATCGTCCGGCTGAGCCAGCGGCTGATCGAATTGGGCAAGGACAACTGGGAATTGGCCGTTTATCCTGTCGAAGACCACGGCTTTGTCTACCCCAGTAGCTGGACGGACGAGTACAAGCGGATTTTAAAACTGTTTGAAGAACGCCTCACGAATTAGTGACACATCTCTATCAGATACTCCAGGTTTCGCGGTCTAAGCTTCTAAACTGTATGGCTTCGGCCAAGTGGTGGTTCCCAATGTCGGGACTGCCCTCCATGTCCGCGATGGTGCGGGCTACTTTCAGGATCCGGTCATAGGCCCGGGCCGACAAGCCCAGTCGTTCCATGGCGGTTTTGAGCAGGGCCTGCCCGGCGTCGTCAATGTGGCAGATATCGCGCAGTTTCTTGGCGCTCATGTGTGCATTGCAGTGTGCATGGGCATCGCCGGCAAACCGCTCGGCTTGCACCTGGCGCGCATGGACGACCCGCTGGCGGACGTCGGCGCTCTTTTCGGATTTCCGGGTTGAGGACAGCTCGTCAAAATTGACAGGCGTCACTTCCACGTGCAAGTCGATGCGGTCTAACAACGGGCCGGATATCTTAGCCAAATACCGTTGTACCAGGTTACTCCCGCAGATACATTCTTTTTCGGGATGGTTGTAGTAGCCGCAGGGGCAAGGGTTCATGGCGGCGACGAGCATGAAGCTGGCGGGATAATCCACGGTAAACCGCGCGCGGGAGATGGTGATGCATCGCGATTCGAGCGGTTGGCGCATCACTTCCAGGACGGCACGCTTGAACTCCGGCAATTCGTCGAGAAACAACACGCCGTTGTGGGCGAGCGAAATTTCGCCGGGCTGCGGATGGATTCCGCCGCCTACCAGCGCGACGTCGCTAATGGTGTGGTGGGGCGCGCGGAACGGTCGCGCGGTCATTAACGAGCCCGAGGCCGCCAGTTTGCCGGCGACCGAGTGTATTTTTGTAGTCTCAAGGGACTCGTCAAGGCTGAGCGGAGGCAGAATGGTGGGCAGCCGCTTGGCGAGCATGGTTTTCCCTGCGCCGGGAGGGCCGATCAAAATAACATTGTGACCTCCGGCGGCGGCAATTTCCAACGCGCGCTTTATATTCTCCTGACCACGGACATCGGCAAAATCCGTCTCGTAGTTGTCCATGTTTTTTTCAAACTCCTCGCGGATGTCCACAACGGTTGGCGCGATGGACGACGTGTCGTTGACGAAATCGATCACCTCATTCAACGTACTCGCGCCGAAAACGCTGATTCCGTTGACGATGGCAGCCTCGCGCGCGTTCTCACGGGGCAGCACAATCCCCTCAAACCCATCCGCCTTTGCTTGGATGGCGATAGGCAGGGCGCCTTTGACAGGCTGCACGCCACCATCCAGCGACAGTTCGCCCAAAATCAAGTATCGATGCAGTTTGTCGGTGTTGATTTGGTTGGATCCCGCTAGTACCGCCACGGCAATGGCCAGATCATAGGACGAGCCCTCCTTGCGAATATCGGCGGGAGCCAAGTTGACGACAATCTTTTGCCGAGGCATACGGTAGCCGGAAAGGCGGATGGCACTCTCGATACGCATCATGCTCTCCTTAACGGCGTTGTCCGGCAACCCGACGATATAGTACTTTGTGCCGGTTGTAACGTTGGCCTCTACGGTGATGGTCGTAGCCTCGATGCCGGATACGGCGCTGGCGAAGGTCTTTACTAGCATGGCTGTATTTTTTTCTTTAAAGCTAATAAAAAAACACAGAGACAAAAAAAGCAGGGAAATCCGCAACCTTAACGAGAATCTTGGGCTTTGCGCGGGATTACGTCATAGACGTGGCCGAATACGCGGGCACACCGATTACGGGAGTGGCGTACTGGGGAAGGTCCGATTAGGAAAAGATGGATGGGTGAGCGGCGTAGCGAACGGTCGCAAACCGTTAGTTCTTGTGTGCTTCCTCTTCCAGTTGCTGGATGGCCTCTTTGGCCAGCTTGCGGGCTTGATCTTCCATCTCGGGCGGGAAGATCGGTGCGGACCTTGTTTGCTGCACGGCAGGTACAGCCGGAGCCGGAGCGACAGCCGTCTTGCGCACGTCAAACAGCCACAGCAGCGTATTGAGAATTAGGGTCAGAATGCCGACCAGGATGAGTAAGTCAACGGTTCCGATGTGCTGGAAACCAAATGCCACGCCAATGTACAGGACGTTGACTCCAGCTAGCGTCATCGTGACCTGGTTGTGGGACATTCCGTTGTCGAGCAGGCGGTGGTGCAAATGATTTCGGTCTGCCTCAAAAGGCGACTTGCCGCGCACCAGCCGGAGCGCAATGACCCGCAATGTATCGAAAATGGGAATAATCAGGATAGAGATGGCTACGGCGGGCACGGATTGCACGAATATGCCCAGGCTACCGGCCAGTTCCTTGGCCGCGTTGACTTCAACAAACTGGATGGTGAGCACGGACATGATAAAGCCGATGGTATAGGCACCCGCATCGCCCATGAATATGCGAGCGCGCCCCGCATTGTACCGGAGAAAACCAACAATGGAGCCCGCCAAGCTAGCGGCAAGCATCGTGAGGCCATATTCGTCCAGCCTAAAAAAGGTGTAGGCAAACACCAAACTCACAACCAAACATATGGAGCCCAGCAGGCCGTTGATGCCATCGATCAGGTTAAAGGCGTTGATGATAAACACAACCAGCAGGCTGGAAAACGCATAACTGACCGCAGGATGGATTTCATGGATGCCAAATACGCCGTAGAAGCTGGTAAGGCGGATGTCCGCCAGAAAGACCACAATCAGGGCCGTAATGAGCTGGGCAACGAATTTCTTGTAGGGGTTCAGTGCCGCCAAGTCGTCCTTCAGCCCTACGGAAAAAATCAATACGCCTGAAGCAAAGATATAGTTGGCGTAGGGGAGCGTATAGCCGCTGATAAACAGGCAAGCGGTGAAAGCGAAGGAGGTAAGTACGGCGATACCGCCGATATTAGGCGTGCGATACTTGTGTATTTTTCGTGATTCTACTGCAGGATCATCAAACAGGCGTTTTTGGTATGCGAGTTTGATGATGGATGGAACGGCATACAGTGTAATGATACACGACAATAAGAAAGAAAAGGCAATCAAGTAGATATCGAGCATATACACAAGTAGATTTCTGGCACTAAATAGCGCTGCAAAGATATAACAAGTAGATCTTCAAACCGAGCCTAATTTCGTTTATTCGAATCGGACCGCATATACAACCGGCCAAGTTAGCTATAATTAAACTGGTAACATGCGGAGCAATATCTATGCCATTATACAGGCCGGTGAGGCTGGGAAATGGCGGTGGCGGGGGTTTCTATCCCGTTTGCCGTCGATAACCCGGAGTCCGGCCCATGCGCCACGCAGCATTTATTTGCCCTATCCCGCAAAATATTTTGCTAGCCACCTCCTTAACTTTATCTTTGGCATGATTGCGCCTCAGCTCTACGGCAAAGACGGATAAGGAGGCCAAATCGCGACAGCATGCAACGGTTTTTTATCGAAATAGCATTTAACGGAGGGGCGTACCATGGCTGGCAGGTTCAGCCTAACGCCCTCACCGTACAGCACGCTTTGGATGCTGCGCTGGCGACCATCTGCCGGGAACCGGTTGACACCGTCGGGTGCGGACGCACCGATGCAGGCGTGCATGCCAAGCAACTATTTGCGCATTTTGACCTCCGCCATCTTCACGCGGCACCCGACGACCCCCAGTTCTGGTACAGACTGAACGCGTTACTGCCCCACGATATCGCTGTCAAACGGATTTTTGCGGTAGCGAACGAGGCCCATGCGCGATTCGATGCCACGCAACGCGCGTACGAATACCACATCCATACCGGCAAGGATCCTTTCCGGAAGGGATTGTCCTGGCAGGTGCGCACATTACCCGATCTGGACAAAATGAACGAAGCGGCGCGTGCCTTGCTTGATTATCGGGACTTCAGTTGCTTCAGCAAGTCGAATACACAGACATTTACCAACAATTGCACGATTTCGAAAGCGGAATGGACCCGCGTAGCTTCGGATCAGCTGGTGTTTACCATTGTTGCGGATCGCTTCCTGCGGAATATGGTGCGGGCGATTGTGGGCACGTTGCTCGACATCGGCCATGGCGACAAGCCCGTATCACACATCCACGACGTGGTTGGCAGCAAAAACCGGTCGATGGCGGGCATGTCCGTTCCGGCCCACGGGCTCTATCTTGCCCGCGTGTTGTACCCCTATGTGAATCAATCGGAGAGGTAGTGACAGCGCTTCAACACATAGCATGGGCGGGGCGCTACGGGCTTATTGGGGTGCTAGCGGCATTCTTTTCGGGATGCGTAAGCAACCCGGAAAAATCGGAGGAACCACCCGCCGTACAGGATCCGGCAATGATTTACCATCCCTACGCAGCCACGTTGACCCTGCAAAGCTCGGTCGACTATCCCTCTGGTATTCGGGCGACGCTCTACGATGACCGCGAACGGGCGGAACTGGCTTCGGTTTCCTCGGCTGACGGGCATTTTGAGATGGTGGTGCCGGACTTGCCGGTCAATGAGGTGTATTTCCTCAAGTTGGAAGGAAAACGACGTGCCTTCGGAATGGAGGGCTTGACGTGGGAAGAACGGGTACCGGTCTACGTTAGCGCGGGAAGCGAAGCGGTTCAACTCGTGGGCAACCCGTATAGCGGACCGGAGTCGGTCAGCCAGATGCGGTTTTATGTCGGCGGCGGTGGTGCGGTGCAGGCGGCGCTGAACGCATGGCAGGAGGCTAATAACGCACATCGAGCACGTATCGAAAACCAAGTAGCACAACAAGCATCCCTGGGCGGGATCACGTCCTCAAAGCAGGTCGAGCGCCGGGAAAGTCTGCGCGAAGGCCTGGATCGCATCGCACGCGAACGAATTGCCGCTGACACGCCGGGCATAACCAGCTTGTTTTTGATTTATCGCCGCAACGACCATCGCGAGAAGCTGGAGGCATACCAGGAAATCTATGCCCGCGCTGGGCAACAAGCTCGTCAGTCAAAGTATGGAGTTGACCTAGCCCGGCGGATAAAAAAGATACGCAATCCCGTAGGCGAGCTCAGCCTCGCTGGCGATTCGATATTGGCAGACGGACGCTTGATGCCGCTTGACACGGCTGCTGTGGGTAAATCCCGCTATTGGGTAGTGTATTTTTGGTCCGCGAGGGCACCCTCGGCTGTAGCGGGCATCCGCGAGCTGGAAAAAGCGGTCGCCCAGGCACCACCGGGCACCGTGGCACCGATATTCGTCAGCTTAGACGAGGTGTTCAGCCGTTGGCGTGTGGCCAGCCAGGAGCTGGGGCTTGAGGACAGCTATTTTGTGCGCAAGGAAGCTAGGCAAGAGTTGGTTAATACGCTGTACTTGACAGACCTCCCGCGCATGGTGCTGATGCAGCCCGGCGGCACGGTGCTGGACGACGATGTGGCCATGAGCGCACTTCCGTCTTTGTTGGCGCGTTGACGCTGCAATTGCCTGTTAAATCGTATTTTTGCGAAGCAGGAATTTATCAGACGAAAACAAACGAACATTGAGCGAGCCAACGACAACAGGAAAAACACACGATCTCCGTTTGTTGGGTAGGGTGATGCAATATATGCGTCCTTACCGGCCCTACTTCGTCTTGGCGGTGGTACTGACTATCCTCATGGCCGGCATTGCGCCAGCCCTCCCCATGCTTATCGAGTACACGCTCGATAAATACATTTTGGCGGGCGACACCGAAGGACTGAAGCTGATGCTCATGCTGATGCTGGGCCTGCTGCTCTGCCAAACGGTGGTGCGGTATTTCCATACGATGACGACCAACACCTTGGGGCAGTCCGTGATCAAGGATTTGCGGGTGGATGTCTTCAACCACATTACCCGGTTGCGGTTAAAGTACTTCGATAAAACCCCGATTGGGCGCATCATCACGCGGACGGTTTCCGACCTGGAGTCGATTGCCAATATCTTTTCGGAAGGGCTGATCCAGATTATTGGCGATATCCTGCAGTTGGTGGTCATCCTGGGCGTCATGTTCTACACGGATTGGAAGCTGACGCTGATCGTGCTGATTCCGATGCCGGTGATGATTGCCGCTACGTATGTTTTCAAGGAAGCCATGAAGTCTGCTTTCCAAGACGTTCGCCGCTGGATATCCAATTTGAATACCTTCCTGCAGGAACACATTTCGGGCGTGAGCATCATCCAGTATTTTGCACGCGAGGAGCAGGAGTTGAGCAAGTTCAAAAAAGCCAACGCCGAGCACCGCAACGCACATATCCGAGCCAATTGGTACTTTTCCATATTTTTCCCCGTCATTGAGATTATCATGGCTGTAGCCCTCGGCTTGCTCGTCTGGTATGGATCCAAGCAAGTGTTGGCTGACGAGATATCGCCAGGCGTGATCGTTTCCTTTATCATGTATATCAACATGATTTTCAGGCCGATACGAGAACTTGCCGACAAGTTCAATACATTGCAAATGGGAATGGTGAGTGCCGAGCGTATCTTTGCCGTGCTAGACACCGACGAGCGCACGCCCAATCAGGGGACATTCCAGCCCGCCCAAATCCAGGGCAAGATTGAATTTGACAAGGTGTGGTTTGCCTATGACCAGGAAAAATGGGTGCTCAAGGACATTAACTTCGCGATTCAGCCCGGCGAAACGCTGGCATTCGTCGGTGCGACGGGCGCGGGGAAATCGTCCGTTATCAATATCCTGAGCCGGTTTTATGAAATCAACAAGGGCGCGATCCGGTTGGACGGCACGGATATCCGCGATTATGAGCTGGACTACCTGCGCAAGACCATCGCCACGGTTCTTCAGGACGTGTTCCTGTTTTCGGACACGGTAGCGAATAATATTAGCCTGAACGACCCGGCTATCACGCGCGACAAGATTCTCGCCGCGGCCAAAAGCGTCGGGGCGCACGACTTTATCATGCGTCTGCCCGGCGGGTACGATTACCAGGTGCAGGAACGCGGCGCAACCTTGTCGACGGGCCAAGCGCAGATTATTTCCTTTATCCGGGTCCTCGTGCACGACCCAAAAATCATTGTGCTGGACGAGGCGACATCGTCCGTTGATACCGAAACCGAAGAACTGATACAGCGGACCATCGAAACCATGATGCATGGGCGCACGTCAATCGTCATTGCGCACCGCTTGTCGACCATACAGCGGGCAGACAAGATTATTGTATTGGACAAGGGCGAAATCAAAGAGGTGGGCACGCACAGGGAGCTAATCGGCCAAAGCGGATATTACAAACGGTTGTACGACCTGCAATTCCATTCGGCGGGCATCCAATAGGCCCGGAGGAAAAGCGCAGGAGTCTGGATAGTCCCGAAAAACATTAAGGCCCTGAAACGGGGAGGATCAGGGCCTTAAAAAACTAACCAATTATAAACCTAAATTATGAGTCTCAAATAGTCCAAAGAGCATGCCCGTTTTGCTGCAAAAATGTTAAATTTTGTTAAATGGCGCGTTGGCGGGGCATTTGTGAGCCTGTTCTCCGGCCAAGGGCGATTGGCGTGCCAGCCTGACAGGCGATTTCCGTCAACTGTGCCCCACCAAGCCGTTAGGTCGTCCCTTCGTGCCGTCAGCTAACCCACGAACGCGATTAGACATAAAAAAACCCTCGCCAAGCGTAGGCGAAGGTTTCCTTATCGGTTTCGTTTAGTAAACCGTTAGCTTTTTAAGCCCTGCTCTACCAAATCTTCTACAAAATGGCGGATATGCTCGTTAGAGAAGCGTATCGTCACGTCAAAAGCGAAGGCGTGCACCATCAGGATGCGTGCCTGTTCCTCGCCGATGCCACGGGAACGGAGGTAGAACATGCCCTCCTCGTCAAACTGGCCGATGGTACAGCCGTGGCTGCACTTCACGTCGTCCGCGAAGATTTCAAGCTGCGGTTTGGTATAGATCGAGGCGTGCTCATCCAGGAGAATATTGTTGTTCTGCTGGAAGGCATTGGTTTTCTGCGCATCTAACCGCACGAAGATTTTGCCATTAAATACCGCCGTAGACGAATCTTGCAGGATATTCTTGTACCATTCATAGCTCTCGCCATGGGGCTTTAAGTGATCGACAATCGTGTGGTTGTCCACGTGCTGCTCATCCGCGGTGAGTGTCACCCCGTAGAGGTGGCTTTCCACGGGCTCATCATCCATTCTGACGTTGATGTCGTTGCGGACAAACGAGGCGCCGGGCAAGGTACAGTTATAGTTGTTGTATAAGCTGTGCTTGCGCTGATGCACTTCGCAATGGTTGATGTAGCTTCCGGACACATCGCCCCGCTGCAGGTAGTAATGTTGCAACTTGGCATTTTCAGCCAGTACAATTTCCGTCACGTGGTTGTTCAGTGTCTTGGCGTTGCCAGCCGCGCCCACGAATGTCTCGACGACCTCAGCCTCCGCGTTGGCCTCCAGCACAAACAAGTTGCGCACGGCAGTAAACAGCGGATTGCTGTTGCTGGTGATATGGACGATGTGGATCGGTTTTTCGATGACCGCATTCCGTCCCAAGGTCAAGTACACGCCGTGTTGGAAAATGGCGGTATTGAGTGCGACGAACGGATTGCCGCTCTTATCGGCATATTGCGCGAAATGCTCGTCAAACGCGGGCTCGTTATAGGCGGTGTGGATGGGTTTGATGTCCAAGCCCGCATACGCCGGCTCGTCCGACAGTTCGGGGACAAAAACACCGTTAACCAGCACGATCCGGTAGGCCTCCATCTTGGGGATGTCGGTGGTGGCAAGGATGGCACTGACATCCGTTGTGGCGTCTGCTTCGAGTGCGTATGCCTCATTAACCAAAGACGTGACGTTCGAATATTTCCAATCCTCGTTTTTAACCGTTGGAAAGCCTGTTTGCACAAAACGCTCAAAGGCTTCGGCACGGCGTGATCCTAGCGGCCCGAACGCAGCCTCGGCCGACTGCGCCTCGAAGGCAACGTTCAGCTGTTGGTATAGTGAATCGGTTTTAGCCTGTGTTATCATTTTTTCTTTCGTATCGATGTGCCGTTCTCGCAGAAAGCGGTCACCGCGTACGGGTGACGGCCTTCTGGGCACGCTGTCAATGTTTTCTGATTAAATGGCGTCGGTCGTCGCGCCTTGCGCCAACCAATCGTATCCTTTTTCTTCCAGTTCCAGCGCCAGTTCCTTCGGGCCGGACCGGACAATGCGTCCGTCGTACAAGACGTGTACCACATCGGGAACGATGTATTCCAGCAGGCGCTGGTAGTGGGTGATGACGATAAACGCTTTGTTTTCTGAACGTAGTTGGTTGACGCCGTTGGCCACGATGCGCAGGGCATCGATGTCCAGGCCAGAGTCGGTTTCGTCCAAGATAGCCAGTTTGGGGTCAAGCATGGCTAGCTGGAAGATCTCGTTGCGTTTTTTCTCACCGCCCGAGAAACCTTCGTTGAGCGAGCGGTTGGCCAGCTTGGCGTTAAATTCAACCAGCTTCTGCTTCTCTTTGACGCGGGCCAAAAATTCGCGGGCTTCCATCGGCGGAAGGCCTTGGTACTCGCGGATTTCATTGACGGCAGTTTTCAAGAAGTTGATGTTAGACACGCCGGGAATCTCCACCGGGTACTGAAACGCCAGGAAGACACCTTCGCGCGCACGGTCCTCGGGAGATAGCTCAAGCAGGTCTTTGCCATCCAGTGTCACTTCGCCTTCCGTCACTTCGTAGGCATCGCGCCCAGCAAGGACGTTGCCCAAGGTGCTTTTTCCGGATCCGTTAGGGCCCATGATTGCATGCACTTCACCGGGCTTTACTTCCAAGTCCAGTCCTTTTAGGATCGCTTTGTCTTCTATCGAAGCGTGTAAGTTTTTTATACGTAACATTATTCCTTTTCGTCTTGTGTTTTTATTAATTTAAATGTGCCTCGTTTCTAGCCTACGCTGCCTTCCAGGGAGATGGCCAATAGTTTCTGTGCCTCTACCGCAAACTCCATCGGTAGCTGGTTGAGTACTTCTTTGGCGTAGCCGTTAACGATAAGTCCGACAGCTTTCTCCGGGTCAATGCCGCGCTGGGCCAAGTAGAACACTTGGTCCTCGCCGATCTTGGAGGTCGTGGCCTCGTGCTCGACCATGGCGCTCATATTCCGGTTTTCGATATAGGGGAACGTGTGCGCGCCGCAACGGTCGCCGATCAGCAACGAGTCGCACTGTGTGAAGTTCCGCGAATTCTCGGCGCCTGGTGCTATTTTCACGAGGCCCCGGTAGCTGTTGTGGCTCACTCCGGCCGATATCCCTTTGGAGATGATCTTGCTTTTTGTGTTTTTCCCCAGGTGAATCATCTTCGTGCCCGTATCAGCCACTTGGTGGTTGCGCGTCAGGGCCACGGAGTAAAATTCGCCCACCGAATTGTCCCCTTTGAGGATGACGCCCGGGTATTTCCAGGTGATGGCGGAGCCGGTTTCGACTTGGGTCCAGGATATTTTACTGTTGTCGCCTTTGCAAATGCCACGTTTGGTGACGAAGTTGTAGATACCACCTTTGCCGTCCTTGTCGCCGGGAAACCAGTTCTGTACGGTAGAGTACTTGATTTCGGCATCGCGCATCGCGACCAATTCGACCACCGCGGCGTGCATTTGGTTTTCGTCGCGCATGGGAGCGGTACAGCCCTCCAGGTAACTGACGTACGAGCCTTCCTCGGCAATGATCAGCGTGCGCTCAAACTGGCCGGTATTGGCCGCATTGATGCGGAAGTAGGTGGATAGTTCCATCGGGCAATGTACGCCCTTGGGGATATAGACAAACGAGCCATCGGAGAACACCGCCGAGTTCAG
>CAYUIZ010000001.1:122510-125234 GCA_964444885.1 uncultured Sphingobacteriaceae bacterium | reverse complement strand
GCCATTTAGTCACCCAAACCCGCTTTACCCTGTCATTTTTTCCGATTTAAGCATTTTCCCGCGCGTGGTATTGGTTTTGAACGGTCTCCGGTGTACGACAAAAAACACAGACGATGAATTTTAACAACTATACCATCAAGGCACAGGAAGCCATACAGAAAGCTTCCGAAATTGCGGTAGGCAACCAGCAGCAGGCGATCGAGACGGCGCACTTGCTCAAAGCGATGCTGGCTGACGAGCACGTGGTGAAGCACTTGCTCAAAAAGCTGAACGTCAACCTCGGCTATGTCGAGGAAGAGCTCGACAAGCAGATCGCCGGTTTCCCGAAAGTCAGCGGAAGCAATATTTATTTGGCTTCGCCCCTGAACGGGGCCTTGCAGAAAGCGCAGAGTTACCTCAAGGAGTTTAAGGACGAATTTGTATCCGTGGAGCACCTGTTGCTGGGCTTGCTGAATGCGGGCGACAAAACGGCGACGCTGCTCAAGGATCAGGGCGTGCGGGAAAAAGACCTCAAAAAGGCCATTTTGGAACTGCGCGGCAACAGCCGGGTAACGGACCAAAACGCCGAGGCGACCTACAACGCACTGAATAAGTATGCGCGCAACCTCAACGAGTTTGCCGAGTCGGGCAAACTAGACCCGGTAATCGGGCGCGATGAGGAAATCCGCCGTGTCATCCAAATCCTGTCGCGGCGCACCAAGAACAACCCCATCCTGGTGGGCGAGCCCGGCGTGGGAAAAACAGCCATTGCCGAGGGCATTGCGCACCGGATCATCAAGGGCGACGTGCCCGAGAACCTGAAATCGAAGACGGTCTTCTCGCTCGACATGGGCGCACTGATTGCCGGTGCCAAGTACAAAGGCGAGTTTGAAGAGCGGCTCAAAGCCGTCGTGAAGGAAGTATCGGAGAGCGATGGGGAGATTGTGCTCTTTATCGACGAGATACACACGCTGGTGGGTGCTGGCGGCGGCGAGGGCGCCATGGATGCGGCCAATATCCTGAAACCGGCTTTGGCGCGGGGCGAGCTGCGGGCCATTGGTGCGACCACGCTCAACGAATTCCAGAAATTCTTCGAAAAAGACAAAGCGCTGGAAAGGCGTTTCCAGAAAGTGATGGTGGAAGAACCGGATACGCAAGACGCCATTTCGATCCTCCGCGGACTGAAGGAACGGTACGAGACGCACCACAAGGTGCGCATCCTGGACGAAGCCATCATCGCTTCGGTCGAGCTTTCGCAACGCTACATTGCCGACCGTTTCCTGCCCGACAAGGCCATCGACCTGATGGACGAAGCCGCCTCCAAGCTGCGCCTGGAAATGGATTCCGTACCGGAAGCCGTCGACGAAATCGAACGCCGCATCATGCAACTGGAAATCGAACGCGAGGCTATCAAGCGGGAAAAAGACGAGAAAAAAGTCTCCGAACTGAGTGAAACCATCGCCAACCTGACTTCCGAGCGGGACGCGCTACGGGCGGCATGGCAAAGCGAGAAGGATTTGGTCGACCAAGTGAACCAGGAGCTGGAGGCAATTGAAAACTATAAACACGAAGCCGCCCAAGCCGAGCGGGCTGGCGACTACGGCAAGGTGGCGGAGCTGCGCTACGGACGCATCAAGGAGTCGCAGGACAAGGTGGAAGCCCTGAAAAAGGAGCTGGCCGAGAAACAGACCGACAGCCGCATGCTGAAGGAAGAGGTCACCGCCGAGGATATCGCCGGGGTGGTCTCGCGCTGGACGGGCATCCCCGTCTTGAAAATGGTGCAGAGCGAACGCGAGAAGCTGTTGACCCTCGAAGACCAACTGCACCAGCGCGTAGCGGGCCAGGAAGAGGCGATCGAGGCCGTTGCCGACGCCATCCGACGCTCGCGGGCGGGGCTGAGCGACAAGCGCCGCCCCATTGGATCCTTCATTTTCCTGGGCACTACGGGCGTGGGCAAAACGGAATTGGCCAAAGCGCTGGCAGAGTTCCTTTTTGACGACGAGCATTCCATGGTGCGCATCGACATGAGCGAGTACCAGGAACGCCACTCCGTGTCGCGGCTGATCGGCGCGCCTCCGGGATACGTGGGCTACGACGAAGGCGGGCAACTGACGGAAGCGGTCCGCCGCCGCCCCTACTCGGTCATCCTGCTGGATGAAATCGAAAAAGCGCACCCCGACGTGTTTAACATCCTCCTGCAGGTGCTGGACGACGGCCACCTGACGGACAACAAAGGGCGCGTGGTCAACTTCAAGAACACAATCATTATCATGACGTCGAATATCGGTTCGCACTTGATCCAGGAAAATTTCAGTGCCCTGAACGAGACGAACCATGACGAGATCGTCAACAAGACCCGGGTCGACGTATTCGAACTGCTCAAGCAGTCGATACGACCCGAATTCCTCAACCGTATCGATGAGGTGATCATGTTCACGCCGCTGAGCCGCGCGGAGATTGGCAAGATCGTCAAGATCCAGTTTGAGGGCTTGAAGAAGCAACTCGCCGAAATGGACATCCAGATATCGGCGAGCGAGGAGGCGCTGGACTGGCTGGCGCAGCTGGGCTACGACCCGCAGTTCGGGGCACGTCCGCTCAAGCGCGTCATCCAGAAACGGATTCTCAACGAACTGTCGAAGGAAATTCTGGCGGGCAACATCGATAAGGACAGCACGATCCGGATTGATATGTTTGACAACCAGTTCGTGTTTATGAATCAGTAGTGGGTAGTGAGTCCCGCCTTGC
>CAYUIZ010000001.1:0-122410 GCA_964444885.1 uncultured Sphingobacteriaceae bacterium | reverse complement strand
TCTTTTTCCAACCCAGCCCCTAACATTAGCGCGCGAATCCTTTCGCGTGTCTTTTTCCAACGCAGCCTCACATTAGCGCGCGAATTCTTTCGCGTGCCTTTTTACAACCCAGCCACCGCATGTACTGGCTACTAGGCAGGCAAACTCGCGCCAGAAGTGGTTACTGCCTTCCGCTTAACGCTCGATCAGCGTACCCGGGAAATCCGTGAGGGTTTCGCAGCATACCTGCTCCATCACCTGCTTAAGCTGGGCTTTGAACATGGCGATAGTATGGTCGCCGCCCTGCTTGCCGAGCGCCGCTACGCCGTACATAAACGGGCGGCCCATGAAGGTGAAATCTGCGCCGCAAGCCAGGGATTTGCCGATATCCGGCCCGGAACGCAGGCCACTGTCGATCATGATCTTCATGCGGTCGCCGTACTTGCCGGCCAGGCCCTTGAGCGGCTTGATGGTCGATTCGCCGGCGTCGATCTGCCGCCCGCCATGGTTCGAGACGATAACGCCGTCTGCACCGATGCGGATGCTTTCCTCCATATCTTCCTCACTCACCACGCCTTTGATTACTAGTTTGCCCTTCCACTTGTCGCGAATGGCTTTCACTTTATCGGCGTCAACCCGGCCCGTGAACGTCGCGTTCATAAACTTACCGAGCTGGGTCATATCCAATCCTTTGGCCATGTACGGCTTCAGCGTGGCAAATTCCGGCATCCCTACGCGCAGGGTCTCCAGCGCCCAGGTCGGGCGGAAGGCTGCCTGCACGAAATTGCGGATGCTTTGCTTGGGCGGCATGGACAGACCCGCCTTGATTTCGCGGTAGCGAAGGCCGAAGGAAGGCACATCGACCAAAACCACCAATACTGGGCATTCCACGGCCTCCAGGCGGCGCAGGATATCGTCGCGCAGGGTGTCTTCGGTCGGATGGTACAGCTGAAACCAGAATTTTGATTCGGTGATTTCGGCAATCCGCTCGATGCTACTGGTGGACACGGTGCTCAACGTGTACGGAATATTGTGCTTGAGCGCGGCCTTGGCCAGGATCTCCGGCGCGTTAGGCCACATCAGGCCTTGCAGGCCGATGGGCGATATGCCAAAAGGAGCATCGTAGACGTGGCCGAACAGTTCCGTGCGCATGTCCACGCCCCGGTGCTTCTTCAAGTACTGTGGCATGAGCAACACATCGCGGAAGTCGTGCTCGTTGCGCCAGAGGTTAATCTCATCGTTGCATCCGCCTTCGAGGTAATCGAACGCAAATTTCGGGATGCGGCTCTTGGCCTTTTTTTTCAGGTCGGCTACCGACGGGTAGCGCGTATTGTATTTCAATAGGTTTGCATCCATGGATACGATTTTCTCTTATTCGTCTTTGCTATGGGCGTAAAAGCGGAGCGCGATCAGGTCAGCGGGCGGCGGCGTATTGTTCCACGCATCGTGGATGGCCAAGGCCGCCCCTACCGCCGTGGCTTGCGCCATCGATGCGGCATATACTTCCATATCGGGGAAGGATTCGGCCAGCAAACTCATGTAAATCTGGTTCTTGCTGAATCCGCCGTCGACGAAAATGCGTTTCACTTTTCCGCCATTAATAATCAGCGTGGTGGATTTGCGTTGCAGGGCCACCAAATCGGCGACGAGCTGGTGGTACGCTTCGGTATCGTCCGCGAAATCGGAAAGCTCACGCATGCCAAATGCGGACACCTTGTCTCCGACCGGCTGCCCTTGGGTCTGGCTTTGCCTTAGCCGGCGCATGACGGCCCGGTCGTAGGGCATGGTCCGGTATTTGGCGGTCGACTGCCCGAAATAGTCGGCGATGCGTTTCACCTGCTGCTCGTGCTCATAGCCGGCAAACAGGCGGGATGCTTTGACCGGAACGCCTTTGTAGCTGATGTAGCTCAAGCAGTCCGATTGCAATTCCGCGGCAGTCAGCGGCGTGCGGTTAAAGGGATTGAGGCTGATGCACCACGTGCCGGTGGAAATCAGCACGAACGGCTCCTCAAAATTGACCAAATACGGGATGAGTGCCGACGAGCTGTCGTGCAAACCGATGCCTACACCGTAGCTATTGCCCGGGAATGAGGCGGGGAACACCTGGTCGCCGCCTACGATCGGCGCAAACTTGGGCAGCAGGCCTTCGGCCTGCACCCAGTCATGGTAATCGTTTTTGGTGAAGTCCCACAAGTTGGTATGGCAGCCAATGCTGGTCATATCCGTAAAGGTCTGTCCCGACACCAGGAAACTGAGGTACTGTGGCAGGTGTAGGGCGCGGTGGATGCGTTCGAAGAGCGCAGGACGCTCGTATTTGATCCGGTAAAGCTGCATGCCCGAGTTGAGGCTCCCCAACACGGGTGAGCCTGAGCGGAAGGAAAATTCTTCCTCGCCACCGTAATCGGCATAGAACTTTTCCTGCAATTGCGCCGGGTAAGGCTTCAAGTAATTGTACAGGGGCGTCAGGGGCTTGCCCTGCTCGTCCAGATACACGAAGCTGGCCCCGTATGCCGCAAAGTTGATTGCTTTGACGTCAAATTCAGGGTTCCGGAACACCTCATGCAGGGAGTCGAAAACGGACAGACGAAGGCTGTCCAGGTTTTCGCATGGATCGCCGTCTTCGTCAACGGTTTCGGTAAAGCGCGCCGAACGCTCGAAGACAACCCGGTATTGACTGTCGAACAGGAACAGCTTTTTATTGGTCTTCCCTACATCAAATATCGCTACAACTGGCGTTTTCATCAAGCTGGATAACAATCAATTAAAAATTAATTTCTTTGATCCTCGTCTGCCGCTACAAACCTGTAGCCACGGTGTTTGCGCCACGTTCGGCAATCAGCGCCTCGCGCACGCGCAAGGAGCGGAATACACCAACCGGGTCGAGTGCTCCGCCGGTACGGCGGCGTGCCTCCGCTACCAGCGGCCTAACGTCCGTGCGGAATGCATCCTGCAGGATTTCCTGCGCACGCACGATGTCGTTGTTGTTGCGGGCGTCTTCCAAAGCGGCACGGTCGACCAGCAATGCCTGTGCATACGCAATCAGGATGGCTTCCACGGACTGCAGCAGGTCTTCCAGCGGATCTTTGAGGTTATGGGACGCATCGATCATCCAGCCCAAACCGGTGGCATGGTCCAAACCGCGTGCATCCAGTCCTGCGACCAGTTCGCTAAAGATCAGGAACAGCTGATAAGGCTTGATGCTTCCCGTGGTGAGGTCGTCGTCTCCGTATTTTGAATCGTTGAAGTGGAAACCGCCCAGCTTCTCTTCCATCAACAGCAACGACACGATCTGCTCAATATTCGCATTAGGCAGGTGATGTCCGAGGTCGACTAAGGTATAGGCTTTTTCACCGAGCTTGTTGGCATATAGCAACGATTGCCCCCAGTCGCCTACCGTCATCGAATAGAAGTTGGGCTCGAATGCCTTGTACTCGACGAACATTTTCCAGTCATCGGGCAACGCCGCGTAGACGGCTTGCAGGCTCTCCAGGGTATTTTCGAATGCCTTGCGGAAATTCAGCTGCCCGGGGAAGCTCGATCCGTCCGCCAACCATACGGTCAGCGACTTGGAACCCAGCTCCACACCATGCTTAATCACATCGATGTTGTGGTCGACGGCTTGCTGGCGAACGGCTTTGTCCACGTGCTGCATGGAGCCAAACTTGTAGCTTAGCGCCTGTCCGGGCTGATCCTGGAAGGTATTGGAGTTCATCGCATCAAACACCAACCCATGCTGTTCGGCCAGTTCCCGGATTGCGGCGTAATCCTGTGGAATATCCCAAGGAATATGGAGGGAGATGGCACCGCTGGACTGGTTCAGGGCGTGGAGGATGCCGACGTCAGCGATTTTTTCCTCCAACGTGCCGGGCTCGCCGCCACCGGAAAATCGGCCAAAACGGGTGCCTCCTGTGCCGAGCGCCCAACTGGGCACCGCGACTTGGAAGGCCACCAGCTTCCCGACGATGTCATTGGCCCGCTCGATCGTATCGGCAAGCTGCTTGTACTTGCGCCGGTGCGATTCGCTCAGCGCTTGGTTATGGGTTTCTATCTGATTTTTATCGATAATCATGGTCTGTTGTTTTGTTAAAAATAATACGGCGTGGTTCCGTGTGCAAATCCCAACGGAACAATCGCCTTCCCCGGTTACTTGCCCGCCTTAGCGCACGAAAGCCATGGCCACGCCTCCGTCCACGTTCAGCACGTTTCCGGTAGATTTGTCCATCTGCCCGCCAACGAGCACGAAGCAAGCGTTGGCAATGTCATTGGGCAAAATCGTTTGGTTGAGCAGGGTACGCTTCGCATAGTAGGCGGGCAACTCCTCGACGGAGACGCCATAGGCCTTGGCCCGGCCTTCGGCCCATCCTCCAGCCCAGATGTTGCTGTCGCTGATCACCGCGTCTGGGTTCACCACATTCACGCGGATTCCGTCACCGCCCAACTCGGCAGCGTTCAGCCGACTGAGGTGCAACTGCGCGGCCTTCGCCGAGCCGTAGCCGGCGTTGTTCGGGCCACTCACCAAGGCATTTTTACTGACGATATTGACGATATCGCCACCTATCGCCTGCTTTCTCATCACACCTACGGCGGCCTGCGTCACGAGGAACTGTCCTTTGACCAGCACGTCGTACAACAGGTCCCAGTCTTGCTGGGTGTGTGCTTCGATCGGCTTGGAAATAGACAACCCTGCGTTATTGACAACAATATCCACCCCGCCGAAAGCGAGTGCCGCAACGTCATAGGCCGCGCGGATTTGCGCTTCGTCCGTCACGTTGAGGATCGCCGTCGCATAGGCATCCTTGCCGAATTCGGCTTCGAATTCCTCCCCGGCACTGGCCAGCCTTTCACCGTTCATGTCATTAAGCACCACCACGGCACCTTCTTGCACAAAACGCCTGGCAATCGCTTTGCCAATACCGCCCGCGCTGCCTGTCACCAGGGCCACTTTGCCCGAGAGGGGTTTCGGCTTGGGCATGCGCTGCAGCTTGGCTTCTTCCAGCAACCAGTACTCGATGTCGAATGCCTCCTGCCGCGGCAGGGACGTGTATTCGGACACCGCCTCGGCGCCTTTCATCACGTTAATGGCGTTGGTATAGAATTCGGCGGCTACGCGGGCCGTCTGCTTGTCTTTGGAGAACGAGAACAGGCCAACGCCCGGATACAGGATAATAACGGGGTTGGGGTCGCGCATGGCTGGGCTGTTCGGGCGCTTGCACGAGTCGTAGTATTCGGCATACATAGCGCGGTAGGCCGCGAAGGCCGGCGCCAATTCCGCTTTGAGCTGTGCGACGTCCGACAGGTCCGCATCGGGTGCCAAATCCAGCACCAGCGGGCTGATTTTCGTGCGCAGGAAGTGGTCGGGACAACTCGTTCCGAGTGGTGCCAACCGATCCAGGTCGTTGGAATTGATGAACTCAAGAATCCGCGAGTCATCGGTAAAATGCCCCACCATATTGCGTTCGGAGGAGCAGAACCCACGGAGGACAGGTGCTAGGGCCGCGGCTTGCTGCTGACGCTTGGCCGGGTCGGCACCAGCGATTTTGGCACCGCCAAATACGGGGCGCTGTTTGCCGTAGTTATCTTCCAGGTAGGCCGCGCATTTCTCAATCACCTGCAAGGTGTTGATATAGCTTTCGTAGGCCGTGTCGCCCCAGGTAAACAGGCCGTGCGAGCCGAGCATGATGCCCCGGATGCCGGGATTTTCCGCGAGGCACTGCCGCAATTGCAGTCCGAGGTCGAAGCCCGGGCGTTGCCAGTCTACCCACCCGATTTCGCCGTTAAACAGCTCCTGGGTGATGCGTTTGCCGTCTTTGGCTGCCGCGATGGCGATGGCCGCGTCCGGGTGTAGGTGATCAATATGCTTGAACGGCAGAAAGCCGTGCAGGGGCGTGTCGATCGAAGGAGCTTTTGAAGCCAAATCGTATATGCAATGGTTGAAAAGTTCGACCATTTCGTCTTCGTGCTCAATGCCGCGGTACACATTTTCGAGGCTTTGGAGCCGGTCCACGTAGAGTGCCGCCAGCCCACTGCGGGTCAGCGTTCCAATGTCGCCGCCTGAACCCTTGATCCACATTACTTCGGTATCCTGGCCCGTGAGCGGATCCTTTGCGATTGCTTTGCAGGAGGTATTTCCGCCGCCGTAATTGGTCAGTCTCAGGTCAGCGCCCAGCAAATTGGAACGGTAGAGCAAGAGGGCTACTTCGTCCCCTTCCAGTTCCGCCGCGCGTTCGTCATCCCAAAGGTAACTTACATGCTTAAATTCGTTTTTGAATGCTGTCTCAGCCATATGTCTAGTGTTATTTTGATGTGCAATGGGTAATTTATTCTCCTAATGTGCGGGCGAAGCCCACGAGTATGATTGATGCGATCATGACCAGCAGGCCCACAATAACCATGCTATACGTCCGCTTGGTTGTCCCTTTCCATTCCTTCAGGATGACGCCCCATGCATTGGCAATGAGGATGATGAATGCCATGTGGAGTATCCAGGAGCTGGCGCCGTTGCCCAGCCGGCTCTCGCCCATGCCGTAGAAGAAAAATTGCAGGTACCAGGTTGTTCCCGCCAATGCGCAGAACAGGATATTGCGGGCAATAGGCACCTTCGAATTGACATAATCGCCAAACGTGCGGTTGCGTGCGTTGAGGAACATGCACCAAATGAAGTTGGTAGTGAGGCCGCCCCACAAGACCACCACGTACGTGACGTTGTTTTGGAACAGGAACTCGCCCCTGCCGGGATTGGCGTTTTTCCACAGGTCGTTGGCCACGGTAGCCATGGGCTTGCCTGCTTCGAGCCCGAAATTGAAGCAGGCGCTCAAGATCCCGGAGATGATGGCCACGGTGATACCGAGGCCGAAGTTGTAATCGGAGTTTCCGTTTTGTGCGGCCCCCAGCTCACGCTCCTTGCGCACACCGGCCAGCCCGCACATGTAAATACCTGCCACACAGATCGCCAAGCCGATTAAAACCGTGCGCCCCCAGGCGGTGTTCACAAACTGGTCGATGGTTTCCTTGCCTTCGGCGCCGGCGAAGTAGTAGTAGATAGACGGCATCAGGGATCCGAACACCATGGACAATCCCAGGATAATGCTGCTGCCCAGCGACACGCCCAGATAGCGCACCCCTAAGCCGTAGGTCAGTCCACCGATCCCCCAAAGCAAACCGAACAGGTAGGCATACCCCAAGGTTGCGCTGTCCGCCTGGCGGATGATTTCCGCAAAACCGGGAATGGTGATGTACGCCGCCAGCGGGGGGACGATCAGCCAGGAAAACAGCCCGCCTACGATCCAGAACGTCTCCCACGCCCACCCCTTCACCTTTTTGTAGGGCACGTAAAAACTGCCGGACGCAAACCCGCCAACAAAATGAAAAATAACTCCTGCTAGTGCATTCATATCATGAAATATAGGTAAATAATTATTCCTAAAATACGTGATTCGGTTCGAAATTCGACGCAAGATAAAAACGCTTACTTATCCAACTGTTATGGCCTGTCATGCATCGCAGGGATGGGTGTGGGAACGGCGAAACTTTCCCAAACAAAACGGCTGGCCGCGGGTTTACCAACTATACACGACGGGCGCGCAATAAACATTCGCTTTACACGTATTTATTTTGTATCTTTGCGCGCTAATTTAGTTCATTTAGACGGGCTAAAATTGGCGCCGCGACGGAGACCCAACGGGCTCGGCGGCCTGCCAACCGAGTCCGGCGATAAAGGAAACTTCATTTCCACTGCAGCAAACGACTAAATATACTTTTACGCATCGATGAAATTATCTCAATTTAAATTTAATTTACCGGATTCATTAATCGCCCACGAACCTGTCGAAAACCGCGACGAGTCGCGCTTGATGGTATTGGATCGCAAAACAGGCAAAATCGAGCACAAGATATTTAAAGATATCTTGGGTTATTTCGACGAGCACGACGTGATGATCCTGAACAACACCAAGGTATTTCCGGCACGCATGTACGGCAATAAGGAAAAGACCGGCGCCACAATCGAAGTGTTCCTCCTGCGCGAGCTGAACAAGGAACTGCGGCTGTGGGACGTGCTGGTTGACCCGGCACGCAAAATCCGCGTAGGCAACAAGCTCTATTTCGGCGAGGAAGACCTGTTGGTCGCCGAGGTGGTGGACAACACCACGTCCCGGGGACGGACGATCCGCTTCTTGTTTGACGGCACGGAAGAAGAGTTTAGGCGCAATATCGAAATATTGGGCGAAACGCCCCTGCCGAAATATATCAATCGCAAAGCCAACCCGGAAGATAAATTCCGCTACCAGACGATTTACGCCAAGCACGAAGGCGCCGTGGCGGCCCCGACGGCTGGCCTGCACTTCAGCCGCGAGCTGATGAAACGCCTGGAACTAAAAGGCGTCGAGTTTGCCGAGGTTACCCTGCATGTGGGCCTGGGCACCTTCCGCCAGGTGGAAGTCGAAGACCTCACCAAGCACAAGATGGATTCCGAGCAGTTTGTGATCGAGCCCAAGGACGCGGACACCGTGAACAAAGCCATCGACGCTAAGCGCCGGGTGTGTGCCGTAGGCACGACGTCTATGCGGGCAATCGAATCGTCGGTTTCGACCGACCAGCACCTGAAGCCGGCTAACGACTGGACGAGCAAATTTATCTATCCGCCATACGAGTTCAGTATCGCCGACTCGATGGTCACGAATTTCCACACGCCTGAATCGACCCTATTGGTCATGATTGCAGCCTTTGGTGGTTATGAAAACGTGATGAATGCGTACGAAATTGCCGTAAAGGAAAAATACCGGTTCTACAGCTACGGCGATGCCATGCTGATTATCTAGGCGATTCGCCGACTAAAAGCTTAAAGTAGGCTGCCCCACGACAATGAGGTAGCCTGCTTTTTTTATCAGATTTTGTCCGCGAATCACTACCCATCATCCGCTTCATCCTCCCCGCCAGGCAATTCCAGTGCTTGCACGGGCTGTATGGCGTTGCCGGCGATGCCGCGGATAGAACCATACATATCGATGGTATTGGTCACCACCTTATCGATTTGCTTTTCGCGTTCCTTCCAAATCCGCTGCATGGCGCGCTTCTCTTTCTCCAATTCGGTTTTCATACAGGAAAAGCCTTCAACGATGGCTTCAACCTGCATGCGGAAGCTGCTGCTGGTCAGAAAATCATAGAGCATGTGCATTTTGTCCCCTTTATTTTCTTGGGAGGCCACCGCTAAGCTAATCTGGATGACCGTTTCGCGAAGCACGGCGCACAAGCCTTTAAATTCTTCGTAGGTGCACACCCAGACGCCGTCCTTGATGCCCATTCGTTCAAATCCGGCGGGCATGGCATCCGTTACCAGCACGCCGACGTCGGCTCCTTTCTCGCGCATGTCGGACTTGAATTTCTCAATCCAGCTGGGCTGAAAGTCCTTGGTCCGCTTGCTCTCGTAGTAAATCTTGCCGCAGTTGACCCGGGTGTGGGTATTAACGACTTGGATACAATCGCCGCCGCGCGCACCCTTTTTTATCTCCTCGATGCTGTCGAGCGGAAACTGCAGCGCCAACCACTCCTCGATCGCCAGCTCCTGCACCTCGCCCTGCAGCTGCATGGATCCCTGCTCCTGCTTGCGTTTCATTTCTTCGGTCAGCTTTTTCTGGTCATCCAGTTGTTTCTGCAGCTCACGCACGCGAAGCTCGTTTCGCTCCTCTTCCAATTTCTTGATCCGTTCGCGCTCGCCTTGGAGTTGTTCGTTCATTTTTCGCTGCAGATCCAGGGCGACCACCTCCCGTATTTCTTCCTTCTCGCGCTTCAGCTGCTCGATTTGGGCCTTGGTACGGTGCAGCTCCTTGATTTGTTCGGACTTTTCCCGAAGCTCGCGTTGCAGCGCCTCGTACTGTTCCGCCAGGTCGGCCTGCATTTGGGCTTTCACCTGCCCTTCCATCGCCTTTTTCTCCTCCTTCAACTTGGCCTCCAGCCGTTGCTGGAACAATTCGTTTTCCTGCTTCTTTTTCTCTTCGAAGGCTTCGCGATCCTGCTGCAGCTTTGCTTGTTGCTGCTCGTGCCGTTCCCGTTCGGTGGCCAGCTGGGCTTGGTATTTTTGCTTGATCTCGTCTTCCAGTTGGTGGGCGAGGATATCTTGCACGTCAATCGTCGTGCTGCACGTAGGGCATTTAATTTGGGTGTCGTTTGGCATGTTGGTCATTTATCTAAAAGCGTCGGTTTCGGCCAGATTAGGGGACTCGCGTCCCACCTGGCGAGGTTTCCCGAAGATAAGCATAAATTTGGGTTGGCACGTACAGCAAGTTCATTCCCGCAGGGGAAATCGTTTTTCACTATCGTTGGATTCTGTCACGGTTTTTGTCCGCTATGCTACAAAAACATGCACCAAAATCTTCGTGCCCTTCATCATTCGCACGAGCAGTTGGCCCAGCGCTATACGTATGATAGAACTTCCCCGCGTCGGTCTGAAAATCGCGCAACTATTTCACATACCCGAATAAATACGTATTTTAGTGCGAAAGTAATTACGTTTCCATTAAACCACATGCATTATGAGTAAATTTGATGAATTAATTGCCAAATACGAGGCAGAAGTAAAAAAGCTGGGTCTGAACATCGACACCGCACTGCTTACCGCCGTGGCAAAAGGCCTGGGTCCTTCGATTTACAACGCTGACGCCGAAACCATTGCCTCCTCAGACTCCGCCGAGCTAGCGCGCGTCAAGCAGAACTTCCTGATCAAAAAACTGGGATTGAAGGACGGCAAGGAACTGGATGATGCCATTCAGGCAACAATCGAACAGGTGGGTGTATCCAACCGCAACAAATACCGCGTCATCTTCTACGCCCTGCTGACCAAGACTTTCAAAAAAGAATCTGTTTACCAATAAACAACAAACAGTCTAGCACGAATTCCTTATTTCGGCCTGCCCGCGTGTACGCGGATTGCGTGCTGGAATAAGGAATTTTTTGTATCCATTCGTTGCCTGTTCCGGTCACGGCGCTGCGAAGACGAGGCGTCCGAAGGAGGTGGGCTGATGGAAACTAGGCGTAGGGAAGTCCACGTGGTTCCACGCCACGTAATGCGGCGTCGGCAAATCATCCCCGCATTTATAAAAATTACCTAAAAGCGTCTTACCGGCCAGATCCAAATTCGGTTCGTGGATGAAAACCGCTAGGGGCACCACAACGAGCAGCTCCCACTCCCCTTGGTCGACCAAGGGCCTGCTTTCGTCCACGCTGGTATGCACCCGGATCGATTCCACCAACGGTACAGGCAGCTTCGTCCGCTGGGGCACCACGTCTTTGCCGTAGGCCATCATCCGCGTACCCAGGCAATTTATTTCCAGATTGTAATAGTGTGCCCCCTGGTCAAAAGAGACGAAGAATTCGGCGCAGCTGTCTTTGTGTACGGGGTCGTGCGTATTTCTGTAATGCGCCTGTGCGACCTCCTCGGATACGCAATAGCGCAACACCAACCCATCCGCCAGGTAACCCATGCGAACGTTGACCTCGGGCAGGTAGGGATACGCCTCCCACGGCACTTCCGCAATCGGGGCTGGCGGCACCGCATCGAGTGCGGCGTCCAGGGCTTCGAACGGGGCGTCATAACGCAGGCCAGGCAAAAAGGATATCGTTAAGGTCTTCATCAGCGGGACAAATCCATGGGCCGCCTCCGGCGATGGACGAGACCCCTTCGCAGGCGCATCATTGCCCATTCGTGTCCGGAATGAGTTCATGGGCTTGCGCAATTTTACCAATAATTCCTTTCATTGTATCTTCCGCGGCTTCAAGCTGTGCCACCAGGTGGAACTGCGTCCGGGCACGCTGCAAGTTGTGGCCCTCCTGATGCGTCTTGAAATAATGGTCCCCTTCCAGGTGGTCCGTCAGGAAACGCACACCGATAATGTATGGCAACAAGAGCACCCCTTCTAGCAGGGAAAACACTTCAGCTGGCGTTAGAAACTTCGCGGCATGGGAAAAATAGCCTTCCGTATAGGCTTGAAAAAATGGGATATTGAGCGTGATTTTCGACAGATCGGCTTCATCTTCGGCCGCGCTGTTAATGATTGTACGGATGGCGTCGCCAAAGTCATAGGCTACGTAGCCCGGCATCACGGTATCCAGATCGATGACGCACTGGGCCTTGTCCTGATCGTCCAACAGCACGTTGTTAAACTTGGTATCGTTGTGGGTGATACGCAACGGCAATTCGCCGCATTCTCCCATACGCAGAATGGTATGCATGCGTTCCTCACGTGCCAGCGCAAAATCGATGACGTCCTGGCATCCGCTTGCCCGGCCGAGCTTATCCGCTTCGATGGCACGTTTAAGCGCATCCAGACGCTTGCCAATATGGTGGAAACCCGGAATAACCTCGTAAATGCGTTGTGCGTCCATATCGGACAACATAAGCTGGAACAAGCCAAACGCGCGCCCGCCTTCCCGCGCCTGCTGCTCGCTGGTGACGATATCATAGGAACGGGTATTTTCCAGCAAAAGGAACATGCGCCAGTAATTGCCGTCCGCATCCTGGTGGAACAAGCGCCCGTCGTGCGTGTGGACGATGGTAAGCACGTTCAGTTCCGGATGTCCCTCGCCTGACATGGCAATCTTCCCCTTCAAGTGCTCCGTCACCAGTTGCATATTGGCCATCAGCTCGGCTACGCCCGGAAATACGTTGTGGTTGATGCGCTGCAGTAGGTAAGGTGGCTGGGACTCATCGTCCCCCCAAACGCGGTAGGTATCGTTGATGTGGCCTGAGCCGAAAGCATGTGCATGACGGGGCGTGGTAGCCAAGTCAAACGCAGTAGCCGCCTCCAGCAGCCTCAATATTTCACTCATTGCAAAAGGGGAATTGACTTCGTTAGTTATATCAGAATTTCGGTGCAATATAAAATAATCCCCTAAGAATACGAACTCCGGAACCGTCCCCCAGGCGACACAATCGATTGCACAAAAACTACCAAACACAATCAATCGTTTGCATAAATCCACGATTTTGGTGCGCAAGCGAAAAGAACCAGCCTGCGAAGCGGCCCCTCCTCCAGCGGCCGTTAGCCTTCCTTCCCCCGACGTGGCCTTACCGCCGACTAGGCCAGCCGGCAACCTACGTGCCTTACCGTATGCAGGTATACCCCAGCACTTTCCATTTTATTCGCCAAATGTAATGCAGGTTCCTTATGTTTGCATTACTTTAACTCAGTCTAAATTAAAATAGGGTAATCAGCCCGTCTTACACCATACACAAAAAGAACGCATCATGAAAAAACTAACATTTTCCGTCTTTGCATTTGCCGCAGTGGCTGTCCTTTCCTGCCAAACCCGGCACGAGGGCGATACCGTGAACGTGTACACACATCGGCATTACGCCGTAGACCAGGGAATTTTTACCCTGTTTACGGAAGAGACGGGCATCAAGGTGAATGTAATCAACGCGAGCGCGGATGAGCTCATCCAACGCATGGAAACGGAAGGGGAAAACTCGCCCGCCGACTTGCTCATTACTGTCGATGCAGGCCGCCTCAACCGGGCCCATGCCAAGGGCCTGCTGCAGGCTTTTGACTCGGACTTTCTGACGTCGGTAGTGCCCGAACAATACCGACAGCCCGAAGGTTTTTGGTACGGGATGACCACGCGTGCACGGATTATTGCTTATGCCAAAGACCGGGTTGACCCGGCTGAAATCAGTGATTACGCCGACTTAGCGGACCCGAAATGGAAAGGGCGGGTATTGGTCCGCTCCTCAGACAACGTGTATAACCAGTCTTTACTCGCTTCCATCGTTGCAGCCAAAGGCGAAGAACAAGCGACGGAATGGGCAAAAGGCGTCGTTGCGAACTTTGCGCGCGCGCCGAAAGGAAGCGACCGCGACCAAGTCAAGGCGATTGCCGGCGGCGAGGGCGACCTGACCATCGTCAATACATATTATATCGGACAGCTGCTCAATAGCGACAATGAGGAAGAGCGCAAGGCAGGCGCGGCGGTGGGTATCGTGTTTCCGAACCAAAGCAATCGGGGTACCCACGTCAATGTCAGCGGATTTGGCATAGCCAAACATGCCAAAAACAAGGAAAATGCCGTGCAGCTCGCGGAATTCCTGCTGAGCGAAGCGGTGCAGCAAAAGCTGGCGATGGCCAACTACGAATACCCGCTAAACCCCAACGTGCAAATGGCTGATTTACTGGAGGAATGGGGAACGTTCAAACGCGACAGCATCAACCTTTCGCTCTTGGGCGAATACAACGAACAGGCGATCAAGGTATTTGACTTGGTTGGTTGGAACTAAGGCGCATGGCCGGTAGCGTTGCTAGGCTATCGGCCACACCTTACCGATCCCACGGGCTGAAACCGGACAAGGTGAACTCGACGCGGTCGCCAGGGGAAAAATGGCCCGCATCTTTGCAATCAATAAAGATCGACTCGCCCTTGTTGCCCAGATCGTCCAGCCGAAGCTGCCAGCGATCGCCGCAAAATGCGCAGGAGCGCACCACACCCGATAAACTGCCGCCTTCCGAAAGGGTTAGTTGTGCTTGCTCTGGCCGGAAACAGATCCGGGAAACGGCGGTACGTCCCCGCTCGGCCGGGGGGAAGGGAACAGCACCAAAGCCCGTTTGCAGCATGCCGTCTTCCAGCCGCGCGTCCAGCACGTTGAATTTCCCAAAGAGCCGCGCCACATACTCATTCACCGGCCGGTGGTAAATCGCGCCCGGCGTATCAATTTGCAACAAACAGCCGTGGTCCATCACCGCAATCCGGTCAGCCATGCCCAAGGCATCTTTGATGTCATGCGTCACTAGGATAGCCGTGGTGCCCGTTTTGGCAATAATCTCCTTCACCTCTTCCCGTATTTGTTCGCGCAGGATGGTATCCAAATTGCTGAACGGCTCGTCGAGCAGCAAGAGGCGCGGATGCGCCGCCAACGCACGGGCTAGGGCAACGCGTTGCTGTTGGCCGCCTGATAATTCGTGGGGGTAGCGCGTGCCGTCCACCGCCAAGCCTGTCACGGCCATCATGTCGTTCACGCGCGCCACTTGGTCCTTTTTGGACAGGGCACGCAGTCCGAAAGCAATGTTTTCGAAGATGGTCAGGTGTGGAAACAATGCATAATCCTGAAAGAGCAGCCCGATGCCACGCTCATGGGGAGGCACGGCCTTCTTTCCGTCGACTAGCGCGTGCCCGCCTAATGCAATGGACCCTTCGTCCGGCTGTTCCAGACCAGCGATCATGCGCAGGAGTGTTGTTTTTCCTGAACCGCTCTCGCCGACCAACGCCAGCAACTCGCCGGGGAACAGCTCAAATGCTGCCCGCCATACCGCATAGGCTGCCCCGCTGCGGTAGCGTTTACTAATGCCGTTGACCTGCAAAAGAGGGTTATTCATGGGTATTCCGGTTTACTAAGTTATTCAAAAGGATAACGGGCAACAGCCCGACGGCCACCACGCAAAGCGAAAAATTGGCCGATTCGGCAACTTGCTCGTTGGTGGCCAGGTCAAACGCGCGCGTAGCCAAGGTATGGAAATTAAACGGTCGCAAAATCAGCGTGAGCGGCAGTTCCTTGATCACATCGACAAAGACCAGCAATAGCCCCGCCCCCAAACTATTCCGGATTAAGGGCACGTCCACCCGAAACAAGGTGCGTCGTGGAGAGGCTCCAAGCATCAACGCGGCTTCCGATACATGGGTACCGATCTTCTGGAACCCGGCGGACACCGCATGGTAAGCCACGGCCATAAACCGAACGGCATAGGCAAAGATGAGCAGGGCAACAGTCTGGGAAAGATACAGGCCACCGGCACCGGTAAACAGTGCCACCAGCCACTGATCCGCCCATACTACGGGCAGATAAATACCAATCGCGATAACCGCCCCGGGAATCGCATATCCCAAGATGGACAACTGCGACGCATACTGCACCCACCCAATCCGGTTGATGCGCGATGCATAAAGCAAAGCCGTGGCCAAAGCCACAATCAGGACCGCCGCAAACAAGGCCAGAAAGAGGCTATTGCCCACCAAGGACCAAAACGCGGTATCCACTACGCGGTGTGCCGTGAGGCTGACCCAATAAATGACCTGCGCCAAGGGCAACGCAAAAGCCAGCAACAGCACGACCCCGCACGCGCCCACAGCTGCCACCATCCCTACGCCACGAAGGCGGTAACGCTTGGCCGGCCGATGCGCACCGCTCCGTCCTGCAAACGCTTTGCTGCCCCGTTGCCCGCGCTCCATCCACAGCATCCCAAGAACGAAAAGCATCAGAATGGCGGACAACCGGATGCCCGTACTGACATCCCCCAGCGAAAACCAGGCACGAAAAATCCCCGTCGTAAACGTGTCCACACCGTAATATTTAACCGTGCCGTAGTCGTTCAGCACTTCCATTCCAATCAACGCCAGCCCAGCAATGACGGCCGGGCGCGCCATGGGGAGCGCTACGGTCCAGAATGTTCGCCACGGCCCGCTGCCAAGCATCGCCGCCGCATCAAGCAAATCCCGCGAACGCGACACGAACGTAGTGCGGCAAATGACATACAGGTAAGGAAATAAGCTCATGGAAAGCACGAAAACCGCCCCCCACATATTCATGATGTCAAAAATGGGGCCCGTGATATCCATACCTAAGCGGTTTCGCAAAAATGCATTCACTGGACCGGTGTATTCAAGCAAACCCACGTAGCTATAGCCCATCATATACGCGGGAAAGGACAGGGGTAGAATAAGCGCCCATTCAAAAAAACGCCGACCAGGAAACGCGTAGGTAGACACCAGCCAAGCCATACCGACGCCCACAATCAGGGTTAGGATGGATACGCCGCCCAGCAGTAGCAAGGTGGAAGGCACGTAATGCGAAAAGAGCCGCCCGGCGATATAGGGCCACTGAGGTCCCGCGCCGTCAAATATCCGGATAACGAGGGTGAGTGCGGGCGTAGCCACGAGTAGAAAAATCAGCAACGCCAGTATCGTCCACCCATTCACCCACGGATATGTCAGTTTTTTCTTTTCCATTTCATGTGCTGGCAGCGCCCATATTGCAAGGGCGGGAGCGTGGCCTGCAAAACTAAGCAATAATCATAAGACTTTCGGGCTAGCCTCCCCCTCGCGGGTGCACGACAAAAATCCGCTTACGTCACTTCGAGAACATTAGGAGGAGAAATCTGTGGACATATCCTGCTTAACCATAGATCTCTCCTCATTCCTCGTCGAGATGACGGCATAGTTTGTAAGGAGTTTTTCCACAATAGCGGAAATCTGTCGTGCACCCCATTGGATGGATGCACGACAGATTTCCCCTTCATTACAAAAATCATTTTGTCATCCTGACGACAGGAAGGATCTAAAGGCGTAAAATACCCAAAATGTGAGATGCTTCATTTCATTCAGCATGACAAAAGGGAAATTTGTCGTGCATCCTCCCTCGCCTTCAGGGCCAACGCATCTACAACCTAATCGTCATCATTGCCTGCCTGCGTAGGCAGGCGAGGCTGTGTTGGGCCATGTGAGCCGAAACCGACCGGCCAGGCAGGCAATCGCCTGATGGAATCGCCCGGCTGAAGCGAGCACGCGCGCATGAGCACCGGAATTATGCCTGCGCGTGCGGAAAATAGACCCTCATTTCGTATTTTCACGAAAAACAGCACGCATGCGACTTTATACCATCAATACAGGCTTTTTCAAATTGGACGGCGGTGCCATGTTCGGCGTGGTACCCAAATCGATCTGGCAACGGACCAACCCGGCCGACGAGCGCAACTTATGCACCTGGGGTGCCCGCCTGCTGCTCATCGAGGATGGCAAGCGGCTGATCCTTATTGACACGGGTTTAGGTGAAAAGCAAGATGAAAGCTTCTTCAGGCATTATTATCGCCATGGGGATGACAGCCTAGACCGATCGCTGGCGCGTCAGGGTTTCCATCGCGATGATATCACGGACGTGTTCCTCACGCACCTGCATTTCGACCACGTCGGCGGCGCCATATCCCGGCAAGGCGAACGGCTCGTGCCTGCGTTCAAAAACGCAACCTATTGGAGCAATCAGCAGCATTGGGATTGGGCACTCAACCCAAACGACCGGGAGAAGGCCTCGTTCCTCAACGAGAATATCCTGCCGATCCAGGAAAGCGGGCAACTGGCCTTCGTGGACTCGGTGGATGGCGTCCCGTTTACCGAGCATATCCGGATCCGGTTTGCCCATGGACACACCGAGGCGATGATGTTGCCGCAGATAACCTACAACGGAAAGACCCTTTTGTATATGGCCGACCTGCTGCCCTCCGTGGGGCACATTCCGCTCCCCTACGTCATGAGCTACGATGTCCGCCCGCTCACAACGCTTGACGAGCGCAAAAGCTACTGGCAGGAGGCGCTGCGCGGCGAGTACGTACTCTTCCTCGAACACGACCCTACCCACGAATGCTGTACGCTGCAAATGACCGAGAAAGGGATACGCCTGGGCGAAACGTTCGCGCTCAGCGATTGGGTTTAGCGCCGTCAACAGCTACTTCGAAAATGTATACCCGACGCTAACGATAGGCAACACCAGGGGTAGACCCGCCGTCGAGTACACCAATGTAGCACCCGCCCGCACATTCACGCCTTTATTCAGAGGCTGGAAACGGTAACCGGCACTCAGCGTAGCGGCAGTGCCCCACCCCTCTTCGCTTACCATGTCCCATTCGCTGCCACCACCCGCGCTATTGATAAAGGTGGCACCTGCGCCAATTTCCATCAAGTGCCGACGTTTGCCAATCAAATAATTAAGCTGCACCGGAAGAACGAATCGGTGAAGGTGCTGGGGGCTATAGGTCCAATATCCAGCCCCTACGCGAAAACCTAACCCCGCATGGCCAGGCGAAAACCGTCTGTCGTAATTTACCGAGTACGCAATCCCCGGGCCGAGCACCTCGCCGTAGAAATTATGAAGGTGCTGTTCTTGTGCGCGGGCAGTTGATAAAAACCCAAAAATGAGTGCCCCAAATAAGGCAATCCGATAAATTTTGCGGTTCATAATTCGTTTATGTAAGCATTATTCTGGTTATCGCCCGCCAATGCAGTCGCGGGCTGTACAACGTCTTGCAAACCAAAGGCCAAAAAGACTCACTCATGCTCAAAGCGTCCGCAATCTATCCCGTCATCGGTTTCTTAACCCACGTGTACTCCGCGAAATCGATACCCGAAAAATCGGGTTGGAACGAGTCAGCACGGCTGACTTTCATCAACATTTCAAACGATTTCGGGTACGGTGCCTCCATCAAACTGTTGGACGGTATATACGGAAAGGAATCCAGGTATGTTTCTACTTTACTGGGCGATACCCGCCGATGGATGTACACCCGATGGATGTCATTCGGATGTTTGATCCCGGCAGCCCCCATCAATTCGCCGGCACTTTTGACGGTTTGATGCTGGAAGTTGGCTACCCGAACGCGTTTGTCGGTAACGTCCAATCCTTTTGTCAACGCAGGGTCTTGTGTGGCTACCCCGGTTGGGCAGGTGTTGGCATGGCATTGCAATGCTTGGATACAACCGAGAGCCATCATCATGCCGCGTGCACTGTTGCAGATGTCTGCACCGAGCGCAAAGTTTTTGACGAGGTCAAATCCGTTGGCAATTTTCCCTGCGGCGATAATTTTGATGTGGCGCTTGAGACCAAACCCCGTCAGGCAGTCGTATACAAACGCCAGTGCATCCCTTAGCGGCATCCCCACCGAATTGGAGAATTCCAAAGGAGCCGCACCCGTTCCGCCCTCACCGCCATCTACCGTTATAAAATCCGGGTATTTCCGCGTCTCTACCATCGCTTTGCAAATAGCGACAAATTCGCTCCGATGGCCAATACATAACTTGAACCCAATGGGTTTGCCGCCCGACAACTCACGCAATTGTTTTACAAAATCAAGCAGACCGACCGGCGTGGAAAATGCGCGGTGAAACGGCGGTGAGTCGACCTCCTTCCCTACTTCCACCATGCGGATGCGCGCCACCTCAGGTGTCACCTTCACGGCCGGAAGTATTCCCCCTTGACCCGGTTTGGCACCTTGCGACAGTTTTATCTCAATCATCTTCACACTTGGATGCTGAGCCTTATCCGCAAAAGCCACAGGGTCGAAATTTCCGTTGGGATGCCGACATCCGAAATAGCCTGTCCCGATTTGCCATACCACATCGCCCCCTCCTTCCAAATGATATTCCGTAAGCCCACCTTCGCCGGTATTATGGGAAAAGCCACCAATCTTTGCCCCTTCATTCAAGGCCATGATGGCATTCTTGCTCATCGAGCCATAGCTCATCGCGGATATATTGAACACACTACTACTGTAGGGTTGTTTGCAGTACGGACCGCCGACACTGACCCGTGGATGTTCATTGATTTTGAAATAATCGACAGGCGTGATACTGTGGCTCAGCCATTCGTAGTTGTTGTCGTACACATTGAGTTGGGTACCGAACGGTGTGGTGTCCAGCACTTTTTTGGACCGTTGATAAATCACGCTCCGATACATTCGGCTAAACGGTCTACCGGTCGTGTCGCTCTCCACAAAATACTGTTGGATTTCAGGACGGATACTTTCCAGCAAGTAGCGCAGGCGACCAAACAACGGGAAATTGTGTCTAATTGCCTGTTTGGTTTGGATGATATCCGCTATGCCCAACATGATCAGTGGCCCAAAAACAAGTAAGCTCCATAGAATAGGGTGCCACCAGATACTGATGATTAGGATACTGATAACCACAGACGCAGCCCCGTAAATGAATTTTTTTCGCATAGCCCAAAGGTGCGAAAAAATGCCTACACGCGGAAATGTGGCGACGACAAACGGGTTACAAAATACTCTCGGAGTCTACGACAAATACCCGCGTGCTTTGCGTGTACCTGTTTCCTTTCAGATCCTTGTACTCCAAATCAATATAGAATGCTTTGTATCCCTCATCGGGAAGCTGTACGCTAGGCGTGATGGCCCGTGGGCGGCGTGGCAGGTCCAGCTTTTCAGACACCCAGTGCTCGTCCCTAAAATCCCTGTCCGATGACGTTGCGTACCACAGCCTGGCTCCTTTCAAGCGCTTCGGCTCCATGTGGATATCGACCAATACATGTCCATCTGTGCTATGCGTGGACCATTCAATTCTCGGTAACGGTTTATCCCTGGCGATGTACCCAAAAAACGAAGTCAATGCACGGAAGGCCTGCTTGCCGTCACCCAAGTTATGACCTGCATTCGGGACGTAATGCAGCAAATTCGTGCCCGGAATACTGTCCAAGTAATGCTTGATGGCATCCACCACCCAATAGGGGTCGTTGGTGCCGTTGAAAATCATCTTGGGCTGGGTGAGTACCTGCCGATAGGAATACGGGTCGACCATCGTGACGATGTTGCGCCCGCCCTCGCTATCCATCGCCTGCGGGATGCCTAGGTCGGTATAGTCTTGGATTTCCTGGCTATACTCGTCGTAGGCTTCCAGTTGGTAATTCAGGTTGGCGGGCATGTTGACGATATCGATCACGATGGGCGCCAATGCCTTGACACGGGGGTCTTCGGACGCCCCGGTCAACCAGGTTGTCCAGCCACGTTTGGATGCGCCGGCCACCAAAAAATCAGCGACCTCGGTGCGGAGTTCTTGGGCGGCGAGCTCTTGTATGGCATCCATCGCCCTGATGGCGCTCTTGGTCATGGGAAACAGCAAGGGCCACGTATGGTCGTTGTCTTCCTGATAGTTATGCAAGGTCATCGAAATCAGTTCGTCTTCTCGCTTGCCCCCATAGAGCGGTTGCATGGGCACCTGCTTAAGCACGGCCGTGATCGCACGGTTTTCCCAGGCGGCGAGCCCCACCGCTTTCAATATCTCGTTTTTTCGGGGGTCGCGCCAGTTGGGCTCGCCCGCCTCATTGACGCCGCCACCGTCGATGAAGAGCATCGCGGTCTCCCGCTTGACGCGGCGCGGTACCACGACGGTCAGTTGATGCTTCCACACGTGCCCCTTCCAGGTTTGCGAAGTGAGCAGGATATCGTACGCCTTCACAGGCCCCACCTTAATAATGTCTTTGATTTCCCAGTGATAGGAAGCATCTTCAGCGTCAAGGTAACTGCGCAAGGCTGTTTCAGGCGTTACCGCCGGGGGCGTGCTTTGCGCGTGGGCAATCGTGACAGCTAACAGGCATCCCGCCCACAAGGCTAATCCGGTCTTCTTCATAATATTCAGCTTTCTAATCATCTGCATCAAGGGTTATCTCATCTAATTCGCGCAGGAGCGCTAACGCCGCATCCATAAAATATTCACCCGTCATTTCGCCGAGGCTGGTGCGCGTGATGTAATTGTACCGTTCAAAACTGTCGTAATCCACTTTGGTGAGGATATACCCGAAGGCATCATTGGTCAGGCCAAACAGGAACGGGAAATCGGAGTTCATGTTTCGTTTCAGGTAATACCCAATATTGGGCAGGGCCTCGCCAGGTATGGTCAGGATCGTTGCCGGTCCGATCCGCAAGGCGTTCAGTTGGGTCGCGATGCTGTCGTCCGGACCGGACGGCGTGTCATAGCGCAAGGGCGAATGCGCCAAAATATGCCGCATGAGGGGTGACTCGATCGGGAAGGTGACGGTGCTGTGGACACAGGCCAGTTCCGGACTAGCCGCTAAGCCCCCTTCGTCCAACAATCGTAAGGCTTCGTCAGCCAGCAAGGTGCCAATCCGCACGCATTCTGCCCAGGGATCGACGACTACCCCCGGCCCATCAGGGCGGTTGTCAGCCGTTACCATGCCCCCCAAGGCGCCGTTCATAAACACGGCCACGCCGCCTGCCCGCTGTTCGATGCGCTCGTATAGCGGGCCGCATAGATCAGGGCTCAGGATACCGCGCTTTGACCCGATCACTTCGGGATGGATGGCATAATTGACTAAGGTGGCGATTACCTCACCGCTGGCCGAAACAGCCTGGATAACCCCACAACGGGGATCGTACAAGTCTTCCGCGTAATAGTTGAACGCAATTTTGCCTTTGGCGTCCCCCATTGCAACGTTCACGTGCGCGGGTTGAAGCCGACCGACCGCTTCGTTCACCGCATCCGCGATTAACTGCACGCAATGGTCTAAATAGGCCAAATCAGCATGGTGCTCGCCATCCTGGCCCGGAAACCCGTACGCATCCGGCGCGCTGTGGGTATGGGTGGCACCGATCAGGATGTTCCCTGGCGGTATGCCAGTAACCAACGCGCGGGACCGGTCTCCCAGTACGGCAGGCCAGCCCAAGTTGTCCACGCTGACGAATGCCACGCGCGTGTCACCAAGCTCCAGTACCATAGCCCGGACAAACAAGTCGCCTTTTTGTTGGGTGGCAGGCTGTGGCGTGCCGATTCCTCCGGAGACGGGCAACAACGGATCAGGCGTGATGACCCGAACCGCGGCGCCCGCTTTCCAAGACTGCGCGTACGCCGAAACGGCACACCCAGCCAAGAAAATCAAGACCAGACACCCATGGAACAAAAAACGTATTACCATGGATTGCCCGTCCCTTGCAACACCCAAGGCTTCGACCAGGCGCTGTTGCCTGCACCGCCGACCGCACCGAAGGACGTGTAGGGCGTGCTTTCCAAATTGGCGATAGCCTGCTCTGCATTCGCCCTATTCAACTCCCGTTCGGAGGACATGTAATAGAAGCGGACGGGCAACACGGGACCCATGGCCTGGCTGCCGGTTTGCAGGTCTGGGAAGCCGGTACGGCGCCAGTCAAACCACGCCTCGGCCGCGGCGGTCCATGATGAGACCCATTTCTGCTCGATGACCTGCTGAATGGTACCGTCATAAGGTGCACCAGCGATGTACGCATCGTATTGGCCGGCCAGCCCCCACGCATCGAATGAGGCTTTTACGCCCGCTTCGTAACGTGCCTGGGCATCTCCCGTGTTCCAACCTTTGAGTGCGGCTTCCGCTAGAATCAGATTGACTTCGACGGCCGACAGCAAGCGAGCGCGCAACAAGGGTCCCGTGGTCTGCCTGTACATGTCGTTCAGCCAAGACACATGGGGATTATTGGAGGCCTGGTTCACATCGGGGCTCAGGTTGAACGCCTGTGGGCCGACTAGTGAGGGCGGCAACCCAACGAAGTCCATATTTTGGTTAATCTCATCAATGTCGGCGCCCAGGGCCGCGAGCCTGTCCGGCGAAATCATGCGCACCCCGTCAACGACGGCATCCGTACCCGGTGGCAGGGAACCGTCGACATTAATCGGTATCTGCACACGCCGGGCCCAAACCGCCAGACGCGGATCTTGCTCTGCACGCATGTGCTCGACCAGGGTTTGGGCCATTTTAATACGACGGAAATTGCTCCCTTGGTCCGTGGCGTCAAACGTGAGGTTGAACGGCCAGGAATCACCGGAATTGGTACCCGGGAACGCCATCGTTGCATCGTCTGCCGCTAGGAGGATGATCGGGTAGTCCGTTGGGTTTTGTACAATTCGCTCAATCCCTGCTTGGGCAACTTGCGGTGACTTATGCGACAGCCGCATGTAATAGCGTAGCGCCAGTGAATTGGCGAAGCGTTGCCATTTCGTATGATTTCCATTAAAATATAAATCAACGCTTCCCAATTGGGCGGTGTACTGCGCCGCGGGCCTGGAAAGCAATTGGTTCGCCCGTTCCAAGTCGGCGAGAACCCCCAAATACACGTCTTCCTGCCGGTCGTATTTCGCGGTCATCGTCCCCCCTTCCTGCGCCAGCAGGGCCTCGGAGTAGGGAACATCGCCCCACAAATCAGCCATTAGGCCAAATAGGAATGATTTCATGACCAAGGCCACGCCTTGGTGCATCTCATAGCCCAACTCTTCTGACCGATCAAGGACGAATTTATTGTTTCTCAGGATATCGTAATACCCGTTCCAACTGTTCGAGCCTTCCCAGTCGTAATTGTTGTGGCCGCCTGCCCAGCCATCTTTCTGCGTATGCTGCATCACGCCCGCGAGGTCTTGGTATCCCAGGTTGAGGTATAGCTTGCCGGCTTCGGACAATACCGTTGGCAACACCAGGTTAGGGTGCGCGTTGGTGGGTTCAGCCCCGTTGGGGTTTTCGTTCAGCTCGACCAGGTAATCCGTACAGCTACTGAGCAACGTGACGGATACCAACAACAAGGACAAGCGTGCTATGCGGTTTATTTTGAATGTTTTCATGATCTTCGGGTGCTAAAATGTGACTTGTAACCTAAATCCGATCGGCATCACCCAAGGGTTGATGTTATACTGCTCCACCCCTTGCAGGAACCCGTTGCCCGAGGGCTTGTATGCGTTCTCGGGGTCCACGCCGATCTTGGCCTTCGTCCACAGGATGATATTCCTGCTGTAGACCGAAACACTCATGTTTTGCATGTTCCAACGGTTGACAAGGTGTTGCGGAATCGCGTATGTTAGTGATATTTCCCGCAGTTTGAGGTAGTCCGATGGGAATACGAACGCCTGCGGGAAGCTCCACGTGGTGGCGCCAGCGAAGGGCAGGATCAGCGTGCCGTCGGCTTCGTTGATCTTTTCGCCCAGGTTCTCCACATAGACGGGGTCGCCCGCGCCGTCAACGCCGATCTGGCGTATCCCGGGGACGAACACGCCGCCATACGGCAGTGTGTACGGCGGAAACACAAACGGGTAACTGCCATACTCCGGCGTGGGCCCGCCCACGAGTGGAAAATCGTTGCCAATGACCCGGATCATGCCGTCTTGATTGGCCACGAGGTAGTCCCTGACTTCTTTGTCAGACATCAAGCCGCGGTTAAACAACTTGTCTAAAAACCGGTTTGAACGGGCTTCCTCTTCGCCGCGTCGGAAGGTTTCGGAGAAGAAGTCGCCACCATTGCGCCAGTCAAGGGCCATTTGCAGGGTCCAGTTTTTATAGGACACGCTGGTTTGCCCACCCATAATGAAATTGGGGTTGAAATTACCGATTTTGTTGCGGGTCTCTTCCGCGTCGATGGCTACCCATTTGCCCGTATTGTCCAGCAGCGGATAACCTTGGTACTGCGGGTAGTTGGGATGGTTGACGGTGACCAGTTCCGCACCGTAGATATCCCCTACTTCCTCGCCTACGTAGGTCCAAGCCCCAGCACCCGAGGTACCCCAAAAACGGTAGAATGGCATATCGTCCGTCAATTCGAGAATACGCGTTCGGTTTCTGGTGAAATTCATGTTGACGTCCCAGTTCCAGTCGGTCGATCGCACCGGCGTGACGCCCAACGTGAGTTCGTATCCTTTGCTCCTGAGCTTGCCCGCGTTGATATTCGCATTGGTCACTCCGGACGACGCGGCGCGTGTGGTGGGAAAGATTTGGTTCTCGTTGTCGACCATGTACCATGTGCCTGAGAAGCGGAGTGTGTTTTGGAAGAAATTCAAATCGAGTCCGCCCTCATACGAACGTGCAAACTCCGGTTTCAGGTCGGGTATCAAGCGCGTGCCAGGTATGCCGAAGCGAGGCACGTTGCCCCATACACTCGCATTGGATAGGGTATTCATCAGCAAATACGCCCCTGCGTCGTTCCCAACTTCGGCGTAGCCTCCCCGTAATTTGATCAGATCGACATTCGGGCTGTTCAGCCCCACCATTTCGTTGACAATCATACTCAACGATGCCGAAGGGTAAAAATAAGGACTGGCATTCGGCAGGGTACTCGACCAGTCTGTCCTGCCGGTCAAATCCAAAAACAGCATGTCGCGATAACCCAGGTTGGCCATGCCGTAGGCACTGTGCACGCCCCGACGCATCAAGAAGCTGGAGTAATCCAAATCCGTGGCCAGGATGTTTTGCAGGGTGTACACGCCCGGTAGGATGAGGCCCTGCGATCCGTTCCGGCTTTTGTTGACTATATCCGTATTCTTTTGGAACCGGAAATTACCGCCGCCAGACACGCCGATGGTAAAGTCTTGGACTTCGGTGTTGTAGCTCAACAGGAAGTCGGCATTGCTTTCAAAGCGATTCAGGTTTACAATGCCATAGCCACCGCGCTGTTCGCGGGTATAGCTCATGGGCAACTTTGTTTCGCGTTGCTCCTTGTAGGTGTCGAGCCCGTACCGCACCATCAAATCCAGGCCGGGGATGATCGACCAATCGGCACGGACATTCCCGTACAGGCGATCCCGGAAGAAGCCGTTGCTTACTTCGTTGGCCAGGAAATACGGGTTGTCGAAGCCGGCGGGATAATGGCTGCGCTGTTGCAACCCTTCCTGTCCAGCCATCCAGTAGTCTTGCATGTCCAGGATATTGATGTGGGGCGAGAGCATGTACGCGGCTTCCAGCGGGTTTGTGCCGCGGTCGCCGCTCGGCCGGTTGTCGGCATTGTTTCGGCTGATGTCAACCATGCTCGAAATGCGGATGTTGTCCGTGATATTCAACCCGCCGTTGAGGTTCAGCGTATTCCGTTTTAAGTCTGTATTGGGGATCATGCCCCGATGCGCCATATTGGAATACGACAAACGGTAGTTCATCCGCTCGTTGCCGTTGGCCACCGAAATGCTGTTGGTGGAGGTCACCCCGTTTTGGATAAAGTTTTGGATATTGTTTGGATAGGAAACCAAGGGTGTGGGGATGGGCCTTCCGTCCTCGCCTATCGGGCTGTTCCACTGCACGGCCATATAGCCCTTGTCCAACTCGGCCCCAAAGGATCCGCCCGTGTTTTCCTGGACGAGCTGGCCAAAGGGATTGGAAAACAGGGAACCGCTAATTTCGGTTGGGATAGCGGAAAAAGCACCGGACCCAAACTTGGATTGAAAATCCAAAAAGCTATAGGGCCGGTCGATGACGGTATTGGACGTAATGGAAATGCTGACCCGATCGGCATTGCGGCCGCTTTTGGTCGTTATCAGCACGACGCCGTTGCCCGCGCGCGAGCCGTAAAGCGCGGCGGCATTGGGCCCTTTTAGTACGGTGACGCTCTCGATATCATCGGGATTGAGACTTGAGATTGCGTTGCCATAATCCACGTTGTTGCGGTCGCCGATGTTGGTAACGTTGTTTACCGTGTTGGACACCGGCACGCCGTCAATGACGAACAGGGGTTGGTTGTCGCTACTCAATGACGTCGCGCCCCGGATCACCATGCTCACCGATGAGCCCACGCCGCCGGTTTGGTTGATGGTTACCCCGGCTATTTTGCCACTCATCGCATTCAGGATATTCTCCTGAGGCACGCGGACAAACTCCTCCGCTGTGACTTCTTCGACGGAATAACCCAGCGCCCGCTTGGCCCGCGTAATGCCTAAAGCCGTCACCACCACGCCTTCGATTTCTTGGGAGGACGGAAACAACGTGAGGTTGATCGTCCGTTGGGTGCCGACGGTGACTTCGGTGGTTTCGAAGCCCATGGATGTAAATACCAGCACGCTGGCATTGTTGGTCACCCGAATCTCAAAATCGCCGGATGCATTTGTAGAAACCGCGTTATTGGTTCCTTTCTCGCGGACGGACACGCCGGATAGCGGCCCATCGGCGTCGCTGCTTACCTTGCCGCGCACGGTGGTTTGCTGCGCCGTGGTTTCAGTATGGGCATACGCCTGCGGCAAGCCAAGGGCAAGCACCAACACGCATAGGGGTAGCAGCCGGATAATAGCGTAAAAATTTTTCATAAAAATTAATGGATACGTTTTCATCTGAATTGGTTTATGGTCCTTACTCAGCCCGGCCTATTGCTTTTCGAGCAATAAATTCATGGGAACGTCACCTAGGCCCGGAACGTTCACGGTCAAGCCTAAATTCAGTTCGGTGGGTCTGATGTTGTTCACCCAGTTCGGAATCCGTTTGTCTGCCGTGGGGAACAGGGCGAGAACGGAGCCGTAGACTTCCAGATCCCACTGTCCTCCACTACCGATTTCGGGCTGGATAAGGGAAAAATCGCCACTGGCCGTATAGGTGCCGTTGGCATTAAACACGTAACCGTTGTTGGCGGTCGAGAGGAAAGGGTTGCCGCCGAACGCGCCCGTTAGCACCGCATTGATGACCGGGTCGGTCAGCATGCTGTTTCCTTCCGTGAGGCGGAATCCAGCCACGGTGGTCGTGACGCCCAGCAACAGGTCTTTTTGTTTCCAGGTTCCGGAGATCCACTCCTTCTTGGTGGGCACATAATCGACCGGGGACTCTTCTTTTTCGCAAGAAGCGAGCCCCAGGCAACAACAGGCCACCACCAGTAAAAATAGTCGACGTCTCATCATAACAAGCTGTTTTAATGGGTTTAAAATGGTTTTTTTCTAAACGGCTAATAGCTCCCAAGACGGGAGCCGTCCCAGGGAGCCATTAGCCGGTTGTCAATTGATTAGTACGCTAAAGATACACATTGAAACTTATTGGTTTAAAAAAACTTATGCACAAAAAAAGCCAACTGACAAACCGCTACCACGGTTTGCCAGTCCCTTGTATAATCCAGGGTTTAGACCATTGGTTATTTACCCCTGTCGCGGAGGAGAGTGGTTCCAACCGATTTAACGCTTCCTCTACGTTCGCCTGATTATTATTCAGCTCATTTTCCCCGTAAATGAAACGTACGGGCAAATGCGGCTGGGGGGACGCGGGCCCCACCTGTAGGTTTGGAAAACCTGTTCTGCGATAATCAAACCAAGATTCCGTAGCTGCCGCAAAACTGGCGGTCCACTTTTGTTCGATAATACGCTCAAGGGTCTGGTTATACGCAACATTTGGCTGGGCAATATAGGTATCGTACTGTTCGGCCACGCCCCACGCCCGCAACGACTCCCGCACGCCGCGGTTATAGTGGGTGGCAGCATCACCCGTTGACCAGCCACGCTGTGCGGCTTCTGCCAATATAAAGGCCGCTTCGGCGGCAGAGGCCAATCGCATGGTCAGCACACCCCCCGTACGTTGCCTAAAGACTGGAGCCAATTGGGAAACATGTTGGTTTTGGACAATCTGACCTGGAGTAGGATTGTAATTGTATGCATCGGGTGTCTGCAAGCCTGGAGGCACACCCACATATTCGCGGGTATCCAGATCGACGGTGAACGTATTGGGATTAAAATGGCGAGTAAACGTGTTACCCGCGGCAATCGCAGCTTGGTACTCCACGTCAGTCAGGGAAACGATATCCGTCAACACGCCATTTCGCCGGATGAACGGATCAACGGGTACGGACAACGTAGGATCTTCCACCCAACGGCAGTACACGGGCTGGAACCAAACCGACATTCTTGGGTCGTCATTAGCACGTAGGCGATCGAGCAATGTACTGGCCGGCTTCCTGCGCCGAAAGCCACTGTCATCCACTGTAAACCCAACAGCTGTAGGCCAAGAGTTTGCCGCATCGGTCCCTAGGTAATTATGGGTTGCATCATCGGACGCATGCTCGATGTATATACCGGTTTGGTAAATACTTTCCACTCCTTGACGTGCTACCTCCGGCAGTTTTTCAGAAAGCCGCATGTAATAGCGTAGCAGCAGGGAATTGGCAAAACGATGCCATTTCTGGACGTCACCCGCATAATACAAATCGTACGAAGCGATGATACCCGTGGTGCTATTTTGGGCAAAAAGGCTCGCTGCTTGTTTTAAATCTTCGATGATGCCGAGGTAGATGACCTCTTGGCTATCGTACTTCGGGTGGGTAATAGGTCCTGAAGCGTTACCGCCCTGGAGTGCTTCGGTGTACGGCGCATCGCCCCATAGATCGGTAATCATCCCGAATGCAAAGCCTCGCATCGTCAATGCAATACCCTGCAGGAATGGCCAACCCATATCTTCCGACCGTTGTAAGATCAGTTCATTGGTGCGCAGTATGCCATACCAGTTACCCCAGTTGTTGGGATCCCAATCGTATTGGTTATACCCAGTGTACCACCCATCTTCTTGCATGTGCTGCATTACCCCACCCATAATTCCGTACCCTAAATTGACATAATTTTTTGCCGCATCGGATAATACCGGAGCTAACATCAAATTCGGATTGGCGGAAGCAGGTGCTACTGCATTAGGGTTCTCGTTCAATTCCGCCAACTTATCTTGACACGACACGGAAAACATGACGAGGATGATGCCGAGATATCGATATATTCTGTTATATTTTTTCATGACCAAATGTTTTATTCGTTCGGGTGTTTTTCAATTAAAAGGTAAAATCCAGTTTGAAACCGACAGGCATGGTCATCGGCATGATGTTCTGCAATTCTATACCTTGACGGAACATGGTCGAGGTATTTCCTTGTGTACCTCCCTGTGCCTGGAAGGCCCGCTCGGGATCAATCCCGATCTTGGCCGCGCTCCATAACATGATGTTTCTGGAGAAAACGGATACCCGTGCATTACGGAGCTTCCACAGGTTCGGGATATCGTAGCCAATTGTCACCTCACGAAGTTTGATAAATGAAGCGTCGAACGTAACCGCTTGGTTAAAACCCCATGCGTACTGCCGTGAAGCAGGATAAATGACCGTTCCGTCGCCACCGAGGTGCTCCGTATACGTACCGTCGGCGTTGGCTATCACTCCGGGAATAAACACTCCGTCGTAGGCTTCATTGGCCGTACCGAAGTTGTCGTTCCAGTATCCACCTGTCGCTTGTTCGTAGCCGCCCACCCGCGGGAAATGGCCGTTTTTAGGGATAATGTAACGCTCCGGATCGGACTTAAGTAAATCGATCAAGTCTCGCTCGTCATATAATCCCCCCGGGATTAGCTCTCGCATCTGTCTTGCCGACTGCCAGTTTGAGCCTCCGTAGCGGTAGGTAAAGGACATAAATTCCCCGCCGTGACGCCAATCAAAGCTCGCACTTAATGAAAAGCGCTTATACTGCAAGGTAGTCTGCATACCTATTTGAAAATCGGGGTTATAATTACCGACGTGCACCCGTGCATCAGGATCACCATTTTCGATCCACTTGCCCTGCGTGTTCAAAATCGGCCACCGATGATAGTCGGACGACGGATCGTTTACATAAGCAAACCCTCGGCTGTATAGGTTGCCCAAGCGTTCCCCTTCCCTGGCAAACGAACCACCTCCGTTGTCACTCCAAAGTGTCAATACGCTGAAGCCTTCCGTCAACTTCTCGACGGTGGTGCGGTTTTGGTAGAAGTTTGCGGAGATGTCCCATGTCCAATCAGACGTTTGGACTGGGGTCCCCCCTATCGCAAACTCCCATCCTTTACTGACGATCAATCCGGCATTCACAAACGTACTGGCAAATCCCGATGACTCCGGAAGGGGTATTGGCAATTGCTGGTTTCGGTTACCCACGTTGTAGTATGTTCCCTCAAAACGTAGTCGGTTTTTAAAAAGGTTTAGGTCGATTCCAAATTCGGTTGATTCCGCAATCTCAGGCTTCAGCATTGGGTTCCTGAGTCCACCTGGCACACTAGAAGTAATCAGCGAACCGTATTGCCCCGTCCCCAGCATCTGATGGATCTGGTAGGCTCCTGGCGCGTTACCGACTTGCGCCCAACCAGCTCTCAGCTTGAATAATGACACGGTGGTAGGCATGGAGAATGTTTCGTTGATCAACCAGCTCATGGATGCGGACGGGTAGAAAAACGATTGGTCGGTGACCGGCAGGGAACTCGCCCAGTCGTTTCGTGCGGTCAAATCCAGATACAACATGCCTTTATATCCAAAGGAGGCCAAGGCATAAAGACTGTAGATAGCCCGGTCAGACGTGCCATTCGAATATTGGAGCATATTGGTTGGTACGTTGCCGATGCGGTAAAGCCCCGGAATGGTCAACGCACTACCGCCCATATACGAATCACGATAGGCTTGCCTCATGTAGTTACCTCCGCCGGATGCGCTGAGATCGAAATCACCAAACGTATTCTTGTAGGTGAGCAACACATCGGAGTTCAACTCGTTGTTCGCTAGCCCTTGGAGGTAATATCCGCCTTGTGCCGCCCGTGAGTAGCTATGGGGCACTTTGGTTTCCCGGTTTTCGTGGGACATGTCTACGGATACCCGCCCGAATGCGGACCAATTTGGCGCAATATTCCAATCCAATTTGATATTGCCATAAGCACGATCACGTGTGAATCCGTTGTTGAGCTCGTTTGCCAAGAAGTAGGGGTTATCTGCTCCCGGGAAAACACTTCGTTGACGGATATTTTCCTGCCCATCCATCCAGTAGTCCTTGAGTTCCAGCACATTGACATGGGGATACGCCATCACCCATTCCAAAGGATTGGCGGTACGGTTTGCCGTTGCCGGGCGGTTGTCCGAGTTGGAACGGGATAAGTTGATATTCGTACTTAGTTTTAAGCTTTCGTTAATGTCATACGCCAATACGGCGGACAATGCATTGCGTTGGAGGTTCGAGTTGGGGATCATGCCCTCATGTGTCATGTTGTTGTATGACAAACGATAGTTGCCCCGTGCGCTTCCACCACTTAATGAGAGGTTGTTTGTGGAGGTTAAACCAGTTCGCAGGAAATTTTTCATGTTATCCTCATAGGAACGCAGTTCGGTCGCTATGGGGCTGCCATTCGCATCCAGGGGGCTGTTCCACTGCACGGCCGTAACGCCCCTATCCAGGGGAAGCCCGGTCCAATACCCCGAGCTCTCGTCCAGGAAGTTCCCGCGGTTTCCGGAGGAATACATGTAATGGAAGTCTAAAAACTTTACAGGTGTTTCGAATACGTTGCTTGTCGAGAAGCTGACGGTTGCCCGTTCACCTGTACTCCCAGATTTTGTGGTAATCAGCACTACGCCGTTACCCGCACGCGACCCATACAATGCCGCTGCACTGGGCCCCTTCAATACGGATATACTCTCAATGTCGTCGGGGTTGATGTCCGATATCGCGTTTCCGTAATCCACAATATTACGGTCGCCCATCTGTCGCTGGTTATTCAACCCGCTGGAGAGCGGCACACCGTCTACGACGAATAAAGGTTGGTTGTCGGTCGTCAAGGAGTTTGCTCCTCGAATGATCATACTGACCGATGATCCTGGTCCGCTTGTCTCACTTAATGTCACACCGGGCAATTTGGCAGCGAGCCCGCCGAAAATATTTTCTTGGGCGACTTTGACCATCTCTTCTCCCCCTACGACGCCCACACTATATCCCAGCGATTTCGTTTCGCGTTCGATTCCCAAAGCGGTCACCACGACCTCGCTTATCATCTCCTGCGACGGCGACAGCGTGACGTCGATGCTCGTGCGCTGGCCTACACTCACTCCTAACGCTTCATGCCCCAAAAACGTAAATATCAATACAGCGTCTGCACCCTGCACATTGATGCTGTATCGTCCTTCTTCGTTGGTTGCCGTTGCCACGTTGGTTCCCCTGACGCTGACACTGGCACCCGAGATGGGTGTCCCGTCGGCGGCCGAGCGCACTTGCCCGGAGACCTGTCGTTGCCCAGACTGCGCCTGGGCCAAGAACGGAACCACGCTGTATGCTACCAGAGCCAACAGCATCAGCATCCATTTTCGGTTACTCGTTAATGTCATTTTCATAGTACAGTGTTTTTAGGTTTACGATTGTCATGTTTTCGTTAAGGTTGATATGAATTCTTCATGTATTATAGTTCGAGCGTCACAAACGCGATATCCGACCGCTCCCACGTGTATGTCAAGCCGATATGTCCGTCCCACTGAATAATCGCTGGGTAGGAAAACTCGCTTTCCTCGCCGTCCTTATCAATCTCAATCTCTTCGGGCCAAGTCTTTCCGTTGTCATACGAAAATGCCAGTAAGAGCGTACCCCGCGACCCCCAGTTTTTTCCATCCGGATTATACAGCAGGGCGAGTGTGCCGTCTTCCAGCTTGACCAGATCAATCCCGGTATTGGGGTTGGGCAGGTCGGTGCGGTAGGCGGGCGACCATGTTTTGCCATAATCTTCGGAATCGCTGCGGTAAATCGCGCCAGCACTGCTTCGGACCAGCATGTGTACCTTGCCGGGTTCGGATTCCCATAAGGTAGGCTGGATGATGCCTTCGCCGGTCAATTCTTCACGGTCGACTTCCAGGTATTCGGTTTGTTGCCAGGTGTTTCCCCCATCCTCGCTTCGGTCGATGAACACATCCCATTGCCCTTCCTCGTGCGACGCGCCAGCGAGCCACGTTCCATCAGAAAGGATGATGGGCTTATTGCGCACCGGACCCCTGCCGCCGTGGTCGCCAGCTACCAATTCGTACGCTTCAGACCACGTTTCGCCGTTGTCGTCGGATGTCATCACCCAGGTTTCCCACTTGGGAATGGTCTTTCCAACCTTGAAATAAAGGATGACTTGGCCAGAGGGTGCTTGGAACAATACGGGGTTCCAGTGCGGATCGTTCCGGATTTTCGCTACTTCCACCGGCGCGGTCCACGTCGCTCCATCGCCTTTGGAAAGCCAGATGCCTACGTCGTCGTCCTTTTCGCGGGTACCCCCAAACGATGCGACCAGAAAATGACCATTGTCAAGCCTCACCAGCGTCGATGCATGGCACTGCGGGAATGGACGATTATCGCCGAAGACGAACGAGCGTTGTGTAATGACCGGAAGGGTATTGTCGACCGTTTCCGGAGAACCGCATCGGACAAACGAAAAAAACGTAAAAACGAGTATAAACAGGGCCACGGCTCGGTTACAGTTGATTGGGTTGAATGGTAAAGTTAGGTGCATGGTATGTAAGTAGCGTTAAATTTTTATAAAGATTCGTTTTCGGTACAAGACGTAAATGGGGATGTAACAAAGCACGCAGATGCCGATCGCCCAAAGCAATGACATGAGCTCGGGCATACGCGATCCTTCGATGAATGTAGAGACGTACCACTGGTTGGCCGAAGGCAAGAGACTGGGCAGTATGCTGCCGAGTACATAAGCCGTGATGGCATTGGAACCGAAGATGACCCCAACCTTGGCCCATTTCGCATGGCCCAATATCTCGATGACAAAATAAGCGGAGGCCAAGGCGAGGGCTGCCAGCCCGCCGGTGTACAGCACGTAGGAGCTCGTCCACAGATTCTTATTGATGGGAAACACCCAGCCCCACATTGCTCCCACCGCGAATAGGACGACCCCCCCTAAAAAAAGCCACAAGATGCGTCGCTCTTCGGAAATGCGGCCAGTGCCCAGAAGGCGACCGGCCAGCATCCCCAAAATTCCAGTGACGATGGCGGGAAACGTGCTCAGTATACCCTCCGGATCCCAGGTTCCTTGCCACATCTTGCCCGGAACCAACTGGCTGTCGATCCAGGCTGCCAGGTTTTGTCCCGGCTCCAGGAGGCCCGTGCCCACACCCGGCACCGGCACCAGCTTCATGGCAGCCCAGTAGAGCACGAGAATGGCCGTGGCAATGATGGCCTGTTGCCGCCACGTGGTGTGCAGGTATAGCAAGGCGCAAGCCAGGAACACCAGCGCGATGCGTTGCAACACACCCGGTATACGCAGTTCGGAAAAATCAAACGTGGGAAACAGCCAGAGGAAGAGCCCCAATCCGAAAATGATTGCGGCGCGCTTGAGCGTTTTCCAGCCCAAGGCAGCCTTGGATTTTCCGGCTGCCCGTAGTTTGCTAAAGGAAAGGGTAATGGAAACCCCGACGATGAAGATAAAAAACGGGAAGATATAATCCGTCGGCGTCACCCCGTGCCACTCCGCATGCAACAGCGGCGGGTACACCGTGTCCCATGAACCTGGCGTATTGACCAAAATCATGGCAGCAATGGTAAATCCCCGGAAAGCATCCAGTGATACTAATCGTTTGTGATTGTCTACCCGACTCATTCGAAGCAACGTTATAACAATGTATTTGGGTTCGTTTCCTTGCTTCCTGGGCGGTTGATCGTCTTGCGACGCACGTCTTGGTTTATAATTTATTTACCCAGGTTTGCTATTGGTTATCCAAAGTTACTGGATAACCGGGGTGATTATTTATACGATATTAGCATTTAAATTGACGATATTATCATCCTGCAGCCCGATCAAATAAAAACCCCGGATTGCATTGACAATCCGGGGCTTGTGGCTCGTGCGAGTCGCGCTGGACACGACGTTTTTGCGTTACCCGCTACCCGACCGTTCCTATTCCTGTGGCGGACCAATTACCTGTAAATATCGGCCCATCCAGTAGGGAAACAGCCAGATGTCGCCGGCACTGTTTTCCGCCGAATTATTGCCGCCGTCGAGCGAGAAACGATTGGCATTGTGGCGGGTAATTCGCAGTTCGTCGGGCGGGAGGACTTCTTCGATGGTTTGCGTCCTGAAGTTTGGCGCCATCGGAACGATGTCCTTGCGATGGCTGTTTTGAATACGCCACTGGATCAGGTCGAGTGGATATTCGCGCAGGTACCACGCCGCTTCGTCCATGTCAAATTCGGCTGCGCCGGTAATAGCGGTAAAAATGTTCCATGCTCCCTCCTTTTCGGGGCGCTCGGCTTCCCAATGGTCCAGTATCGACTCTTTGAATTGCGCCTGCAGCGTATCGTTGAACGCGTAGCGGTACAGGCCCCAATAGCCTGCAAAATACATCTCATCATCGGAGTGGTTCCAAGCGCTCGACAACATCTGGCTCCAGTCGTCGGAACCATCGGGTGCTTTGCCAATCTCACTCATCGGACGCATCAGGTTCTCCAAGTAGCCATGGTTGTCCATCAGGTCGAACGCCGTTTCCTTGTAGATTTCCTTGCCCGTAAAGTGATAGGCAGTTTGCAGCATACCGATGATGTTGGACGAGTTTAGCTTCCGGTCCCCTACGGAGGTGGGGAAGCCGTTCACATATTCCGGATTCCAGCGGCCCCACGTCGTTGGCTGACCATCATAATCCACTAAGTACAAGTCGTTTTTGACAATATGTCCCATCAGCGTATCGATGAGTTGGATGGCTTTTTGGCGTGTCGCCTCGTGTTCCACCAGCTCGGCCACGACGCCGAAGGCAAAAATATGCCCAATGGCTTCGTCGCTGCTGGTAGTCGCTTTCCAATACCAATCCGGGTGGTCGGCCAGTTGCCAGCGTTCAGGGTCGGAAAGCTGGTTTCGGGTATCGCCTTCGCCCCGGCGCTCGTAGGAGCGCGCTGGAAATCCCGGCACGTGATGGATATCGAACAACCGGGCCATGGCGTCCAGCGATTCGATGCAATGGTCCAGCGCCTGCTCCTCGCCGGTTGTTGCATAACGAAACGCCTGTGCGGCCAGGTAGAGGGACGTCCAGAGCCCATCATTGTCCGAATCCGACAAAAAGCCCGTGCTCAGGTCGCCATTTACCAACCCTGACAAGGTTGAATTAAACCCGTTCCGGATATGTCGGTCGCGCACTTGTTGCTCATAGTACATGGCCTTATCGTACAGGCTCATCGGCTTGAAGCAAATCTCGCCGAGCCCAGCAGTCGTCAGCACGAGCATCGACCCCTCCCGTCCGGGCGCCAGATGCACGACCTGGTCGCTGGGTAGCCAGCGCTCGCTGGCATAATAGTCGACTTCTCCCGTTGCTTTGACGACAAAAGCCCCTCGGGACGTGCCAAACCAATAATTATCACCCACGACCTTCACCGCGGTGATTTCCGTCCAAGGCAGTTTCCGATGCATATCGCCAATGACATCCCCTTGCGCTAAGCCCAATCGGAAATAGCCGTCGGACGTACCGACAATCAGCTCCCCGCTAGTCGCATCGACATCGGCCGCCGTCAGCGATTCCCCCGCATAGAGCGGCTCCAGCTGCTTATTTGTGGCCGAAAAGCGGTGGATCGACTCATCGGTGAGCACGTAAAACAGCGCATCATCGGCCGGATGGCTCAATACCTGTTTCACTTCGCCGCTGGCAATCGTCCCTTCCCATACGACGTCCTCGCCTTGGATAAAATGCAAGCGCTTACCATCCGTGACCAAAAAGTCAAGTTGGCCATTTGCAGCAAATCCTGTAGGCGCTTCCAGCTTATGTGTTGCATACAACCGGCCAGACCATGCGTTACTAAAGATGGCCTTGGCATCCAGATAGACAAACTGCCCTTGGGCAGACAGCATATCAACAATGTCCTTGGCCGCCATAAACCGGTAGGTGCGGTCTTCCACGACCTTGCCGGGGTAGAGGAAGCGCCCGTCGTGCAGGTGGCGCAAGCCATTGGCATCCAGAATCTGTACTTTCCCCTCTTGGTTAACATACGCTTTTTTCAAGGCGGCCAAGTCGCCCTCGGCATAATATTTAACGCTGTAATCCTGCGAAAATACGGTGTCCGCATAATGTTGTTGTTGGATAGGCCCTGAACGGTCCGAACAGGCGCTGACCAGCACGATCAGCACAAGCGACACAAACAAATGAAGTCTCATCATGAAAAAGTTTATTTAGGTTTGACAGTTTAACGCAACCGGGCGGGATCAACAACCACGTGGCTGATGGCTTTGTTATCCGAACCAAGATGGTATGAATAGCTTAGATGGATCTTGCCATCGCTTGCCTGAATAAGGGAAGGATAGGAAAACCGTCCCTGTTGTTCCGGATCGAGCTCAATCGGATACCGAACGGGCCAGGTCTCGCCTTCGTCGTCGGAGACGTATAAACTCAGCCGGTAGCGGCCGTCGTCGATATCGTTGAAGAGCATCGCCCACCGCCCGTCGGCAAGCGCGAGCGCGTCAACGCTTGCCCCACTCGGAAACTCGGTTTTGTCGGCCACCGACCAGCTCATGCCTTCGTCATGCGACTCACTGACCTGCAGACGGATAGGCGCATCCCCGCTGTCGCGCATGTATGCCACAAGACTGCCGTCCCGCCTTTGCAGCAATGCGGGCTGGATGTTGCCTCGGCCTACCATGGGCAGGCTCGGCAGCCAGGAGTTTCCGCCGTCCTCGGAAATAGCAATAAGGGACAGATTGAACCCGTCTGAATACAACGGCAACAGTATTTTCCCACCGGCGAGTATCAACGGCTTGATACGCGTCATCCAGCCTATGCCGCGCTTGGTCGCGTCGTGGCTGGCCGTGATGATCAACTGGTCGTAACGTGGCGCATATTCGGCCCAACCGGCTTGCAGCGGAGGCAATTTTTTCAGCTTGCTGGCTACCTCTTCGGCAAAACTGTCGTCGGGTTTCAGCAGGATATTGTCTTGCCATTCCCACGTGGGTGCGCCTTGGGCTGCATACTGGGTGGTAGTCCGCACGCGGAGTATGGAATTTTCCCACCGATTGGATTGCACGGCTATCCATACGAGGAACAATTTGTCGCCGGCCATGAACAAAACGGGGTTGCAATCCGGCAGGTGTGGCGTATCGGCCAGCTCGAAGGGCTGGCTCCACTGCGTAGCCCCATTCGGCAACCGGGCACCCATGATACGAACGTCGTCGGCCGAGCGCTCCCCGCTGCCTTGGAACCAAGCGATTAGCAAGTCGCCATTGGGCAATTCAACCAAACTGCTGCCGTGCACATGCTGGTGCTGCAGGTTAAATATCAAAGATCGTTGCAACACGGGCTCCTGTGCCAGGGCAGCCCCGGCATTCCCAAGCCAGGTCGCAAGCACTAAAACTGGCAAAATAAGCCGCATTCGTTGTGTATTCGTCATCATCATATTGGTTCAATTAACGGTTAATACAGGTTATTTTCGAAGCTCAAACGAATCAACTACGTTTCCGCCGGCATCGAAACTGGTATGGATCATTTTATTTCCATCCACGCGCACATATTGGTATAGGTAACCTTGGTTGGCGCGTTTGGCCGCATGCGCCTCTGTTTCGCCGGTCTGGTTCTTATTTCCCGTGCCCACAGACATGATGTAGGTGGTCCCCCGTTGCCCCGCCGCGACAGGCTTGCCGGCGCGCATGGGTTGGGTGCGCAGGTAATAATGGAAATGCCCGTTCATGACGATATCAACGCCGTATTCGTCAAACAGGGGCACCCATTCCTGTTCAATGTCGACATAGGGTTCCCTGTTGGTATACGGCGGGAAATGAAACACGACAAACTTCCAAACCGCATCCGTACGGGCGAGTTGGTCGGCGATCCATTCACGTTGTGCTGCTGCCGAAAAGCTAACGACGTCGACCATCAAAAATAGCGCATTATGGTAGTGGAATGCATAGGTAAACCCTGGTGCCACGTTGCTCGGCCCGTTTTGCGGGTAGTGGAGGTACTGCTGATACATGGACGCGCCCAGCCCATCCTGGCTGTCGTGGTTGCCGGGCACGGCCATGAGTGGGATATGGCCATACACCTGGCCTGCATAGCCGAGCAGATCGTCCCAATCATTGCGGTACAAGCCGGTATTGACGAGGTCCCCTGCTAAGACGCAAAAAGCGGATTCGGGGTGTGTCCGGGCTGCATTTTGCAACAATTCGCCGGTCTTCGGGTCATTGTGCACGTCCCCGAGCCAAAGAAAGGAGAACGGCCCAGTATCGCCGGCCGTAGAAAAGGCCATTGTGTCTGACACCGAACCGTCGTGCCCCACGATGTATCCGTACGCGGTGGCCGGGTGGAGATCGTCCAACTGTGCCGTAAAACGACTGGTATAGCGGTCGTTTCGCAGTTGCCGGTCTTCGAGCGGGGCATGTAGGGCATCCACCTTCACCGTATCCGTCCCACCGGATGGCCAATATTTGACCCAAGCGTCATTGACGGAGGCGTCCGTGCGCCATTGCACCGTCATGCGGGTTCGCGGGTCAGCGCCCAGCGTCAACGTGATCTGGTCTGGGGCGAGGGTTGAGGGAAATGCCGTGGTGCGGAATCCGCCGATCACATGGGCCTCGCGTGCCCGTCCGCGGATTGTGGTCAACAGCGCCTGGCCGCGCAGTACGGCGGGAATTTCTTCCAAGACCAGTCCGTCCCAGTCGTGGTAGGTAAACGATCCGGTATCCATCACCCCAATGTGCTGGTCCTGCGGAAACAAAGGTTGGATGTCAAGTTGGTCCGTCGGGTTTTGGGGCGCTACCGCAATGAAGTAAACGGGCCGGTGCCGGTCAAATCCATTGATTCCCAACCCCACTTTGCCGGCAGGAAAATCGGCTTGCCAAACCTCATAGGTCGACAAACCGTTCCGCACAATCAAATCCGTTTTCACAAACGGGCTGTCTTCCAACCAAAAGGGTACCTGCTGCTGTGCCGTGTCCCGCATGAGCGATACGACCACCGGAACATTGACCTCAAACCGCCAATACGCCGTAGCCAGCGTTTCTTTTTCTGCCTCGGTCAGGAAGTGAGCCATAAAGGCATCACTGATTGTATCTAACTGGCTGTCGCCCAGCTCGGCATAGAGTCGGGTCACCACGTCATCCATGACCGCATCGACCGTACCCGTGGCCGCCGGCCCCGGCTGACAGCTGGCATAGGCACATCCAACAACAGCCCACAGCAGGACAATGGCTCTTCTTGGCAACACCCGGCGGAAGGCAGTCATCGTACGTCTTTATAGCTGGCAGACGTCACAAGGGCTCGGTCCGTCTCCTGCGCCAGATATTCAGTTAATAAATGTGGCTGATCGGTTTGCACGACATTCACGGGCGCCAGTTTGTCAAAGAATGAGCGGTAGGCACCCGATCCATGTTGTGCGGCCTGCTGATCATGCCGGCCCAGCACATTGGCCCATATCCGAATAGGCTTTTCGTTGACTATTTTTTCAACTGCCTCCGAACTGTAAAAGGACCCATCGACATGGATGATATCGGTCAGGCCCAACTCGACGATTTCCTTAAATTGTACCAAATCGTAGGCACGCGGCATGATTTTAATGCGCGGGTTGTACGCGTGCAACACGGGCAATTCGGTATAGTCGTAGCAATAAAACAGCACGAGGTCTTCGGCATCGAGCCTGGTAAGCTCATCAAACACATCAAAACGCGCTTGTAGCCCATGCACCTTGAAATCGATATCCAACAAAACCCGGCCTTTGGCGCGGCCAACCGCTTCCTCCAATGTCGGAATCCGGTAATCCGTGGGGTTGCCTTGGTGTAGCAAGCGTACGGACTGCAGTTCCGCGTAGGTATAGTCGGCTAGTTCACCCGTCCCGGTCGTCGTTCGGTCCAGCACACGGTCGTGCATGGCTACAAAAACCCCGTCCTTAGTCTGCTGGATATCAAGTTCGACAATATGCACGCCCGCTTCGACGGCCTTATCAATCGAAGCCAGTGAATTCTCAGGAACATCCGCGTGCGCCCCGCGGTGTGCTACGACGAGCACCGCCTCTGGACTGTCGTGATAGAGTTCCCAGATTTCGCCAACCCGATCGAGCGGTTCATCCGGTAGGCCGCAAGCCGCGCAAAGCAGTACGGCACCGCACCACGCGCTACGCATCGCAATACTGGAAAAAAACGTTTTCATTCTTTACACTCCTCTCATTTACTGGCGCTCTGGCACGCCCTCAGGTATCTTGTTAAGTAGTCGATTAGCTTGTCCGGGCGACTTGTGCAACTCGAACTCGTCGTAAAGCTCGCCTGTGGCGGTGAAAGCCCTGAAACGAAGGACATCACCCGCCACGTCCACAATGTGGAACAGCTGCGTATGTCCGGCTACGCGCTCCATCCAATCGGCATGCAAGACATCCGACATCTTAGGGCCACTCACGGATACAACGTACATGGTGCCCGGTGCTTGCCCATTGGGCATCGGCACTTTTTCCATGCCGCGCACGTAGGTATGGTCATGTCCCTGCATCACCAAATCTACGCCATAGCGGTCGATCAGCGGTTTCAAATCCGCACGCAACATCTTATTATCGCGGTTTCGTTTGGTCGAATAGACCGGATGGTGCATCAGGAGGCAGGTCCATTTATTGGGATTATCCGCTAGGACGCTCGCCAGCCATTCGCGCTGGCTCTTGCGGTCATCTTCGGACAGTTCGTAGCGCTGGGTATTAATCGAGATAAGCCGGACGCCCTGCACATCAACGTAGTAGCAGCTTTCCTCCAAACCGGCAGGCCCGTTCTCGGGTAAGGTAAATTGTGGCCGCCAATACGCCGAAATGAGGTTTTCGCCCGCATCGGTCGATGCGTGGTCATGGTTGCCTGGGGTGGGCATCACCGGGATTTCAGCGTGGATAAAACCACCCGCAGCAAACCACTCGCCCCATTCCACGTCGCGGTTTGCCCGATTTACCAAGTCCCCCGCATATAAGGCTAGGCGTGCGTCCGGTGCTTGGCGGTAAGCCTGCCGGACTACGCGCGACCACATCGGCAATATATTCGTTTGGACGTCCCCGAAATACAAGAAGGTTAAATCGTCCGCAGCCGTGCCCGCCGTTGTAAAATGGTGCCACTCACTCCAATGGTCGCCCTCTCCCACCCGATAGGCATACCGGGTGTTCGGCGTCAATCCGCTGAAGGTGACCGAATGATAATGCGCTTCGAGCTCGCTAAATTGCAACACCTCCGTATCGGCGCTTTGGGCCAGCGCCTGACTCACCGACGCCGGATGCGGATCGGCAACTACGAGCTGCGCCGCGCCGCCCTTAACCGCCGTACTGGTACGCCACGTGACAGCCGTGGAGGTGGCGGGGTCTTCCGTCACGTTCAGAACGACGCGATCGGGCCACAAGCCGGGCCGAATGGGTGACAAATCGGCAATCTGCGAAAACACCGAAGCCGTAGCCAGCATTAAAACCATCAATAGGCCGATGCGCCGCCGCACCGCCCCAGCCCTAATTAATAGGGGAATACATACCATGCTCATCATCATCTCCTGCTAGTTCAATCCATAAAAAATCCCTGTTTATCACCCACATACACGCGGGTGCTTTGGCTATAATATTCGCCGTGAATATCTTCGTAAACCAAATCGACATAGCACGCTTTGTATCCCGCCACGGGTGTAGGCTCCGTCACCACAAAACGGTTGACCCGCCGGACATCCAAATCGCGGCTTTGCCACTTCTCGTCCCTAAAATCTTGATCGTCAGACACGGCATACCATAATTTTGCCGCGACCAGCCGGGACGGCGTGGCCCGGACATCCAACCTCAGCTGTCCGGAGTGCGACACCGCATCGCAGGTGAGGACCGGATAGGATTCGTCATGCAGGGTGAAACCCCAAAACGAGGATAAGGCACGGAATGCCTGCGTTTTGTCGCCCAAGCTATGCCCCTCATTGGGTACATAATGGATGTAGCTGGCACCCGGGATGCTGTCGAGATAATGCTTAACCGCATCAATCACCCAATACTGGTCGTTTGTGCCCATGAAAAGCATTTTGGGTTTATCCAGCAACCTACGATACGCATACGGATCGATCATTTCGGCTAAAGTCCGGCCTCGTTCGCTCTCGACGTCCTGCACCAAGCCCAGCGCCACGTAATCCTGTATCTGCGGGCTGTACTCCTGCCATACCTCAATCTGGTAATTAAGGTTGACGGGCATATTGAGAATATCGATGACCATGGGTGCCAATGCTTCCACACGGCTGTCTTGCGAAGCAGTGAGCCAGGTGGTCCACCCCCGCTTCGACAGCCCCGTTGCTACGAATCGGCTAACAGGCTGTGAGGAACGGTTCTGTACAATTTCCTGCACGGCATCCATTGCCTTGACGGCACTCTTCACCATCGGAAACAGCAAGGGCCACGTGTAGTCCTGGTCGTTTTGAAACTGGTGCAGCGTATAGGAAATCAGTTCGTCTTCGGTCATGCCGCCGTATAAGGGCTGGTTGGGCACTTGGCGCAGCAGCGCGGCGACGGCGTGATTCTCAACGGCCATCTGCGCGACCGACTGGATCATGCCATCGGACGCCAAATCATGCCACTCGGGCTCGTTAGGATTCTCGCGCTGCATGCGGCCACTGCTTATAAACAACAGCCCACCATCGTGCTTGACGATCTTGGGCACGACCACGTTGAGTTGGTGCTTCCACGTGAATTCCCGCCATTGCTGGGACGTGAGCAACACCTGGTAAATGGTGCTATTGTTCGTGATAAGGCTGTCTTGGATCTCCCACGAAAATTTACCATCATTATGGGCCAGATAGCGTTTGAGCGCGTTGTGCGACCCCACAGCCTCCTGTTGGGCCAGGAGCATCGGGCCAAAAAAGAGCATCAGCGATGCCTGTAGCCCTACCCATCGAAGATGCCTTATCGTTATTTTCTTGTATCTACTCATTTTTTATTGTTATTGGTCGATCCGAGACGGTGTTGCCAAGATACACAGTCTATGTTAACTAACTGTCAAGCCAGCGTGCATTCCAGCAACGAAAGGCTGGCGGTACACGCCCTAGACGACCAGCCGGACATCCAAGGACTTGTACAACTGTTCGTAATCGGCGAACAATCGGTCTACATCTTGCCTTAATCCGGCATCCAGCCCGCCCGTTGCCTTGCGCGTGAACAGTTCGATGGGCAGGTTACGTTTCGTTAAAAAATATTTGGCTACCACCGGATACATGTGGTGCATGACATCCATGTGGTCGACAAAAAATTGCTGTACCTTATCCACCTCGCCGGCCAGGCTCTCATCGTCGTAATGTTCACATAGCCAGACAACCAATTCGGGAAAATAGTTACCCTGGATACAGGACAGACCCGCTGACCCCGCCTTGAGGGATTCCACGGCGTGCACCATGTACGCGTCATACAACCCGAAAGCGTCCTTGTGTTCCGTAGCGGACAGCTTCGCCTTGACCAGGCCAATATCCAAGCAGGTATCCTTATGGTAGATAACGCGTCCCGTGTCCACGTAACGGCCAAGTTGTTCGGCCGACAGCACGCGCTTGAAAGGATCCGGACATTCGTACAGCCCTAGCGGAACGGCTTCAGTCGCATCCAACAGCGCGTTCAGTTGATCTTCAAATTCCTCGTCGGGCGCACCTTCGCCTACTAGCATATTCGTAATGACGATGGCGGCTTCGATACCCGTTTCGTACATGCGCTTCACGTCATCCGCTTGCTGGCCGACGAGCCCTCCAAAAGTAGCCGTAGCCACCACGGGCACGCTCCCTGATGCCACACGCACGACGTGCTCCACAACGGCCAGCCGCTCTTCGGCGCTCAGCTCAAACATCTCACTCGAGAGGCAATTGGCAAACAATCCCGACGCGCCGGCTTCCAAATATAATTCCGTGATTCGGGTGAGGCCATCGTAGTCCACCGTACCGTCGGCACGGAAAGGCGTCAGCATAACGGGGACAAACCCCTTTGGTTTTCCATTCATTATCGATGTTCAGGTATTCGTAAACTTGCTATAACCAAAGGTAAAACTTGCTAACACATCGCTTCTATATCAAATTGGCGGGGTTTTGTAGGATGTTAGCCAAAAGCACTACCGGGTGTTCGGTTCCAGCAAAAACAGCTGTAAGTACCGCTCGTCCCCTTCGCCCACGTAGCGACTGTAAATAATCCTTTCGCCGTCCGGCGACCAGTGCGGGGCGCCGACAGGGGCCGATCCCGCTTCAAAACGGCGGGTGATGCGCCACGTAGCCCCGTCGTCGATCCGCGTGATAAAAATGCTGTTTGCAGCCGGGTAAATGAGCCGGTCTCCTTTCGGATGTACGTTAAATTGGCCTTCTACACCGAACGCATTGTGCGTTAGCTGGACGGCGCTGCCGCCATTGGTCGGCACGCCATACACCTGTACCCTGCCATCGCTGTCCTCAGACAGGTAAAACACAACACGGCCGTCCGGCGTCGTCCGCAACCAATGCCGTGGTCCGCGAACGCCGTTTTTCGTAAAGGTGAGGCGTCGTTGGCTCACGCCCGAGGGCACGCCAGGCCGGTCTTGTTCGGTTCCTTCCAGTGGGTTGCCGGGTACAGCCTGCCTAACGTCGTCGGGCAGATCCACAATAAACACCTCCGTGACGGTGTCTCCGGCGGATGTGCGGACATCTCCCTGAAAGGCTATGGCGCGGTGCTGCCAGCTTCCGTCTGCCCGGCGGTATCCATCGGTCCCGATCCAGCACTCGTCAAAAGCCCTGTCAATCTCGTCACTGCCGGGGAGCGGATTTTCCGTCACGCGCGCCACAACCACCGAAAAGCACTCGCCACCATGGTTTTCCAGGACCGGGTCTTGCCCCACGACCACGCGTCCCGGAACCATCACGCCTACGGTTCGCAAATCTTGCACGGAGGGATCTTCTCGGGCAAGCTGTTCCATCACCCAGTCGTTGTAGGTGAAGCTCAGCCAGCGGCCATCTCCGCTCCAGGAATGGGCGTGCGTGCCGCCGCGAAGCGCCCCTGGGGTGAACGGCGGATCGATATCCCGGGCATCCATGAAGATAGGAACGCCCGGATTGGCCACCTCAATGGCTACGGCCGTCCGCCGGGTCAAGGCATACGGACGGGACTCGTCGGCGTTGCGTATGCCGTGGATAAATAGCACGGTGTCTCCGGCCGGTGAGAATGTCGCCGCCCCCACACCGGGCCCGTATTCCGTTTGGTTGGGCACGGCATACAGCAAACGGACCTCGCCGGTGTGTACGTTTACCATCTCAATGCGTCCGGTGCTGCCGATTTTCGTGTCGTCATTGCGGATGTCGTACACCACCCATTGGCCGTCCGGCGAAAAAACCTGCGTATGGTGGATGGTATGCCCCTGCGGGGCTACGGTGAGTTGAGTTTCGATAAAATCCATAGTCGGTGTAGGTTGATGGCCACACGCCGCCGCGCACAGCATAACGGCCGGCACCGCGGGATGCCGAAAGATCTTTTTTAACGAATGTCCTCTCATAAGCCAGGTTTCCGTCAGCAGTCGGGTAAGCTTGGGCAGCGCGCCCTGATTAGCGCCTCCGTCGTGCCAATGCCGCGCCCACCAGGGAAATGACGAGCGTGCCGACCACAATAATCATATTGGCATGGAGCGGATACTTGAGAAACGAATATTGGCTCGGAATCAAATACGAGAACGTCATCCACAGAATGGCTAACACCCCGGCAATCGTGGCGAGGATCGCGTCGTTGTTATTAGCTTTTTTACTGATGATGCCCAAGAGGAAGAGCCCCAGCATACCGCCGGCAAAAATACCTGACAGCTGCCACCACACATCGAGGATGCTGGTGACGCCAATCATCCCGATACCCGCTACGATACCCAATATGCCGAAGACTGCCGTAGTAATAAATAAAATGCGCAAGGTCTGCTTATTCGTGCTTTCCGGACGAATGTATCGCTTGTAGATATCTTCGGTGAAGACCGTAGCGGAAGCGTTCATGCCCGAGCTGATGGTACTCATCGCCGCGGCTATAATTGCGGATATCACCAGCCCCAGAAGTCCGACGGGCACCATATTGACCATGAAATGCGGCATCACCTTGTCGCCAAAGTCTTCGGCGTGCAACGTATTGGCAAGCGCGGTGATCTCCGCCAGGGACGCACTGCTGGGCAGCCTTTCGGCCGCGGCTTGCAGACGGATTGCATCCGTCAGCTCCGGGTTTTGTGCATAATACGCATAGAGCACGGATCCAATGACGAAGAAAAGCAAAGAAATCGGGATATACAGCTTGACGCACAGCCACACCGACTTAGCCGCTTCTTTAGCCGAAACAGCGGTATGGTAGCGTTGCACGTAATTCTGGTCCATCCCGAAATTATTTAGGTTGATAAAAAATCCGTAAAGGAGGATAACCCAAAAAGAAGGCCCGACAAAATCCCAGTCAAAGCTGCCCAAGCTGAATTTTCCGTCGCTCAAGCCGATATCCACGATGCCCGCAACGCCTCCCTCCACATTGGCGGCTGCCAGATACAGAATCAGCAGTCCCCCGAGGGTTAGCAGGATACCCTGCGCCACCTCAGTCCAGATAACGGCTTCCATGCCCCCCATCACTGTATACACCACGATACAGACGCCGGTGACGAGCATAATGGTCACCATGTCATAACCCGTAAGCGCCTGTAGGCTCAGGGCGATACCGAAGAAAATCGAGCCCATGCGGGCCAGCTGGGTCAACAGGAAGCAGACCATGGCGTAGGTGCGCGCCCAGGGACCAAATCGATGCTCTAAGTGCGTGTACGCGGATATGCCGCCCGATGCCCGGTAAAAGGGAACGAAATACTTGGCAGCCACCCACGCTGCGAGTGGCATGGACAAACTGAACACAAAGGCATTCCAGTTGGTACCGAAAGCCTTGCCCGGCACACCCAGGAAAGTGTTGCTGCTCAGAAAGGTGGCATATAGCGAGATACCGACGGCCCAGCCCGGTATGGAACCGGAAGCCTTGGTAAACTGTTCTGAACTTTTGTTTTTTCGCGAAAACCAAACCCCTACCAAGACCATGGCGAGCAGATACACCAAAATGATGGACAAATCGATTATCGGCAGGTTTTTCATCGCGGCGTATTTTTGGTTTGTTGATAGGTTATCGACAGCAAAGTTAATAGGCAATCCTTTACGGAGGATACACTATTTTCCCTTGTTTCTATAGCATATTATCTTCCTGTAGCTGGCCCAGCCTTTTATAGCGCTGGTACAGGACGCTGTAAGTTCGGGTTTTTTCAGGCTGTGGCAGGTATTCGCGGTCATAGCCTGACGACATGGCTTGCTGTGCATCGCCGATGTCGCTATACACGCCACCCACGACGGCTGCGTACATGGCTGCCCCGAGCGCGCAGGTCTGCCCGCTGCGCACGACCCGGATAGGCCGCCCCAATACGTTAGCGAGCGTCTGCATGACGAACGCCGACTTTTTGCTGATGCCCCCCGTGGCGGATACCGTTTTGACGGGTATGCCCTCCTCTTCGAACCGCTCGATGATGGCTTTGGATCCGAAGGCGGTAGACTCCACGATCGCTTTGAACAAGCGCGGGGCGTCCGTCCCCAGCCGGACTCCGGTGATCCAAGCCTGCAAGCCCGGGTGCGCGTCGGGCGTGCGACGCCCGTTGACCCAATCGAGGATAATTTCATCCTGCTCCGTCACCGCCAATTGGGATGCTTGCTCGTCGAGCAGGGCCAATATGCGGTTGGACGCTTCATGCGGACTAATGCCCGAATCTGGCGCGAGGTGGATTAAGGGGAATGCCAGCAAGTTGGCAAACCACTGATATAGATCGCCAAAAGCCGACTGCCCCGCTTCCATGCCCAACATATTGGGAAGGATAGAGCCGTCTACCTGGCCGCAGATACCGCGAACGAGCTGGTCGCGGTGTTTTTCCATGGGGGCGACGAGCATATCACAGGTCGAGGTGCCCACCACCTTCACCATCGAATAGGGTTCGATAGCAGCGCCTACGGCTCCGAAATGCGCATCGATGGCACCCACGGCTACCGCCACCCCTTCGTGCAATCCCAGGCGCGCGGCCCATGTGGCGCTGAGGCGGCCGACGGCTTGGTCGGAGGTGTACGTATCCGTGTACAGCTTGCGCCGCACCCCCTCGAGCAGTGGATCCAGCGCCGTCAGGAATTCCTCTGAGGGCAGTCCGCCGAAAGATGCATGCCACATCGCTTTGTGGCCCGCCGCACAACGGCTGCGTTTCATCGCCAACGGGTCGGTTTCACCGCACAGCAACGCCGGCATCCAGTCGCAATGCTCCACCCAGGAATACGCGTTGGAACGCACGGCTTCGTCCGCACGAAGGATATGGAGGATTTTCGACCAAAACCATTCGGACGAATAAATACCTCCCGAATACTGGGTGAAATCTATTTCCCATTCGCGGGCGAGCTGATTGATCTCTTCCGCTTCAGCAATCGCGGTATGGTCCTTCCAAAGCACAAACATGGCGTTGGGGTTTTCGGCAAACTCGGGCAACAGCGCCAACGGCGTGCCCTGCCGGTCCACAGCCACCGGCGTCGAACCGGTAGTGTCCACGCCTAGCCCCACGATATGGGGAATGACGCTGGGGTCGACGCTGGCGAGCAGTTCGTGCACGCTGGCTTCCATGGCTTCCAAATAGTCGAGCGGGTGCTGGCGGAACTGCGCACGCAACGGGTCGCAAAACAACCCTTGCCGCCAGCGCGGGTAGTGGCTCACGGCCGCACCCACCTCTACGCCGGTCCGCGCGTCAACGAGCAACGCTCTCACGGAATCGGTTCCAAAATCTAAGCCGATAGCAAAGCGTTCCATATGTCCTTTTTTTCTTTATTTCAATTCAACATCACCACAGAAATGTACCTGGACGCCCAAGGTGGCCAGGGCCGCCGCTTTAATACGGCAAGCCCGTTGCGCTTGTTCCGCACTGTCGGCATAGACGACGTGAATGTGGTTTGCCTTGTGCTTCGCCATCAATTGGTCGCGGCTGACGCCTGCTAAGCTAGCGTGCATGATCGGCCATTCGGGCGAGGTAGCCTGCCACCGGCGCTCCGTTTCTTCGTCAGGCAACTGCAATGCGTTGCCCACGCCCAAATCGGCGTGCAATTGGTTCCCGTCTACGTAAATGCGGCTCCAGACGATGGGCCCGGGCTTACTCACGCCACGCAACGTACCGCCGCCTAACCGGAAATACATCGGGGATTGGCGCCAGCTGGATGCCGCGCCGTAGCCTCCGGCAAAGTGCGATGCCGGAACAGCACCCGAGATCAGGAAAACCCAGACGTAATCATCGATTCCTTCGCCCGTATACTGTTGTCCCCAGCGTATATCGTGGAGCGTATTGTCTCCGTTCATGCCTAGCTGCCGCCACAGATGGTAGGTCAGCAAGGAATCCAGGCCGGCGCATTCGTCGACCTCGTTAAAGTGCGGAATAGCGACGCCTGGAAACAGTTCGCGGCCATCGCCATCAAACACAGGCGGCCGATGCGTATTGTTTAGCAGGCCTTCGACCAAATCACTGGCGATGGTCAAATCTTTCAAGCCCTGCTGGTACTGGATGCCAATGGTGTCACAGCCAAACTCGTCCGCGATACGGACGGCCGCGATATACATTTTGCATTGTTCGAGGGTTTGGCGGCGGGTCAATTCAGTCGCCTCGTCGTTCCCCCATTTGAATTCCATGCCCTTATCCTGCAGCCACCGCAACACGTGCTCGGCTTCATCGTCCGTTACGGTCAGCATACGCGCGTAGAGCGCAGACTGGCTTAATCGTTCTTTAAATACGCCTGTGGCATGCAGCAGGTCATCGGGGATAATCGCATTGAACATGCCCATGCAGCCTTCGTCAAACACGCCCATAATCGCTTTTTCGTCCCGAAACCGTGAGGCGAACTCCTGGCCAATCCCACGCTCCTCGGCGCCTATCGCGGATTCCGAATAGTCGACGACGTGTGATTCATCATGGCTGATGTGGCCGTTGGCCAGCCACGCTTCCAGTTTGTCCACAAAAAAAAGATCGTCGAACCGCTCGCTCCACAAGGTACTATATGCCACGCCAGCCTTGGTCAGCGAACCATTGAGGTTAAGCATACCCACTAACCCCGGCCATTGGCCACTCCAATTGGCCACGGTAAGAATCGGACCCCGGTGCGTGGTAAGGCCAGCGAGCACGTGGTGCGTGTATTGCCAAACGCTCTCGGCTACAATGAGCGGCGCATCCCGGGGAATCGCCTTGAACACCTCAATGCCCATACGCTGGGAGTCAATAAACCCATGTTGCTTGGCTTCGTCGTAGGCATGCGCCCGCACAACGGCCCAGCCTGCCTTGGCAAGAGCCTCGCCGAGCAACGCTTCCATTTCTGCTTGGGCTGGCCAACAAAGCTGATTGGCTCCCAAACGCAAGTCGCCACTGGCAACAAGCCATACTTTCTTTTGATCCATGATAGGTATTTCCGTTGGTTTATGTCAGGTTTTGTAGGGAGGGTGCCCTGTGGATTCCTCCTTAACAAAGGTGTATCCGTATCCGCGCATTTTTTTAGCACTTATTAGCGAGTTATTGTAGGATATTATCATTTGCTTGGTGCATGAGTTTTATTTACATACCTTAGTAAGGTGGTTAAGAGGCGTCATGCCGTCCACACCAACTAACAACAATTGCAAACTGTTTCCAACCCTGCGGCAACGCGCCGGAAACCTAGCTCGACGCACATGAAACCATCTTTTCACAAAGTGCCGACACAAATTCAGAACTCGTTCAGCATACGGCACGACATCCAGTCTAATTTTGGTTCCGTATGGCATTACCATCCCGAACTTGAACTGCATCATGTCATCCGGGGCGAAGGCGTCCGGTTTATTGGGGACAATATCGGCAACTTTTCGCCAGGCGAAATCATCATGCTCGGGGCCAATCTCCCACATATGTGGCAATGCAACGAAGAATTTTACCAGAACCGCCCCGACCGCAAGGTGGAAGCTAATGTGATCCATTTCTTACCGCATTGCCTAGGTCGGGATTTTCTCAATCTGCCCGAGACATACCTCATCCCTACCCTCTTCGAAAAGGCACAGAAAGGTATGAAAATCGTTGGAGAGAGCCGGTTCTTGTTGGCGGATTTAATGCAAAAGGCTACGGATGCCCACGGTCTCGACCGCGTCATCATCCTCATGTCTATGCTCAAGCTACTGGCCGAAACCAGCGAGTACGAACCCATCGCCTCGGCCCACGCCTTTTACAAGTCGAACGAAATGGACACAGCCCGACTCAACCGCATATGCTCGTATACGCTCAGCAACTACAAGAAAGAAATCAGTCTCGTGGAAATCGCGTCTATTGCCAACCTGAGTACCACCTCCTTTTGTCGGTATTTCCGGACGATGACCAACAAGACGTTTTATGATTTCCTGATCGAAATACGCATCAGCCACGCTTGTCGGATGCTCGTGGAAGATTTGCTGCCCACGGAGGTGATCTGCTTCGAATGCGGATTTAATAATGTATCCAATTTTTACCGGCATTTTAAGAAGGTAACCGACATGACACCCCTGGAATACAAGAAAAAATACCTGAACAGCAAGCTGTTCGCCGTCCATTAACGGAGGCCTAAAAACAAAAAAAACCGCACCTTTGGGAAGTGCGGTAAAAAACATAAAGTTTTTTTATCAACCTAAACCTAAATCTATAACGGCGAGTTGACACAAATGTTTTGTTGAAGGGAAAAAATATGTTGCTTTTTGGTTATTATCAAAGAAAAGTGACAAATTATGCGCGTTTTATCCCAAACTAACGAACCCATCGCTCGAAAAATTCGTAGGTGCGGAGCATCTGATCGATGCGTTGGCGGTTGTCGCCACTGCGCGTGATTTCGTGACCCGCACCCGGATGGCGTACGTATTCCACAGGACGTTCCAATACTTTGAGGCTCTTATACAGCATCTCGCTTTGGATTACCCCGGTGCGCAGGTCCTGCTCGCCGTGAAAAATAATGTAGGGTGTTTTAATTTGATCCACGTAATTGATTGGCGACTCCCGCTCCAAGGTTTTATACACCTCAGGCTCCCAAGGATGCCCACCAAAATAGCTTGGCACCAGCCGCCATGCGTTGCCTTCACCGAAGAACGTCCGCAGGTCGTATACGCCCCGCTGGCTGCACGCCGCCGCGAAGCGCTGGTCATGGGCGATAATCCAGCTCACCAGATAGCCGGCATAAGAGCCCCCCGAAACAAGCAACTTGGACGTATCCGCCCAGCCTTGGGCGATCGTCCGGTCCAGGGCACCCAGTGCATCCGCAGCCGGCCCCGCACCCCAATCGTCCATATTGGCGCGCAGGAATGTCTCGCCGTAGCCTCCAGAACCGCGCGGATTGCTGTATACCACACCATAACCCTGCGCACAGAAAAACTGGAATTCGTGCCACATGCTCGCCTCGCCCGGCCCCCACATGGCCGATGGTCCGCCGTGTATCTCCAACAACAACGGATACGTTTTGCCTGGCTCGAAGCCGATGGGCTTCATCACCCAATATTCAACCTCCAGCCCCAACTCATTGGTGAAACTGAATTTTTCCGGGATACTCAGCTCCCGCTGCGCGAGCCAGTCGCCATTCAAGTCGGTCAGCTTCCGCGCATCCGCCACCGCGCCCCCATCGGCTACATACAAATCGGACGGATTACGGACATCATTTTTCGCAAAAACCAGCTGCTGGCCGTGCATATCGTACGACGAAACACCTTCATCCTCACTGCTCAAGCGCTCTACCCGCCCATTGCCGATATCGGCCCGGCAAAGCACCGACCCACCGTTGCTGGGCGACACAAAATAGAGGGTCGACTCATCGGCACTCCATTGCACGTCGCTTTTGTTGCGGTCAAACTCAATATATACCGGCAAGGCTTGCGCATCATCCACGGGCAGGACATAGAGTTTCGGAACGCGTGGCGTGCCTATCGCGCTTTCCTGGTACGCCACATAGCGCCCAGATGGCGACACGGCGCTAATCGATAGGTTATGTCCCGGATGGGTGCGGAATTCCGTATCGGCGCCGGTTGTCAAATCCAACAGGCGGATCGAACCACCTTGTGCGCGGTCTGGGTGCACGCCTGCCTCCCCACGCAGGGCATACAGGATGCGGCCCTCGCCCGCAAAAGCCGGCGAGCCGTGCGACCGGAATCCGCGGGTAAGCGCCCGCGGCACCGCGCCGGGTACCGCATCCACCACGTAAAGATGCGAAAAACGCAATGCGGACGAAGTAGACGTTTCTGTCTGGAAATTCAGCTTGTTGAATACTTTTGCCTTGTTGTCGGTCTCGTTCTGCGCCAGGTAGGCCCTTATTTCGGCAATCGATCCGTCGGGATCGGCTTTAGCACCGGACTTCTCCAGGAAAGCGTTACCGGCAAAGCCCGGCTTCTCCATATCCCAATCCGGCAAGGCCTTCTCCGGGTTGACTGAGGAATCCGCCAATACTTCTGCCAAACTCAGCGACGCCGAAAAAAGCAGTTGCTTCCCATCCGGGCTCCACTGCGGACTGGACGCACCGTAGCGATGATTGGTCAGCTGAATGGGCTCACCGCCCGCTAGTGAAAGCAGAAAAAGCTGTGACTTGCCGTCGACCGAGCGTGCAAATACAATGGACTTCCCATCCGGGCTAAAGGAAGCTTGCGAAAAGCCCTGTTTACCGGCCGTTAGAGGCCTTGGACTACCACTCCCATCCGCATCAACCATCCACAACTGATTTTGGAAGTCATGGTCCATGGGATTCTTCTCGTTGGCGACGATCGACTGTACCGTGTACAGGACTTGGGATCCATCGGGAGCGAATTCCACCGCGCCGACGCGCTTAATCCGCAACATGTCAGTGACGCGAATGCCCTGACTCGCCTCTTGGGCCAGCAGCATGGTAGCCAAGCAGCCGGTGAAAAACAATAAAAAAATACGCTTCATAAAGGTGATCTAAGTATATGATGGCCGCCAAAAGCCTACGGGTTGCCACGAAAATAAGGAACTGTTGCCGGTTCTGTGTGATAATAATAAGAATATTACCACCTACTCGCGCATGGTTGGTGTCGGCCCGATTGCGGGGACGGTGCGGGTTGTGCGAAACGAAAATCCAAGCGCCTTCGGCCGACGCGAAAGCGCCACACTTTTGCCGGATTTTGTGCCAAAAGCACTGTCGCTGGGAAAAATCGGCTAGTAGTCAATATCCAGCAAACTGGCCAACGGGATCAGCACGCCACCTTTGATCTGGAGATAGTCGCCGGCAACTGTCCACACGGTTGTCTCGATGGCTTTGGGGCCATCCGCGGTCAGGAACGCAATAAATGCCTTGGACTTAAACTCGTTGCCCAAGCGCATGGCGCCAGACAGCTTGTCTTCGAACTGACGGATATTGCTTTCGGGCGCTATGCGGAATTGGTAGTTCGTAACCTCTTCCTTGGGGATAAGCTCTGCTGGAAACATGGCGGCAACATAATTTGGTTTAAGCAATAGTACGAAAGACATCCAATATTATCAATACCAGACGATGTAAATTTTTCGTTGAAAATCACCCGGCAAATCCCTACCCATTTCCATTACCGCGGTTTTCTTCCTTTCTTTGCACGTTCACCAATACGAGTACCATGTTGCAAACGCGATTTCGGCTCACCTTGTCCCTCCTGCTCCTGCTGGCGGTCTGCGGCCATGCCCAGCAATTAGATAGCGCTACGCTGATCCAAGACATCCGCACGCTGGCTTCGCCCGAATTTGCGGGGCGCAAACCGGGTACGGAGGGCCACCAAAAAGCGGCCAATTACATCGTACAACGTTTCGAAAGCCTTGGGCTGAACCACTACGGGACATGCTACATCGATACGTTTACGTTACGCAATGACGAAGTCGGACAGAATATCTTGGGGTATATCCCGGGGCACACGAAAGAAGCCATCATTATTTCGGGCCATTACGACCACCTCGGCGAGCGGGATGGCCAGTTGTATTTGGGTGCGGACGACAACGCCAGCGGCGCGGCGGCCTTACTGTCGCTGGCGGCTTATTTTTCCGAACACCAGCCGCATTACACGCTCATTTTCGCGGCTTTCGATGCAGAGGAATCGGGCTTGCAAGGCGCGCGCGCTTTTGTAGGAAACCCGCCATTGCCGTTAGCGGACATCGTGCTAAACATCAACATGGATATGATTAGCCGCAACGACAACAACGAGTTGTACGCGGCCGGCGGTTTTCATTACCCGCACTTACTCCCCTTGCTCGATATCCCGCACGGACAGGTAACCCTGCGGACAGGCCACGACAATCCCGCCTTGGGACGCCGCGATGATTGGACCAACCAAAGCGACCACGCTGTGTTCCACCGCTTAGGCATCCCTTTCGTATATTTCGGCGTGGAAGACCACCCCGACTACCACACCCCGAACGACACCTTCGAAAACATACAGCCTGCCTTCTATTACCACGCGGTACAGATTATTCTACAATTCATTAAAAACACAGACGCCGCAGGCAAACTGTCTGGCCGCATGCCCGCACGACGCGACCTCTTGATGCAGTAAATCCGTCTTGAACAAGCTGAATCGAAAAAGCCGAATGGGTCATCCCCATCCGGCTTATTTTTTGGCAAATGCTGGCTTACGTAGCCCAGGCTTTATCCCCTTTTTGGTACGGATATTCCCCGTCAAAACGCCCGGGCACCTGCACATAGCGCAGGGCTTGGGTCGCGCCCACTTCGGAGGTAAAGAAACCGAGCAACGTCAATTGCTTGAATAGGTGGAAGTAATGGTTCGGCGCGTCCGGCTCTTTGGAACTGTGATAGGCTTTGGCTTCCTTATCAATCGTGTTAAGCAAGTCCGTTCGCTCCGCGGCGGTCAGTTCTTGAAACTTCTTCCCGTGCGCTTCCTGCGCACGCTCGTCGATCTGCGCCAGGCCCTTAACGAATACATCTTGATCCTCCGCGGTGTAACAGTCCTTGACCATCACCGGCATAAACTCGCCTACACCGGCGGCCTTAGCACCCGGGCTGCTCGTCTCCGGCAAGATCGTTTCCGCCACATCACCCATAAAATCGACCATCGTTGGGTCAAACAGACCCTCTACGGTTGGCGTGGCCGGCCGGGTACATCCCTCCAGCAGGAGGTTGGCACCGATAACGGTACCCCCCATGATCCAGGCTACGCGGCTAATCGCTTCTCTTCTATTCATGGCACTGTTGCTATATTCCTATGAAAAATTATACTTGATGTCCCAGCCTTTGCGGTATTCGCGTTTTACGAACTGGTTCACCTCGTCAAAGTTAGTCACCCTCATGTTGTCGTTGTCCCACAGCAATTTCAGGTTCTTGCCCGGGTACCTGCCGTCGATGCGCATGTCAGAGCCGCGGACGGCCAGGTTTGCCATGAGCAAAGCCTCGGTCAGTGGTCCTGAAATCTCAAACGGCGCGCTGACTTCCATATTGCCGTATCCGGCAATACAAGCTTCCACCCATTGTGCATAATGGCCTTGCGGCACGCGTGCGTATTTTTGGGGCACCTTCACCACCTCTGACAGCGATGTAGGTAACAGCCGAGGATTCTCGGCATAGCAATCCGCCAAGATCTTGCCTTTGGTTCCGACAAACATGATACCGTTGCCACCGTCGCCAAAAATCTCATTCGGTCCGAGTTCTTCCGGACGCTCAGGCTGTATGCCGCCATCCATCCAGTGAATCTTCACATCGCCAGCGGTTTTGTCGGTCTTCGGGAAGGTCATGACCGCGTAGCTCGACGGTGGGCAGCTTTGCGGGAAATACCCGCGCTTAAATTCGTCTACGTAGACCGAGCCAACCGTAGCTTGCACGTCTTTCACGTACTGCAGGCCGAGGATGCTGAAGGGTGCTTCCATAATGTGACATCCCATATCCCCCAAGGCACCGGTTCCGTAATCCCACCAGCCCCGCCAGTTGAACGGAACGAGCTTGTCGATATAGTCCACGTAGGGTGCGGTACCCAGCCACAGATCCCAGTCGAGCGTCGAAGGCACAGCCGCTTTGCGGTCAGGCCATGCGATACCTTGGGGCCATACCGGACGGTCCGTCCATCCGTAGATAGTGTGCACGTCGCCGATAAGGCCAGCATCTATCCATTCGCGCATAATGCGCACGCCCTCGCCGGAGGCACCTTGGTTGCCCATTTGGGTGACCACCTTATACTTTTTGGCGGCATGGGTAAGCACGCGGGCCTCCCACACATCTTTCGTCAACGGCTTCTGCACGTACACGTGCTTGCCCAGTTCCATCGCGGGCAAGGCATGGGCCGCGTGGTTGTGGTCTGGACCCGACACCGATACCGCATCGATATGCTTGTGTTCTTTATCGAGCATTTCGCGGAAATCGCGGTAGTACTTGGCCTTAGGGAAACGCTTGACTGTATTCGCCGCCCGCGCATCGTCCACATCGCACAGGAAAGCAATGTCAGCTTTGCCGCTGTCGTGGAATGACGTCAAGTCAGACGCGCCTTTGCCTCCTACGCCAATGCCTGCGATGACCAGCTTGTCGCTCGGCGCTGTGTAACCCGCACCGCCCAGCACGTGCCGGGGCATAATCATGAAGCCAGCCGAAGCTGCCGCACTGGTTTTGAGAAAATTGCGCCGGCTAGTACCGTCCTTTTTGTTATCCGAGTCTTTCATAATTATAATTTACATTTATCCAGTGAATAGCTATCTTACAAATTGCCCTTCTTCAGTTCGCTCACGGCAAAATCAGCCGCTCGCGCAGTCATGGCCATATAGGTGAGCGACGGGTTGACGCATCCGCCCGACGTCATGGCCGCACCATCCGTCACGAACACGTTTGGCGCGTCCCACACTTGGTTGTTGCCGTTGAGCACCGAGGTTTTGGGGTCGCGTCCCATGCGGGCCGTACCCATCTCGTGGATACCCATCCCGAAGGCGTATCCGTTGTCATAGGTGTACACGTCTTTCACACCGGCGGATTCGAGCATTTCCTTGCAGTCCTCCATCATGTCAGTCCGCATCTTGGTCTCGTTTTCCTTGATCTCCATGTCCATCGCCAGCACGGGCAGCCCCCATTTGTCTTTCGTGTCCTTGTCCAGGAAAATCCGGTTTTCGTGATAGGGCAAGATCTCGCCGAAGGCTGTAAAGCCCACGTTCCAGCTACCGGGTTCGCACATAGCGTCTTTCCAGTCGCCTCCTACGCTCATCTCAGCCACTTCGCCGCTCCAACGGCCACGGCTAGCCGCGCCTTGGTAGCCGAAACCGCGTACATAGTCGCGTTTGTCGTTACCCACGTTTCTGAAACGCGGAATATACAGGCCTGTTGGTCGTCTGCCGTAGAGATACTTATCTTCGTATCCTTCTACGCGCCCGCCGGCACCACAGCGAAAATGGTGGTCCATGGCATTGTGCCCCAGCTCTCCACTGCTGCTGCCCAGTCCGCCTTCCCACACGTCGGTGGCCGAATTGAACAGAATCCAAGTGGAATTGAACGCCGACGCGCACACGAACACAACCTTGGCGTGGTATTCGTACGTCTGGTTGTTTTCGGCATCAATAATCTCGACGCCGGTTGCTTTCTTGGTGTCTTTATCGTAGAGAATACGCGTGACGATGGAGAACGGACGCAGTGTCAAGTTGCCGGTGGCGACAGCCGCTGGCAAGGTAGAGGATTGCGTACTGAAATAGGCCCCGAAATTACAGCCCAGCCAGCATTGGCTTTGGAACTGGCAGTTAATACGGTTCTCGTGCGGTACGGTAAGGTTGGCAACACGCCCCATGATGAAATGACGCTTGCCGCCATAGTGCTGCTTGATGCGCGCGGCCAGGTCTTTTTCAACGACGTTCATCGGCATCGGTGGCAGGAAGTCGCCGTCGGGCAATACGTCCAAGCCGTCGCGGTTGCCGCTGATACCGGCCCAGCGCTCCGCATAGCTGTACCAAGGCGCGATATCCTTATAGCGGATTGGCCAGTCGATGCCATGTCCGTCCTTGACGTTAGCTTCGAAATCCAAATCGCCGAGACGATAGCTCTGCCGGCCCCAAGTGAGTGACCGGCCGCCCACGTGGTAGCCCCGGTACCAGTCAAATCGCTTTACTTCGGTATATGGACTTTCTTTTTCATTCACCCAGAAGTCGAGGTTTTTCTCGTTAAGCGGGTAATCCCGCCGCAAAACCGGGTAGTCTTCAATCATTTGCTGGGTGCGCCCGCCGCGGTGGGGAAATTCCCACGGATGCTTGGTAGCCGCCGGGTAATCCTTCACGTGCTCCACGTTGCGTCCACGCTCGAGCATGATGGTCTTCAGCCCCTTTTTCGTGAGTTCCATGGCGGCCCATCCACCACTCACGCCAGATCCGATGACGATTGCATCGTACACATTGTCTGCCATTGTCTTTTATCTAAGTTAACTCGTCGTTGTATTTATTCGTGCTTTTGCAAGCCGTATTATTATAATGACGTAAGGTTTTACCAAATGTTGTCCTACGTCCGGATTATCCATTGGTCGTATCGGCCTCCTGAACTTTCCTGTTCCGCTCGTCCTTAAAGAGCACCAGGAAAATCAGCATCACCACAAACGCGATGACCGCCGGCACGAGCCAAACCTGCTGCCAAAACTGGCCCAAGCTTGTATTGCGCACTGCAGCGTAATATTCGGTGACGTATCCTGCCACCCAAAAACCAATCAGCTGCCCGATGCCGTACGTCGCCAAGGTAATGAGGCCTTGTGCCGAACTCTTGTATCGAGCGCCTGCTTTCGCGTCGGTATAAATCTGGCCGGATACGAAAAAGAAGTCGAAGCAGATGCCATGCAGTGCGATACCGGTAATGAGCATGAACGTCAGTTCGCCGGCATTGCCATACGCAAACAGCACATACCGAAACGTCCAAGCCAGCATACCCAGCAAAATCGTCCACTTAAAGCCGTATCGGGTGAAAAACACCGGCAACAACAGGAGGAAAAATGCTTCGGAGATCTGTCCGATGGTCATCTTGCCCGTGGGGTTTTCCAAACCCACCTCCGTTAAAAACAGGTTAGCGTTTTGATAATAAAACGCCAGCGGCACGCAAATCAGTATAGAGGAAGCAAAGAAAATAAAAAAGTTCCGGTCGTTCAGCAACTTGATGGCGTCCAAGCCCAACATCTCCGAGATGCTTTTCTTTTCGTTCGTGTCTTGTTTGACGGGAGGCGTTTTGGGCAAAAAGAAACTAAATAAACCCAATACGACGGAAGCCACGCTAGCCATCAGGAAGGTATTGCGCAAGAGCCCCTCGCCCGAATCCCATTTAAAGAGGTAGCTGATCGACAAACCGGCAACGATCCAGCCGATGGTTCCCCATACCCGAATGACTGAAAACTCCTTTTCGGGATCTTTCATCTGCCGGAAGGAAACGGAGTTGACCAACGCCAACGTCGGCATATAAAGTATCATGTACCCCAAGACATATGGATAGAAAACCCCTACGTCAGGCGCCCGGTACAGTTGGTACATGAGGACGGCGCCCACCAAGTGCAGTACGCCGAGGATTCGCTCGGCATTGAAATACCGATCGGCGATGAGGCCGATGATAAAAGGCGCGATGATCGCGCCCCAGGATTGGGTGGAGAAGACATTAGCCGTCTCCAAGCCGGATGCATTCAGGTTCTGTGCTAGGTATGTTCCTAGGGTGACAAACCACGCTCCCCAAATAAAAAATTCGAGGAACATCATGAAGGACAGTTTTGATCGGGTTATTTTATTCATGTAAATCGCTTAAATAGAAACGGGTTTTATGGATACAAATCCGTGTCTAAGATGGGCTTTATTTACCAATACTGCAAAATAAAAACCTGCAAAATATTCCCGTCCTGCACAGCCTGAGCGCACATCTACCTTGGGTTTACACCACGAAACTATCCACCTCGCGGTACGCCTCAATCAACCTCATCTCGCCTTCCTTGCCGCCTTGTGACTTGCCGTGCTCCATGCCCACCACGCCCGTGTATCCTTTGTCGTACAGGTACTTAAACAAATTTTTATAATTGATTTCGCCCGTCGTCGGTTCGCGGCGGCCTGGGTTATCTCCTACTTGAATATAAGCAATTTCGCTCCAGCAGCGCTCCATGTTTGGAATCAGATCGCCTTCGTTGCGTTGCAAATGGTACACGTCGTACAAAATCTTGCAGGACGGACTATTGACGCCGCGGCAGATCAGGTAGGTTTGGGTGGATGTGCGCAGGAATAAATCGGGTGTGTCGCTGAGCGGTTCGAGGACCATGACGATGCCATGCGGCTCCAAAATTTCGGCTCCGCGACGTAGTGCGTCAATTACGTTGGCCGTCTGGATGTCCAACGGCAAATGCCGGGTAAAATCGCCGGGAACCACCGTCGTGAACTTGCCGCCGGCACGCTTGGAAAGCTCCACCGCCTGCCGGCATCCCTTCAAAAAGACATCAATATGCTCCTGCTTTCCGGCCGCCAAGGAATTCGCGCCGTTCCCGCCTTTGTCGAGTACGAACACCCCCATTTCCATTCCCAGCTTGGCCAGCAAATTGCCTACTTTGTCCTGTTCTTCCGTCGATCGACCGGAGAAGCCATTGTCCTCCCAACCGCGGAATCCCTGGTCGTACGCGAACTGGATCTGGTCTAATACATTGTTTCCCGCATGGGCGGAAAATTGCCCTTGGTGCGGGCCATATTTCAGTTTGAACGGCTCGCCTGCGGCGGGAGCCTGGCCTGATGCTTCACCTGCGAATGCACCCAATTGGGATGCGCCCATCACCGCACCGGTCGCCAATAGGGATTGCTTGATAAATTGTCCTCTTTTCATGTTTTGGTCCATTTGAATGTTTATAAATTGGCGGCTTGCAACCTGTCATCAAGACGACGCAAACCGCTAGTTTTCTGCGTTAGCCAAAAGCCGGTGAAACCCAGCACTCATGCGCTCTTCCGTTTTGCCGTCTTCGGCCGCGTAAATAATGAACACCTCTAGCCCCGGCAGCCTGTCAACAAATGCGATAGCTTCGTCGGGCTCCATCGCCATGATGACGTTGTCGTATCCGTCGGCCGTCATCGCGTCAGGCGCATACAGCGTCGCGCTAATGATCCCCGACTGGAACGGATAGCCGGTTTTCGGATCGATGTGGTGCGAAAGTGTCTTTCCGTCGTCCTCGATAAACTTGCGGTAGTTGCCTGCCGTCGTCACCGAGCCTTCGTTAATGGCTAGCACGTCCTGCATCAATCCCGCTCCCCCATGTGCCACGGGCCGTTCGATACCAATCCGCAACGGTGATCCGTCCGGCTTAGGACCCCGCACGCGCAACTCACCACCCAGCTCGACTACGTAATGACCGACACGCTGGCTTTCCAAGAAGCCGGCAATGACATCGACCGTGTAGCCCTGGGCAATGCCGTTGAGATCGACACGCACGCATTGCTCGGCTTTCACGAGCGTATCGCCACGCAGCTGGAGCTTGTCCATTCCCACGCAGGCTAGCGCTTCTTCGACGGCACGGCGGTCGGGCAAGGATTGCTGAGGCACGGGGCCGAATCCCCACAAATCGACCAAAGGCGCTACCGTTACATCGAAAATACCGCCACTACAGCGGTATATTTCAAAGGATTTTTGCACCACGGCCTTAAAATGCGGGTCGAGCACCATACGGGTTTCCGTACTGTCGTTAAACCGGCTGATCATCGATTGCGCCTGATAGAGCGACATCGATCGGTCGATGACCGTGACGATACTGTCGATGGATGCGCGCCGGATCAGGGGCGTGTCGGCATAGTAGCTGATCTGATAGGTCGTGCCTTGTGCCTGCCCACGGATCGTATGGGTGGACCAATCCGAGTTTGGCGGATTGGCCCACACCGCGCCGGCAAACGCCAGCCAAAGCCACGCCATCCCCCCTAATCGCTTCGCCGTCGTGCTCCGTATCCGCAAGAGATTTCCTCCCGATTTAGATGACGACCGTTTGGCCGGGAACCGCATACGGATAGTAGCCGTCCTGATTCGGCAATACCTTAGGCAGGGCATCCCAAGCGAGACGCTCCGGCAGGAGATCGATATTCGAATTGAGCGCTTCGTCCCACGTAATGACACGGCCCGAGTAGGTAGCCAATCGTCCGATGACGCCGGTAAGCGTGCTCAGCGCGCCATACTCGCCGTCTGAATGACGAAAATCGCCTTTACTGATCGCATCGAAGAGCTCGACATGCTCGTGCTGGTAGGGGTTGGCATTGTTCCGCTTCGGATGGTTGTACAGCTCGTTTCCTTTGCGGTCCCACAGCACGCCATCGTTTGACGCAGACAGGAATACCCGGCCGTTTGTACCCTGGAAAGTCTCATCCACGCGGTTAGAGGTTCCCTCAAAGTGACGGCATTGGCTGTAAATGACCGACCCATCCGCATAGGTTAACTCCACGGCGTGGTTATCATAAATCTCGCCATGCTCCTTGCCGGTACGCCAGGCACGGCTTCCCGTTCCTTGGAATGATACCGGATACGCACCTTTCACCCAGTTCGCTACGTCAATCTGGTGCACGTGTTGCTCCACGATGTGGTCGCCGCACAGCCAGTTGAAGTAGTACCAATTACGCATCTGATATTCCATTTCTGTTTGGCCAGCCGTGCGCGGGCGAACCCAAACGCCGCCGCTATTCCAATACACTTGCCCGGAAACGATGTCGCCAATGGCACCGTCTTGAATACGTTGGATCGTATCGCGGTACACCGCTTGGTAACGGCGTTGCAACCCGACCACGACATTGAGGCGCTTCTGCTTGGCTAATTCCGCCGCAGCCAACACCTTGCGCACGCCGGGCACGTCCACCGCTACGGGTTTCTCCATGAATACGTGCTTGCCTTGCTTCACGGCTTCCTCAAACTGCATCGGCCGGAAGCCCGGAGGCGTACAAAGCAACACGACGTCCGCTAATGCGATGGCCTGCTTGTACCCTTCGAATCCAGAGAACTTGTGGTCCTCGGGGATATCAATGCGGTCCGCATGGCGCTCCGACAGCACCTTGTAAACATTGTCAACTGCATCGCGAAACGCGTCAGCCAAAGCGACGATTTTGACGCGAGGATGCGCTGCGATCGCGTCGAAAGCTGCGCCTGTGCCGCGGCCTCCGCAACCTACCAAGGCCACCTTGATCGTGTCGTCGACGTTAGAATGGGCACCGAAGGGCAAAGTAGTGAATGCCGTAGCGCCAGCAACAACCGCTGACTTCTTCAGGAAATCGCGCCTGGGAATACGTTGAAACTCGTTTTTCATGTTTTCTTTTCTATTCGTTTGTTATTGGTTTGCAACAATTATCGCATTGCGGTATGCTAGTAATCCGCAATGGGGCTCACATTGTAGTAAGCATCAATTTCTTCTGGGGATGGAGCGACGGCTGGCCGCACTAAGCGAATGCCGACAAAGGGTGCCTCGGGAAACCACCAATTGCTCTTGGGAATCTGCGGATCGAGTTGCTTCCACGAAGGATCCGACGCACCTCTCGCCGCGGAGCGCAGGGCTTCTGCCGCGTCCTCAAACGAACCGCCCCGCACCACGTTCGGGTACAACTCAGTGGGCACTTCTACCGGATTGTCCGCGCCCGCCACCGCGTAGCGTTCGTACGTATCGGGTGCATACTGGTCGAAGGTCCATTCAGCGACGTTACCGTGCATGTCATATACCCCCCAAGGATTGGGTTTCTTCTGCCCTACCGGTTGGGTGCGGTTACCGCTATTGCCCCGGTACCAGGCATAGTCATCCAGGCTAGCTGGATCGTCGCCAAAGCTGTATGCCGTGGTCGTGCCCGCGCGGCAAGCGTACTCCCACTCCGCCTCGGTAGGCAAGCGGTAGAACACCCCGGTTTTGACATACAGCCACCGGCAAAATTGAATGGCGTTGAACTGCGTCATGGAGAGCGCGGGGTGGTTTTCCTTGCCCATTCCGTAGGTCATGTCCAAATATGGCTTGGTAGGCCGGGTAATGGCGTCTACTTCGGCCGGAATTTCCCCTTCCGTCGCATTTTGCTCATGTGCTTTATAAAGGAATAATTCGAACAAATCCCAAGTCACCTCGTGGGTACCTATCCAAAAGGCATCCAGCGATACGTCATGCACCGGATACTCATCCGGATTACCGGATTCGCTCCCCCGCTGATAGGTGCCGGCGGGAATAGCCGCCATCGCAAACTGAACTTCTGTACCGGGAATATCCTGGGTGTATCCTTCAAATGAGGTCTGCGCGGTACTTGTCCCCAACAGCAACAGGGGGACAAACAACAACTTTATTGACATTGATTGTGGTCTAATCTTTTATTTCTGCGTTGAAATTAGGGTGTTTTATTGTTAAAACAAAATCCGCGGCACACAAAATTCTGCCTTTCGTACATGCAGAAAAGCCCTGCGAAACAGTAATCTCCTTAAAATTAAGCCCAATAACACGATATACGGGCATCGGTAGCGCATTCACGGTTTGTAAAAAAACGCTTACCGAGGAAAATACCCTACCTTTTTTGGGGTAGAATCGCACCGGAAGAGGCAAACGTACGCGGCAGCACAAAAGGGGCTCCGTGCTGGATGAACACAGTAGCATTCCGCCAAATTCCCTACTTTAGCGCACTATGGCATCCAGTCGCGATTTAAGCGCTATCGAATTACCGATACAGGCCGTCGTTCCGGAAATCAAACAACGGTTATCGGCGGCGAACACGTTGGTGCTCTCCGCGCCCCCGGGTGCGGGCAAGAGCACCTTATTACCTTTGTTGCTTCTCGACGAGCCCTGGCTCGCCGGCAAGAAAATCATCATGCTGGAACCCCGCCGCCTGGCTGCCAGCAGCATCGCCCATCACATGGCTTCCTTGCTCGGCGAAAAAACCGGTGAAACCGTCGGGTACCGCATCCGCTTTGAAACGCAAGTGTCGAAAAAAACACGGATTGAAGTCGTTACCGAAGGGATCCTAACGCGTATCCTACACGATGACAACGCGCTGGAGGGTATTGGATTGGTGATATTCGACGAGTTCCATGAGCGACGCATCCACACCGAAGTGTCCTTGCTGCTCTGCCGGGAAACACAGGAAGTGTTGCGTCCCGACCTACGCCTACTGGTGATGTCGGCCACGATGGACAGCCAGCAACTGGCGGAGATGCTGGGCGCTACCGCCCTGGAAAGCCAAGGCCGGGTTTTCCCCGTCGACTTGGTCTACGCGCCTGCCGACGCGAATCCGTATGACATCGGAGCCGACTGCGCACGTGCCATTTTACAGGCTGCCCGCACCCAAGCGGGCGACGTGCTGGCCTTTCTGCCTGGCGAGGCCGAAATCCGCAAATGCGAAGCAGCCTTACTGGGCCATGCATCGCTGTTTTCCGTGCACCCCTTGTACGGCCGGCTATCGCACCGCGAACAACGGGAGGCAATCACGCCGCATCCGTCCGGGCGCCGCAAAGTGGTATTGGCCACCGCCATCGCCGAAACCAGCCTGACCATTGAAGGCATCCGGATTGTGGTCGATTCGGGGTATACGCGCACGCAGGCCTTTGACCCCGCCTCTGGTCTCTCGCGGCTGAAAACGGTTCGCGTGAGCCTTGACATGGCCGACCAGCGTGCCGGCCGCGCGGGCCGCTTGGCGGCGGGAACCTGTTACCGGATGTGGACCCTGGCCACCCAGCACCAATTGGCCGCCTACCGCAAACCGGAAATACTGGACGCCGACCTGGCCCCTACCGTGCTTGATTTGGCGCAATGGGGCATTAGCCATATCGGCACCCTGCCCTGGCTGACGCCCCCTCCCGCCGGGCGCGTGAGCCAGGCCGTAGAAACATTGGAGTCCATCGGCGCCCTGCACGAAAATAAAATCACGGCGCACGGCAAGCGGCTGAACGGCCTGCCCTGCCACCCCCGGATCGCGCACATGCTAGCCAGCAGCCAACACCAGCCCGTCTGGGCTAGCTTGGCCACGGACATTGCCGCACTGCTCGACGAACGCGATCCCCTGGATCAAGCCGGAACGGTGGATATCGATCTGCGGATCGATGCCCTCCGCAGGCACCGTGGCCAGCACCCGCAGGGCAAACGCTTTGACAACATCGAGCGCATCGCCCGATCGTACCGTAAATTAATCGGTGCGAAAGAAGATAACGGAAGCTCGCCGAACAAGCTGTCGGGGCGCTTGCTGGCATACGCCTACCCGGGGCAAATCGCCCAACTGCAATCCGGTACCAACGGGATGTATAAATTGGCCAATGGCCGTATGGCGCAAATGGACGCGTCCGATGCGCTGGCGCATGAGCCCTGGCTCGCCGTCGCCTTATTGGATGCCCGCTCGGGAACCGGGCGCATCTTTTTGGCGGCCGCGCTTGACCAAGGTGACCTGGCTCACTTCACGGCACAGGAAACAACGATTGCCTGGGATTCGCAACACAAAGAAATCCAGGCAGCCACCGTCACGCGCGTAGGGAGCATTCGCGTGGACCAACGCCCGCTGGCTAATCCCGACCCCGAAAAAATACAGCAAGCTTGGTACCAAGGTATCCGCGAGGACGGGCAACGCCTCCTGGCGTTTGACGAAAACGCCACGCAGCTCCAATGCCGGATCTTGAGCTTGGGAGCCTGGCAGCCCGAAGCGGCCTGGCCCGACGTGTCGACGACTGCGCTGCTGGCCCACCCCGAGCGCTGGCTGGCACCTTATCTGACGACGATAAAGAAAACCGAGCAACTGAAACAGCTGCCTATTCGCGACATCCTTTACCATGCCCTGCCTTACGATCGACAGCAAGCTTTAGAAGAACTAGCGCCCAGCCATTTCACGGTGCCCAGCGGCTCGCGCATCCGCATCCAGTACTTCCCGGATGCCGCACCGCCGATTTTGTCGGTGCGCTTGCAAGAGCTTTTCGGATTGCTGCAGACGCCCCGGGTCAACGGCGGGAAAACGCCGCTCGTCATCCATCTACTGTCGCCGGGATACAAGCCGGTACAGGTGACCTCGGATTTGGAAAGTTTTTGGCATTCAACCTATTTCGAGGTGCGGAAGGAACTCAAGCGCCGCTACCCCAAGCATGCTTGGCCCGACGACCCCTTGGTAGCACAGGCAGTACGGGGCGTACCGCGCCGGCGAGCAGAATAATTTTGGCTTTGGCGTTATTCGGATTCCAGAAATTTCGTCGGCGCACTGCCGTAATACTTGCGAAAAGAAGCGGAGAAATGCGACACGTGCTTATAGCCCAGGCACTGGGCAATTTCGGCGATCGGTTTTCGTTCATCGACTAGCATTTCCTTCGCCCTCGCCATCCGGCAGGAAGTCAGGTAGGCAAATACCGTACAGTTCAACACCTGCTTGAAGTGCTTTTTCAGGGTGGCGTCATTGGTACCCACCTCATGCGCCAAGCCGAGCAGCGTGTAGGATTGGCTGGGATCATTGCGCAAAATATCCCGGACCCGATAGACCCGCTGCAACTCGTGTTCCCGCAGCCCGGCTTCTGATTTGGACCTCGTTCCATAGAGGATTTCCTCCAATTGGAGCACGAGCAGCTCCGCGATCTTTACGTCGCGGTATACGCTTTTGAGGTGTTCGGGCAGTGGCGCACTGCAGATTTGATCCACGAGTGCACGTTGCTCATGGGTCGTGGATGCTGGCGTACCCGACCCCAACACCTGTAAACCCGCAACTGCGGGACTGGTGGTCAATTGACACAGGTTCGGACAATTTTCCGGACAATGCCGCAACAGGTAAGCCTCGCTAAACTGAAAGACGACTGCCGCAAAACCGGCTCCAGCGTGTGGCGCAACCGTGACCGGCGTAAGCATCGGCACTCGGTAAAGAACATGCTCGCCCGCGGACAAATTCTGCGCCGATTCGCCAGCTCCCACAAGGACACATCCGCCTTCCAATACGTACACCGATAAAACAAAAGCATCATCCCCACGCCAACGCGCGATCTCCAAAGGCAACATGTCGTCAGCCACCAGCAGTTGAAAAGAAGTCTCGCGATTGTGTACCACTGAACCCGCATACGGGCCTGAAGATGCGTCCAGGGCCACTATAGGCGTACGAAATCCAGCTTTAAACGTCATTTTTTCCGCTTTTTATAACTACTATTCCGTTTTTTGAAACCGTTTAACATGGCAGAACAATAGCTTTGCTGCCAAATATAGATATATTTAGATTTGTTCTAAATAAAAATAAGGTTTTTATCCAGCAAGCAATCGGCGACGGGGGAAAATCGCTTGCGTGCATCCCGTGCCATTGACATAACATACGAATGAAACAGATTTACGGCAGCCTATTCCTGGTTTTATTATCCTATACGTTATTCGCCCAAACCGCTACCCTATCCGGGCGTGTACACACGGCAGACGGATCCGCACTGAGCCACGTGACGATCAGGGTGGCGGGCACCACGCTGATTGCGGTATCGGACGAAGAGGGAGAGTACACGCTTCAGGACGTGCCCTTTGGCAAACACCGCTTGCTAATCTCGTCACTCGAGATCGAGCCGCTGGAGCGCGAATTACTGATTGACCGGACCAGGCACACCCTAAACCTCCCCTTACGTTTGAAAGGCGAGACGGCAATCGATGAAGTCTTAATTTTCGGTGAAACGGAAAAACGCAAGCTGGAAACCAGTGGCTTTGCGGTAGCTGTCATCGAAACGGGGGAAGCCTCATTGCGGAACCTGACCACCAACGAACTGTTGGACCGAAGCGCGGGCGTCCGCATCCGTCAGGATGGCGGCCTGGGTTCCCACATCCATTACAACATCAACGGGCTGTCCGGAAATGCCGTTAAAATCTTTATCGATGGCGTACCGTCGTCAAATTATGGCACGGCCTTTTCGCTGAACAGCATTCCGCCTGCACTGATTGAGCGCATTGAAATATTCAAGGGTGTCGTGCCCGGCTACCTGTCCGAAGACGCCCTCGGCGGTGCCATCAACGTCGTAATGAAGAAACAGAAGTCGCGCCGCGCGCTGACGACCTCCTACTCCATGGGCTCCTTCAACACGCATCAGTGGAATACGACCGGCAGTTTCCGCAAGGGCAACGGATTCGGCGTAGACGCCTCCGCTTTTTATAATTACAGCGACAACGACTACGAGGTTTGGGGCGATAACATTTCGTTCAAGGATTACACGGGCGCAACCACCTTAAACCAGCGGGCACGGCGGTTTCACGATGCCTACCGCTCGTACGGAGGCCGCGTCAACGTGGGGTACACCGACGTGAAATGGGCGGACCGGTTTCTGATTGGGGGCGTCATCTCCCGCGACTATAAAGAAGTGCAGCATGGGCGCACCATGAACAAGCCCTACGGCGACCGCCACACCCGTGGTAATAGCAATGTCGCCTCGCTAGGTTACGAGAAACAAAATCTGCTGCTCGACGGGCTTTCGCTCAGAGTGGACGCCAGCTACGCCTACTTGGAGCGCCAACTGATCGACACCGTAGGTTGGATGTACGACTGGCGGGGCATGCCGTTGGCGTACCCTGACGGCACTTACGTGCCCTACACGTCAGGCGCCGAATCCGGAAACGCGAAGAGTACCGCGATAAATAGCGACCAGACGCTCGTGACACGCATTAACTTGGGCTACGAAATTAATCGCAACAACCGCCTGTTTGCAAACTACCTGTACAATAACTTTAACCGTGGCACGCAAGACGATATGCAGCCGCTGGGACTGCAATTGCTCGAGAATACCCGCGACTTACAAAAGCGAATTACGTCAATAACCTACGAAAACCTCGCGTTTGACCAGAAGTTGCGCACCAACGTATTTTATAAATATTACGCACAGAAAACCACCTCCAAGGAGCCGTACCAAATAGCCACGAACCCACCAGATTACGGGTTAAACCGAATCGAAAATAACCGTAACCACAGCGGATACGGCATGGCAGTGTCCTACGCCCTGCGCCCTACCCTGTACCTACTGGGATCGGGCGAAAAAGCCATCCGCCTGCCCAACGCAAACGAGATATTCGGGAACGTCGCGGACAACCTCCTGCCTCCCGCGGGTGAACTGAAGCCCGAGATCAGCTACAACGCGAACCTGGGCCTCAGCGTAGGACCGTACGTGAAGGAAAAGCATTCCCTCAAAATGAATGCCTCACTGCTGTACCGCAATACGCAAGGCATGATCCGTGAAGGACTCCAATCGGGCAACAACGACGACACCCGTTTTGAAAACCTGGAAGACGTCGAAACCAAGGGCATCGATGCCGAAATAATGTACAGCTATGCCAACACAATCGACGCCAATGTGACGATCTCCAAAATCAGCTCCCTATTCAATACGGAATTCGACCAAACCGGAGCGCCATACCTCTTCTACCGCACGCAGATCCGCAACGAACCCGCGTTCAAGTTTAACGTGAATGTTGCTTACCATATGGACAACATTTTCCGGGCAGGCTCGCGCGCGTCCATTTATTACAACGTCAACTACGTAGAAGGATTCTTGAGAAACTGGGCAAACGTGGGCGGGAACAATCTCGATCGGATTCCGACGCAGTACGCCAACGATGTGGGTGCCACATACACCTTCCCCACGCGGGCAATCACACTGAGCGTGGACGCCAAGAACATATTCAACCAGCAAATCTTTGACAACTTCGGGCTGCAAAAACCCGGACGGGCATTCTATGCCAAAATCACGTACGCACTTTATTAATCATCATACAAATAAACAACATGAATACACAAACCATGAATAAAAACGGCCGTAAAGGCCTATTGATCACAGCCGCATGCGTCGTTGCTTTGGCAACTGGCTGTACTAAGGATGATAACGCCGGGCCCGACGTTCCGGTAGAGACACGGGACTTCCAGCTTTCCTTTGCCAGCGGTTCGGGTTCTATCTCGGGCACCTACCTGCAAGGACTATCCGACATCAGCACCGGCGCTATTTCCTTCACAAACAAAGGCTACCTGATGAGTACGGCGCGGACGTCCCGCATTTTTCCTTCGGATGATGGAAAGACCATCTATAGCCTCACCTATACCGTCGGCGAAATTGATAAATTCACGTATAACGGCGGCGATAACTACACCAAGATCGCGACATTCGACGCTTCGGTACCGCTGGGCGCTACGGCTGTCCGCCTGACGAAGCTAAACGACAACGCAGCGTCAGTACATTACATCCGGTCAACGGCGGAATATGCCGGCGCAAACAACACCGAATACCAGAAACACAAGATCACGGCCAGCCTCGGCATCCTGGATTTGGAGGCGATGAATTTCGGCACCAACTTCAACAAGGACATCGACGTCGTGCTGCCGGGCACGTTGGCCCAGGAAGGGTACAATATCACGCGTATTGACGCGCCCGTCGTATCCGGAAACAAAATTTACTACGGCGCAGCCGTCAGCAAATTCGACCCCGTAACCGGCACGAACCAGGAAACCGACAAAACATTTACCCTGGTACTGGATTACCCCAGCCTGGCGAACGCCACGGTCATCACCCGCGACGACATCGTGGGCTCAACCAACGGCTACCGCACGCCCACACAACACACGAACGAGGCAGGCGAAATCCTGCAAATGGTGTCTGCCAACGGCGAAACATACATTGTGAAAATCGTGAATGGCCAATACACCTCCTTCAAATTCGGGTTGCACGAAAAATTAAGCCGGGAAACGTCCAGCAACGGATTTTTCTATGCAGGAAACGGGATTTGCTACATGCCTTACGAGAAAATCGGCGAGGATCAAGTACAAATCGGCGTGAATCCCGATGGGGAACCGACGTACTCGTCCGCATGGGGCCTGGCCCGCATTGACCTGAACAACGGCACGGCCATCGACCTCAACACGCCTGCCGGCCTATGGCTGCAGCAGTATCAGTCCTCGGTTGTCCGCGATGGCAAGTTCTACATCGCCCTTTCGCCGGTAGGCGTACAAGGCAACATCTACATTTTTGATGTTAACTCGACCAGCAAAGACGGCGTACAGGGCGCGGCCATCACGTCTGGCGCGGATCAGTACTACATCGGTATTTATTAACAACTAGCCCCTTCCCCGGAAGGGCAAAACGCAAAAGACCTGCGGCATGTGTCGCGGGTCTTTTTTGTTGTGCTAAAAACTAACTGTAGAAAAACTCCTTTACGGTAGGCTTCCGCATCAGGGCGTCATTAAATTCGGAGATGTTGCGCCGCTTGCCGCTCACTTCGATCACCAGCGACAGCCTGCCGTTGCTTTTGCTGATGGTTTTGCGCTTGGTGCGCACACCATATTCCTCGGCCAATTGCTGCAGGTCAGCAAAATTCTGGAGGTCCGTGCTTTCAAAGGTCACCGAAAGGCTCGAGGTCCAGTAATTGTTCGCAAAGAACACTTCCAGGCGGCTAAATACCGTAAGGATCAGCAGTGTACAGACCGTCAGCATGAAAGCCAACTGGTAATAACCGCTACCCGCTACCATGCCGATACCGGCCGCAATCCAGATCACCGCCGCGGTGGTCAGACCCTGCACGGAAACTTTGCCTTTGAAGATGACCCCGGCTCCGATGAAACCGATACCCGTAATGATGTTGGCAGCTATACGGTCGTCACTCGTCGTCCCGAATCCGGACATCATCGTGAATACCGCTGCCCCCAAGCATATCAGCACCACCGTGCGGAGCCCAGCCGCTTTGTTTTTGATCTCCCGCTCCGCTCCCACCATGCTGCCGCAGAGTATCGCCACCAGGGCGTTCATCAAATCATCATATTCGGGTAATAGTTCCATAATGCGACGTACTTTTGCTTAGCTAAAATACAAAGAAAACGCCGGGTTGTTTGCACGCCCTTCGCGAAGAAATGAGGTACGGCTCGCCGTGCCCTGCTACGGTATAAATCGAGCAGTGCGAAATCATGAACCGAAGATGATGAGGTCATTCACGCATCGGATAATGCCGAAAACAAACGACGATTATGAATAAGCGGGACGATTAAAATAAAAAAGTAATCCCGTCCTCGATGGTAGCGAGGATATAACGAGCGGTGCGACTGCATCGCACCTCGTTGAATTTCAGATCCATAAACGTATGTGCACACCGTAGCTTGCCCTAGCCCACGCCAGCCACCTTCGCCGTTTGCGGTGCCCTAAGCCTTGGTTACATGGAGTTTCCGCCCTTTCATGGCGAGGTGATACCCGTCTTTATCGCGAAAATATTCGTCTACCGCCACGCGGCATCCCGACCAGTCCGAGTAATCATCAAACACCATCACCCCACCTGGCGATAGGTTGGGCGCAAGCTGCAAGAGGCAGGTCATAACGGATGCATACCAATCGCAGTCGATATGGGCAAACGCCACGGGCTCGGTGATGTAGAGCGTATCCTCAAAATAGCCCTTGATCAGGCGGATACTATGCTCATCTACCGGTACGCCGTAGCGGGCCAAGTTGGAAGCCACGACCTCCTGCAGGTTTTCGACGTACCCGTAATATGTATCATCGCCCAATCCTTTAGACTGTCCGCTTTTGATTTCTTCGTAGCGCGCATGCACATCGGCATCGTCTTTCGCCGAAGGCGGCGGAATCATGCCAAATGCATCGTACACGCGAAATGGCCGCTCGTTGGCCTTCGCCGTGCCAATAGCGATGGAAGAACCACCCAAGGCACAGCCCGCTTCGACAAAAATGCCGGGCACACCCGCCTGCTCCACTTGGCGTACGGCACGGTAGAGGTTCATCAGGTCTTTGCGCGACAAATAGGTCAGGTTATCGATCTTAGCCTGCAATACCCTAGCCTTGCCTGGATCGGTAGCTTGGAAAAACAAGGCTTGCGCTTGGGTAAAAACTTGCTCGGCAAGTCGGTTTGCTGTGGTAGTGAGAGGGATCATATCAAGGGTTATCGTCCACCGTTCGGTTATCGCCGACCTGGGTGTGGGGGCAAATGTAAAAAAATGCACAACATGACCGGCAAGTTAGGTGAAAAATCGGAGGGCAAACGCATCATTGAGCAAGTGCGCGCACAAAAAATCGGATTGGAGCGAAGCCTGGCAGGCAATCCGTTGAGGTTAAATTTCGCTACCTCTCCCCTGTCGCATCGGAATACGGTGGGCTGCTCCCTCCTTTGCGTGATATCGCCCCGTTGGGGCTTGATCTTGTTTCCAATAGCTTACCGTTCTTTATCCCGAAACCGTTAAAAAAGGATTGCCGATCAATAATTGGTTTTTGAACCCGATACAAGTCCCAGTATCCTGTTAAGCAGGCCCGCGGCGACATCGGCCCAGCGATCATAACAGCGCATAAAAAAAGCGAAGACTTTCATCTTCGCTTTGCGGGTAAGTAATGGGACTCGAACCCACGACCCCTAGAACCACAATCTAGTGCTCTAACCAACTGAGCTATACCTACCGTTTATTATTGTGCAAAAATAACAATTAAACCAATATGTAGCAACTAAAAAAACATCAAACCTGACAGGTTTGCGAAACCCGTCAGGTTGGGGTTCGGCTACCCGATCATGTTGACACTGCGCTTGACGAAGTTAGTCAGTTCAGCGCCAGTGAGCAAGCCGCGCGAGAGCATTGCCAAATCGAAGGCTTGCTTGGCCAGTTGTTCCTTCTCTTCCTCGTTTTCGCCCGTCGCGATCCGTTTAATGAGCGGGTGGTTTCCGTTTACGGTCACCTTGTAGTTGTCGGGCATCGTGCCGTAGAAGCTCATTCCGCCGCCCGTCTGCGCCATGTCCTTCATGCGCCGCATAAACTCGTCGACGGTCACCGTTACCGGCAATTCGTCCGCGCTGAGAGCCTCTACTTCCACTTTCATGTTATCCTTGCTGATCGCTTTCTCGAAGACGGAAACCGCCTGCTTGCTTTCCTCTTCAGTAAGCTCCAGCGTTTTGGTCTCTTCTTTTTGGATCAGCTTGTCGATCACGTCCGCATCCACGCGCTTCAGCTGCGTTTTTTCGTTCTTTTGCTCCAGGTAGGCCACAAAATGGCTGTCGATGGGCGAATCGAGGACAAGTACGTCATAGCCTTTGCCTTTTGCCGTAGCGATATAGCTGTCTTGCTGTGCGGCATCGCTCGTGTAGAGGTACACCACATTGCCGTCCTTATCCTGTTGGATGTCTTTCACGTTGGCGGCGTATTCCTTCGCGGTATAAAACTCGCCTTCGGTATTCTGGAGCAGGCAGAAATCGGTCGCTTTCTCAGCGAATTTATCATCGCTGAGCATGCCGTACTTAACGAACAGCCCGATGTTTTTCCATTTTTCCTCAAATCCTTTACGGTCGGCTTTAAAGATCTCCGCCAGCTTATCACCCACTTTCTTGGTGATGTAGGTATTGATTTTCTTCACGTTGCTATCGGCCTGCAGAAAACTCCGCGACACGTTCAGCGGAATATCCGGCGAGTCGATCACGCCATGCAGCAGCATCAGGAATTCGGGGACGATATCCTTCACCTCGTCGGTGATAAACACTTGGCGCGAATACAGCTTGATCTTGTTGCGCTGTACCTCGAAATCGTTCTTGAGTTTCGGGAAATAGAGAATTCCCGTCAGGTTAAACGGATAATCCACATTGAGGTGAATCCAGAAAAGCGGCTCATCCATGGAGTACGGATAGAGCTCGCGGTAGAACGCCAGATAGTCCTCGTCGGTCAGTTCGGAAGGTGCCTTGGTCCAGGCGGGGTGGGTATTGTTGATGATGTTGTCTACCTCCACCGACTTGTATTTCGGTTTGCCCTCTTCGTCCTCGCCGTCCGGCTCACTCGTCGTGCGCGTTCCGAAACGGATGGGAATAGGCAGGAATTTTCCATACTTGTCCAGGATATCTTGGAGCCTGGACTTATCCAAGAACTCTTCCGAATCACTGTTGATATGCAGGATGATATCGGTACCGCGCTCGGTGCGGGTACCCTCGCTGATCTCGTAGGCCGTGCTTCCGTCACACACCCAACGGGCCGGCGTGGCTCCCTCTTGGTACGAGAGGCTCTGAATCTCTACGGTATCTGCCACCATAAAGGCGGAATAGAAACCAAGACCAAACTTGCCGATAATTTCATTGGCATCTTTGGCTTCCTTAAATTTCTCGACAAACTCGGTCGCGCCCGAAAACGCGATCTGGTTGATGTATTTCTTGATTTCTTCGGCAGTCATGCCGATGCCCCGGTCTGAAATCGTGATCGTTTTGGCTTTTTCGTCAAAGGACACGTCTACCGTCAGATCGGACAGTTCGCCGGAAAATTGCCCCAGCGAGGAAAGGCGCTTAATCTTTTGCGTGGCGTCCACGGCATTGGCCACCAGCTCGCGCAGGAAAATTTCATTATCCGAATACAAAAACTTCTTGATGACGGGGAATATATTCTCGGTATGGATCGAAATATTGCCCGTTTCCGACAAGTTTGCTTGTGTTGTTGCCATAGCTATCTGGTTTATTTAATGTGTTTTTAGTAGTATTTATTATCCATGATCTCCTGACCAACAAATGTTCCATTGGCCCGGAATGCGACAGGATGGCAGAAATATTTCGACTGGGGCTGACAAAGCGGTGGGGCCCACCGCACGAACGAAAAGAAAGCACCGAACAGGCGATGGTCCTGTTCGGTGCTTTCGAAATAGAGCAGACAGCTTTAGGCTCCGCTTAGAAAGCGTAGACGAGCGCTAGTGAAAATTGCGACGTGCTTTTCGTCGTACCCAGATCCATATTTTTGAAAAACATGGGCTGCGACCCGTTATCGATCCGGAATTCGGGAATTACGGTAAGGGGCCCGGCCTTGGTATGCGCCGATATCGTGACGCCCACAACGGACTCGCCGCCCTCCACGAAAGCCCAACCTGCTTCCTTTTCCGCGTAATACTCACCTCTTGCCCCGAATGCAAGGCGGTCGGAGAAGCCGTACTCGAGGTACAGCGCACCGCCTGCATAGCCGCCTTCGTCAGACCCGGCGTCCGAGAAATCAGCTGCGTTTAGCCCGACTTTAACCGCGTCCGACACTTGGTATGCCGTGGTTAAATCCACGATCGTACCCGTCGAGCCCGTCAGGAAATTGACATACGCATCCCAGCCGTCTACCGGCGATACCGCCAGCTGTGCGCCGAAATCCGACACGCCGTCAAAATCCTGGTACGCATTCCAGTCGTTAAATAAACCTGCCATCAGCGACACCCGATCCGAAAACGCGTAGGTCGCCTTGATGCCGGCATTCTGAAACGGACCTGCCGAAAACAGGTAGGACGTTGAATAATGGAAGTTGCTGACGGGCGAGATGACCTCATACCCGATAAACGTACCCATAAAACCCGCCGTCATCGAGAACTTTTCGGAAAATGCGTAGTTCATATACAGGTTCTGTATATTGAACGAGTTGCCGTCATCCCCGTTCAGCAGGGACTGGTACTGGCCGCGCGGACCGAAGGATACATCGCCGACAAAAGAAGCTTTCCCCACCGTTTTCCCCACAATTAGGTTGATCATACCCAGGGAAACGGAATTCTGTTCGTTGGCAAATGCCGTACGGATGTTGCTCATCCCGCTTTCGTCCCGGTATCCGGAAAGGCCGTATTTATAATAGGCATCGACCGATCCCGAAATCGACAAGCCCAAATCCTGTCCCATCGCTGGGGCGCCCAACAACAAGAGGCTTCCCAGCACAAAAAAATTTTTCATCTTTGTATTCATTAGTTGGCTTTGCGTTAAGCGTAGTTTTCCAGACCTACTTAACCAAAGCGGTTAAACATGGGTTGCGTTCGGGGTAGTGCAGGCGATTGCGCCAGCGCTACTCCCGCCCAACCTATAAAACTGTTCACTAGAGGGTCTCGCCGTGTTGGGTGATATCCAAACCACGCTCCTCCTCGTCGGGCGTCACCCGCAACCGGATGACCAAGTCGGTTAGTTTAAGCAGGGCTAGTGCCATCAGGAAGGTGAAGGCTACCGCGCCTACCAAGCCGATTATATGAGCAACAAACAAACCCGTTTCACCGAAAAACAGCCCATCCGTAGCCACTGCGTCATTGATCGTATGCGTTGCAAATACGCCTGTCAGCACCATACCGACCATCCCGCCTACACCATGGCTAGGAAATACGTCAAGCGTATCATCCACACCTGAACGCGTCCGCCACTCGACAACGAGCCGGCTGATAATGGCCGCCACGACGCCGATAATGAGGGAATGGCTAACGGTAACGAATCCGGCAGCGGGTGTAATGGCCACCAAGCCGACGACTACGCCGATACACACGCCCACGGCGGTGGGCTTCTTGCCGCGTGCCGCGTCGAAGAAAATCCAGGCCAGCGCCGCGGCACCGGATGCCGTACTCGTGGTAGCCAGGGCCGATGCCGCTAGGCCGTTAGCGCCGAACGCCGAGCCCGCGTTGAATCCAAACCAACCGAACCATAGCAAACCTGTACCCAGGATGACATAGGTTACCCGCGCCGGGTTTGATCCGCTGGCGTCGTTACCGCGTTTGAGATACAGCGCCGATGCCAAAGCCGTAACGCCGGCCGACATGTGCACGACCGTACCGCCCGCGAAGTCTAACACGCCCATCCCGGCCAATACGCCGTCAGGATGCCAGGTGGCGTGGGCCAAAGGCGCGTAAATAAAGATGAAAAACAACACGATGAACAGGATGTACGACTTAAACCGGATCCGCTCAGCGAAAGCACCTGTGATCAGTGCCGGCGTGATGATCGCAAACTTGAGCTGGTACATCGCGAACAAAGCGAAAGGAATCGTCGGCGCCCCCTCCCAGTTGGGTCCCCCTACCACACCTTCAAACATAAAGAAGGTGGCGGGATTGCCGATAATGCCGCCGACAGACTCGCCAAAGACGAGACTAAAACCGAACACCACCCACATGACCGCAACCACGGCCATACAAATAAAGCTTTGGAACATCGTTGAGATGACGTTCTTCTTTTTGACCATGCCACCGTAAAAAAAAGCCAGCCCCGGCGTCATGATTAACACCAAGGCTGTCGCGGCAAGCATCCAGGCAACGTCTGCCCCGTCGATTTCTGTTTCTTCGCCACTGGGCAACGATGGGAAGAAAAATGCCAGAAATGCGACGGATAGCAGCAGCAAAAAAGGCAAGATTGATTTTTTTGTTTCCATAAAATGAATTTTTGGTTGAAAATGAGTTTAAAAATTGAAATTATACCAATGTTCAATACAAAAGTGTATAAATATTTTAAACAATCACTACTTTTTATTCAAAAAATTCAATTTAACATCTATTTTTATGTAAAAACACTACATAAACTTAGTTTAATACGATATTATAAAACAAAAATCCATTATAGATATCTACAATTATTAAAATATACTCGATAAATTGAATAATTTTGAAATAATTACCCATTAATACAGAACAAAACCTAAAACCATAAAAAAAATCAACGAAAAATCAGAACAAAACAACAACAATCAACATTTTTCGTTGATTTTTCTCCTTCGGCACGAGTTTGCAACTCTCGTCACGTTTAACTCACGCCACATTCATGTTTTGTCCAGTAGTTTCGTCAGATAAGATGTCGGTTCTTCGAGGCACGCGTTTTCCGCGTGCAGGCAGGTAGGAAAACTCGCGCTAAGCGCTATTTGCTGATAAGCACAGCTGGAGGGATAAAAACAAAAAACCCGGAAAGAATTTCTTCTCTCCGGGATATACCGTGACGGAAAACGATTTTCCGCCGTGTAGTAGCGTTCGCTATTCGCCTAATAGGTTCGGCAACACACTTTCGTAAACCTCGGTTGCCTGGGCAACGGCATCCCACGTCTCACCATCCACGACAAATCCGTTCTTAGTCACCGCGCCAAGCAATGAAAACTCGATATCGGACGACGCCAGCAACTCCACGAACGCTTCTTGCTGTTCGGGCTTCACAGAGACTACGATCCGGCCCTGCGCTTCGCCAAACAAGAAGGCATCCTTACGGATTTCACTGTCCGTATCGATCGCAAAACCACGCTTTCCTGCCATGGCCGACTCGGCTAGGGCAACATATAAACCACCGTCTGACACGTCGTGCACCGACTCCACCAAACGCTCACGAATCAGCTGCTTAACGATTTGATGCGTGTCATATTCCTTTTCCAGATCAAAATAAGGTGCCGGCGACTCCTTGATTTTATGGTAAGACACCAAATATTCAGACGATGCGATATCGTTTTTTGACTCGCCAATGAGGTAAATGACATCCCCTTCGTTCTTAAAGTCGAGCGTCATCACATTCGAAGCGTCTTCCAGTACGCCGAGCATCCCGATCGTCGGTGTCGGGAATACCGATCCGCCATCGCTCGACTGGTTGTAGAAGCTAACGTTGCCGCCCGTCACGGGCGTTTCAAACTTCAAGCAGGCTTCGCTCATCCCTTTGATGGCATGAACGAACTGCCAGTACACTTCCGGAATGTAAGGATTGCCAAAGTTGAGGCAGTTCGTAATCGCCGAGGGCTCGCCACCCGCGCAGGTAATGTTGCGCGCGGCTTCGGCCACCGCAATGGCACAACCCACTTGCGGATCGGCATTGACGTAGCGTGCGTTGCAATCCACGGTCAGTGCGATGGCTTTCTGCGTGCCCTTGATCGCTACGATTGCCGCATCACTCGGACGGTTTGCCGTCATGTTGGCCACACCGACCATGGAGTCGTACTGCTGCGTCACCCAGCGTTTAGAGGCGATATTCGGATGCGACAGCAAGTGCCGTCCCACTTCGCGCAGGTCGGCGGGCTCTTCCACGTCCGCGATATTGAATTTCTTGTATGCTTGGAAATAAGCAGGTTCTTTGTACTCGCGATGGTATACCGGTGCGCCGCCGCCCAGCACCAGATCATCTGCAGGCACATCAGCGACCAATTCGCCGCCCATGTAGTATTCCAGCCGCTGGGTATCCGTCACCTCACCGATAATGGCACAGTTCAGGTCCCATTTCTCAAATACGGCCTCTACCTCAGCCTCCCGGCCTTTCTCCACCACAATCAGCATCCGCTCCTGCGATTCAGAAAGCAGGATTTCGTACGGCTTCATATTGGGCTGTCGTGTGGGCACCTTATCTAAGTCGATACGCATGCCGTGCTCGCCTTTGGCCGACATTTCCGAGTTGGAACAGATGATGCCGGCGGCACCCATGTCCTGCATGCCGACGACCGCTCCTGTTTGGATAACTTCCAAGGTAGCTTCCAACAGGAGTTTCTCTTGGAAAGGATCACCCACCTGTACGGCGGGCAAGTCATTGATGGAATCTTCCGTAATGTCCTTTGACGCAAAAGCCGCGCCATGGATGCCGTCCTTGCCCGTGGCCGAGCCCACGATGTAAACCGGGTTGCCGACGCCGTAGGACGTAGCCGATACGGTTTCTCCTGCCTTAACAATACCAGCGGACATCGCGTTTACCAACGGATTGACTTGATAGCAATCGTCAAAAAACACCTCACCACCCACCGTGGGAATCCCGAAGGCATTGCCATAGTCGCCAATTCCCTTGACCACGCCTTTAATAAGCCATTGGGTGCGGGGATGGTTGATATCGCCAAACCGTAAGGAATTGAGCTGTGCGATCGGGCGTGCGCCCATGGTGAAAATATCCCGGTTGATACCGCCAACGCCCGTTGCCGCGCCTTGGTACGGCTCCAGGGCCGAGGGGTGGTTGTGCGACTCAATTTTAAAGGCACAGCCTAGGCCATCGCCGATATCGACCAAGCCAGCGTTCTCCTCGCCAGCCGCGGCCAGCATATGCGGCCCTTCCTTGGGAAGGGTTTTTAACCACACGATGGAGTTTTTATAGGAGCAGTGCTCGCTCCACATCACCGAGAAAATAGACAACTCCGTGAAATTGGGCACGCGGCCCAGAATTTCCTGAATGCGGTCGAACTCTTCGGCCAACAAGCCAAGCTCCTTGGCGGTCTCTACGGTGGTTAAATCCTGTGTTTTCAATTGCAAAGCGTTAAAAAAATGAAAGGTAATGTACGTGCGCAAAAATAGGAATAATTCACGAGTAGCCAACATATCGGTGGGTTTAATTCGGATCTACGGGCCACATCAGGCAGGGCACCGTTTATTTAACGCCCCCTACCAATGCCATTCATAAAAAAGTTCTATTTTTACCGCACAACCATGAAGAAAATCCTTTCGATAGACGGTGGCGGCATCAGGGGCATCATCCCCGGCATGGCACTCGCAGCGCTGGAGCGCAAGCTCAAGCGCGAAAGTGGCGACCCGCAGGCGGCTATCGCCGACTATTTCGATTTCTTCGCAGGCACCAGCACCGGCGGCATCCTCATCTCCCTGCTGCTCTGTCCCGACAAGGCAAACCCGACCCGGCCGCGGTTTACCGCCGAAGAAGCGCTCAATTTATACCTCGCCCATGGGAGCGACATCTTCAAAAGCAGCCGCTTTCGCCGGCTGCTGGCGAGTTTTGGGCTGGTCAGCGAACGGTATAATGCCGCAACGCTCGAAAATGTCCTCCACGATTACTTTGAGGACACGAAACTCAGCGAACTGATCAAGCCGTGCATCATCCCCGCCTATAACATCGAGCTAAGGAAGACGCATTTCTTTCGCCAGCAAAACGCCATCACGCGAGGCGATGTCCGGGATTTCCATGTGCGCGACGTATGCCGGGCTACCGCCGCCGCACCTACTTACCTCAGCGTGGCCGAGGTCTATTCCCTGGCAGGCACACGCTATCCCCTATTGGACGGCGGGGTGTTCGCACCCAACCCTTCCATGAGCGCGCTGGTCGAAGTCACCAAGGCATTCAACGAAACACGTGTAGACGACATTACCCTTATATCCTTGGGCACCGGGCGCTCGCGCAAAGCATACGACTACGAATATTTCAAGAAAAAGAAGGCCATTTCCATCGGACCGGCATTGGTCGACATCATGATGAGCGGCGCGGCCGAGAGCAGCGACTTTTTCCTCAAGCGACTGTATGAATCCGTCCGCAAATCGCACCAGTACATCCGGATCGAGCCGAGCGACCTACACAGCGTCAACCAAGGGCTGGACGCCGCCTCGCCCGCCAATATTAAAAAGCTCGTGGCCCTTGGCGACCGCATGGTGAGCCTGAATAACGACAAACTCGATGAGCTGGTCGCATGGCTCCTGAAGGAAAAAAAGCGGGAAGGCCAGCAGGCCCGAAGCCCTTGGAGCTTTCTGTCCAAAGCACCTAAAACACATAACAACAATAATGACACGCCTTAAAACCATTGCGATTATCGCCCACGACGGCAAAAAACCCGAAATGGTCGCTTTCATCAAAGACCACCTCGACCAACTGCGCACCGCCAAGCTGGTGGCCACCGGCACGACGGGCGCGTACGTCCAGCAAACCGGTCTCGAAGTCGAACTTAAGCTGAGCGGCCCGCGGGGCGGGGACGCCCAGATCGCCGCCATGGCTGCCGAGGGCAAGCTCGACGCCATCGTCTTCTTCCGCGATCCTCTGGGCAAGCACCCCCACGAACCGGACATCCAGATGCTCATGCGGATCAGCGACTTATACAACATCCCGCTGGCCACCAACCCGGCTACGGGCAAACTTATCATTTGCGGACTCGCCAACAGCGAGGACTAACGGAAAACCGGGCAAGGCGTTGCCGCATAGCCGGCGTAGGGCAAGGTACCGGCGAGCCGATTTTGACCGCCCTCCTATCCCAGCTAGCAAAAAATCGGGCAGGAAGCCTTCTTTTTAGCCGAAGCTAGTATATTTGCCCGTTCATCGCGGACATTCACGAACAGATCGCCAATGGATCCAGTAAACTATTCGCCGTTTAGGAGCATGTCAAAAGCGGCTTGGAAGCAGCTGAACGGCTTCGGGTCCCAACCGATAGCCGTGGGCGACCTGGCCAAACTGCATGCGCTCAACGAGCCGCTGACGATGGAGGAAATTGAGGACATCTATTTCCCGCTGTGTCGCTTGCTGCAGATCCACATCGAGTACCACCAAAAGACCCACAAACGCATTGATGCGTTTTTTCACAACGATACGGCACGGCTGCCTTTCATCATCGGTATCGCCGGAAGCGTGGCGGCGGGCAAAAGTACCACCGCCCGGGTATTGCAACGCGTATTGTCCCTGTCAAACGGCAACCCCAAGGTAGAACTGGTAACCACCGACGGGTTCCTGCACCCCAACAGCTACCTGGAAGAGCGCGGCATCCTCAATCGCAAGGGATTCCCCGAAAGTTATGACACGCGCAAACTGCTCAACTTTCTGGCGGCCATCAAGTCGGGCAAGCCTCGCGTGCCGGCACCGGTGTATTCCCACCTCTCGTACGATATTATTCCGGACGAGATACAATGGGTGACTCGCCCTGACGTACTGATCGTCGAAGGCATCAATGTTTTGCAGGTCAACTTATCCGGAAAGCACCACGGGCCCAGGGTATTCGTATCTGACTTTTTTGATTATTCGATTTATGTGGATGCCAGCCACAAAAATCTGCTGGAATGGTATATTAAACGCTTCGAATGGCTCCGGCAAACGGCATTTCAAAATCCCGACTCCTATTTTCACCGCTATGCCGACCTGTCCGAAGAAGAGTCGCGGACGATGGCTATCGATATCTGGAACGAAATCAACAAGCCTAACCTGATGCAAAACATCCTCCCCACCCGGTTTCGCGCCGACCTAATTTTGGAAAAAGGGAGCCATCACTTTGTCAAAGGCATTAAGGTTAGGAAGATTTGACGGGCATTGCCGTCTGCGCGCTGTGGGCGAGCACCTCGGCCAATATGGCGTCGCGCGCCTGCTGCTTCTTGAGGCTTCCCCGCGAGTGAATCTGCACTTGCACCTTATAGTGGACAGACTCCTTGTCGATCTCCAGCAAACGCATCCGATAGCTTCCCGCTACCACACTCGCTTCGTACCGGGCAAACAAGGCTTGGAAACGCTGGTCTAGCGCGCCTTGGTCATGGGCCTGCGCCAGGGGCAACTGGAACTCTACCGTCACCTTGCGCGAGTTGTGAAGCGATTGGTTGATGATATTCGCCGTAAAAGCCGTATTATTCGGAATCAGCACAATGTCGTCGTCCTCATTCTTCACCTCGATATTCACCAGCGTGATGTCCAGTATCCGCCCTTCGTACTCACCGATTTTGATGTTGTCACCGATTGTGAACCGGTCGGAGAACATAATGAGCAGGCCGCTGATCATATTCGTGATGTAGTCGCGAAAGAGTAAGGCGATGGCCATGGCCACGATGGTAATGCTCGTCAGAAACTCTTTGGGATTGATGCCCAAGGCGAGCATGACGGCAATGACTGCGAATACCACCGTCGCGATACCGGCAATCTGACTGACGCCCAGCACAAAATTGCCGCGAACCCGATTGTTTTTCTTCGTACGCCGCGAATACCAAGAAATCACCAGCCACTTGCCGATCGAAATCAGGATACTGCCCGTGAGAAAGGTATTGAGCGCATACGCAATTTCCCGGATCTTGCTGTTCGCACCGTAAAAATCGCGAAAGGCGACAAAGGAATACGTGACCGCCACGCATAAGGCGAACCTAGCTACAAAAGACACCATACTCCGGCGCCGCGTTAGCTTCTGTTGTTGCTCAACACTCTCTGTCATACCGCAAAGCTAAGTTATTTCCGTATCATTTCCCCAAAAATAGGCCACGCGCCTAATGTAACCGAATACCAAAGAAGCTGCCACCCTTGCGGTCCCTGCCCGTGTGCAGGATCCCAATCCGGCGTTCCCTCCGCGCCGACCCCGGCAACCCGGCACAGCACCCCGCTTGATGGCTCCGAATTTGGTCGGGCGCAAAACACCAAAACCACATCCTTGTAGCAGCCATATCCGTATGCCCGCCACACGATAAACCAGCGATTTAGGGTACCGCCGCCGCATAAAAAACATTCGTAAGTGACCTAAAAATTTCTTAATTTCGCAAGCACAGAATATGTATTATTTTCGCACGGACAGTTTTATCCGTGAACAACACAAAATATGGCTGAAGAGACAGAAAACGACAACAACCTCGTTCCGGCACACGACCGGATTATCCCTATCAACATAGAAGACCAGATGAAGTCCGCGTACATTGACTACTCCATGTCAGTCATTGTATCCCGGGCATTGCCAGACGCACGCGATGGGCTAAAGCCCGTGCATCGCCGTGTACTGTATGGCATGCTCGACTTGGGCGTCACCAGTGGCAAACCGTATAAAAAATCCGCTCGTATCGTGGGTGACGTACTGGGAAAATACCACCCGCACGGCGACAGCTCGGTCTACGACACCATGGTCCGTATGGCGCAGGACTGGAGCTTGCGCTACCCCCTCGTCGACGGGCAGGGCAACTACGGCTCGGTAGACGGCGACCCGCCGGCAGCGATGCGGTATACGGAGGCCCGGCTGAAAAAGATCGCAGAGGAACTTCTTTCCGACATCAATAAGAATACGGTAGACTACCAGCTGAACTTTGACGACTCGCTGGAAGAACCTACAGTGTTGCCGACACGTATTCCCAACCTGCTGGTCAACGGCGCATCCGGTATTGCCGTGGGTATGGCGACTAACATGGCGCCCCACAACCTGTCCGAAGTCGTCGACGGCACGATTGCCTACATCGACAACCGCGATATCGAAATCGCTGAGCTCATGCAGCACATCAAAGCGCCGGATTTCCCGACCGGAGGTGTCATCTACGGACACGCTGGCGTACAGGAAGCTTTCCATACCGGCAGAGGACGGGTGGTGATGCGTGCCGCGGCAGAGATTGAGGAAAACAAGGGCCGCGAGTCGATTATCGTTACCGAAATCCCCTACCAGGTAAACAAATCGGAGATGATCAAACGGACCGCTGAGCTGGTCAACGAAAAGAAAATCGAAGGCATTTCCAATATCCGCGATGAATCAGACCGGCACGGGATGCGCATCGTGTACGACATTAAGCGCGAGGCGAATGCGTCAATCGTGCTAAATAACCTGTTTAAATACACCGCGTTGCAGACTTCATTCAGCGTCAATAACATCGCGCTCGTCCACGGGCGTCCGATGTTGCTGAATCTGAAGGACATGATCCACCACTTCGTGGAACACCGCCACGAGGTCGTTATCCGGCGGACGCGTTTTGAACTCGCCGAGGCCGAAAAACGCGCACATATCCTACAGGGCTACCTTATCGCGCTCGACCATCTCGACGAAGTTATCAAGCTCATCCGTGCGTCGGAAACTCCCGAAGAGGCGCGCACAGGCTTGATGGAACGTTTCGGCCTGAGCGACATACAGGCACGGGCCATCCTCGACATGACACTGCGCCGATTGACCGGCCTGGAGCGTGACAAGATACGCGAGGAGTACGCAGAACTGATGAAAACCATCGAGTACTTGAAATCCGTATTGGAAGACGAAAGCCTGCGCATGCAGATCATTAAGGATGAATTAGTGGAAGTGAAGGAGAAATATGGCGACGAGCGCCGTTCCACTATCGTGCATTCCGCCGAAGATATGCGCATCGAGGACTTTATCGAGGACGAAGAGATTGTGATTACGATCTCCCACGAAAGCTATGTCAAGCGTACCCCGCTGACCGAATACCGGCGCCAGGGCCGGGGCGGCAAAGGCTCGATAGGCACCAATACCCGCGACGAAGACTTCACCGAGCACATTATCATTGCTTCGGCGCACAATTACATGCTATTCTTCACGGAGGCCGGGCGTTGCTTCTGGCTGCGTGCCTTCGAAATTCCGGAGGGAAGCCGCACCTCGCGCGGAAGAGCCATCCAGAACATCATTAATATCCCCAAAGAGGAAAAAATCAAAGCGTATATCAAGGTGAAGAACCTCAAGGACAAGGAGTACCTGGAGAACAACTTCATCATCATGTGCACGAAGAAAGGAACGATCAAGAAAACCTCGCTGGAGGCGTACTCGCGTCCACGTGCCAATGGCATCAACGCCATCAATATCAACGAAGGCGACCAGCTGCTGGAGGCCAACCTGACTACCGGCAACAGCGAAATCGTCATGGCGCTGAAGTCGGGACGGGCGATCCGCTTTAATGAGTCGACCGTGCGTCCGATGGGCCGTACCGCTACGGGTGTGCGCGGCATCACGCTGGCGGGCCCCGATGACGAGGTAGTTGGCATGATTAGTGTTGATAGTCCGGAGGTGAGCGTGCTGGTTGTATCGGAAAAAGGATACGGCAAGCGTACGGATATTGAGGACTATCGGGTAACCAACCGGGGTGGCAAAGGTGTGAAAACCCTGAACGTCACCGACAAAACCGGACAATTGGTAGCCATCAAGGACGTCACCAACGATGACGACCTGATGATCATCAATAAATCGGGTATCGTTATCCGCATTGCGGTGAGCGAGCTCCGCGTGATGGGCCGCGCCACGCAAGGCGTCCGCTTGATCAACCTGAAAGGCGACGACGCAATCGCGTCGGTGACGAAGGTGGAACACGAGGAGGACATTCCGGAGGACGAAAACGGCGAAGACACCGTAATAACCGACGGCGAAGCTCCGAACAACGATGTGACAGATGACTTGGAAAATAAAACAGATGACACAGAGGACTAGCTTTTTCAGTGTAGCCAAGGCTCTTGGCGTATGGCTTGTTTTGGTTATAGGCATCAGCCCTGTATTGGCTCAGTCAAACTATATGGAGGGCCGGAATAACATGGCTATGTATCTAAAGAGCCGCGATTTCAAGCAGCTGGAAGCCGCACGCAAGTTTAGCGATGCGGCCTACCAGACCCGCCGGGATTCTGCTTCGTTCAAGAACAACATGCTCCGCTCCCTCGTCTATAGCACCTTGGCCGTCGTCGATTCCAACCGGACCCAGAAATACATGGCCGACCCGATCGACGTGGCAATGGAAGCCATGCAACGGATCAATCAGGCTCCGCAGCAAACCCAGTTTGACCATGGCGCAGAGATCCACTACGTCAAGCGGTCATTGGCCAATGCGCATTTGATTAAAGCGAACCGGGCCACTGCGGCGGGCAACGCCGAAGAGGCGCTGGCTCATTTTGCGATGGTGGACTCCCTCGGGGGAGACGCCTACGGAAACATCCAGCACAACCTAGCCGTGCTAAAAGGCACGACCGGCAATGTGGATGCTGCCATCGAAGGGTACAAAAGCCTGCTGGCCAACAAAGAGCAGGCCGAGCCTCGCTATGTGCTGGAGTTGGCTAACCTGTACACAAAAAAAGAAAGTCGGCAGGAAGCATTAAATACGCTGGCGGCGGGCAGGCAACAGTTCCCGAACGACAAGGATATCCTGTTTCAATTGATTAATACCTACGTGGCAAACGAAGCGTATGGTGCGATTATTCCGGAACTCAGCGAAGCCTTAGCCCACGAACCCGAAAACGTGGATCTCAACTTCATTGCCGGTTATGCAAATGAACGGGAAGGCAACCCTGAAGCCGCCAGACGCTATTACGAAAAGGTGATTGCATTAGACCCCAATAACTTCGAAGGTAATTTTGAGCTCGGTCTTTTGTATTTGAAAGAATATATTCAGCAATCGAACAACACCGAAAAGCGAAACAAAGCGCAAGAATATTTGTTAAAAGCAAACCAGATCAAGCCTTCTGAAATTAATACCTTGCGGTCACTGGCCGTGCTGTATGACAAATCGGGCGATATCGTCCAATTAGAACGAGTAAATAACATTTTAAACCAACGAATAATAGATTAGCCATGAAAATGAAATCCATCTTTTTTATTGCATTGATGGCAGTTGCTACCGTCGCCTCAGCACAGCGGAGCAACCTCAATCGTGCAATTTCGAATTACACCAAATACAGTGAATTGAAAAGCATGGGAACGGGAACGCTGTCAATTAATGAGCTGAACACGGCTCAGACGGCGATTGACCGGGCGATTGGGAACGACCGGACTAACGCATTGCCCGAAACATGGGTGTACTACGCGTTAATTTACGCAGACTTGGCGTTACTTGACACCACTGAAACCGCGGTTGATACCTATCAGCAAGCGCTGGAAGGACGCGACAAAGCCATTAGCCTTGACACGGACAACGAGCATGCAGAAAATTTAGGTGCCCTCAACTCGATGCTTGCACAATTCGAATTGAACCAAGGTGCTCAGGCATGGGAGCTAGGTAACTACACAGGCGCTTACGACGCCTTTGAGAAAGGACTCGGTTACCTGCCAGGCGACACCACCCTGCTGTACTATGCGGGCATTGCCGCCATCAACGACAATCAGTACGAAAAGGCCGTGGCCAAGTACGTCGAGCTGGTTCCGATCGACGAGTATTCCAACAACCGTCAAATTGTGCTAGACGCTTCCCGCCTTTACCTGCAACTGGGTGACACCACCAATGCGTTGAAATATGCGCAGATAGCCACAGAAAAGCATCCTGAAGATGCCGAGATCGCGACGCACAATATTGAGCTGAACTTGATGGCCGGAAACGAAGAAGGCATCCTGGCTACGCTGAAAAGCCAAGCCGAGCGTTCGCCGAACGACAAAACGTTGCAATACTACCTGGGCATTGCGCAGGCTTCACTGAAACAAGATGAAGAAGCCATCGCTTCTTATGGAAAAGCACTCGCCATCGATCCGGACTACCTGGAGGCCAACATCAACATGGGTGCGGCTATCCTGACGAGCGGGATTAACTACTACAACGAAACAAACAACAAGAATTTGCCTCAAGCTGAGTACGAGGCGGAGATGAAGAAAGCGTACGAGATTTTCGACTCGGCGTTGCCCTACTTGGAAAAAGCCGTGGCATTGGACTCCAATTCAATCATCGCGCTGACCAACTTGAAGCAATACTACGACATCAACGACAACCAAGAGAAGTCGGCCGAAATACAGGCGAAAATAGACGCCTTGCGTTAGTCACAAAGGAAAAGCGAATACGCAATAGCTCACACCTTGCCGGTGTGGGCTATTTTTTTGCAGATTGATTTGATTAGGCCGGGACCCTCGTAGATAAACCCGGTGTAGAGCTGAACGAGCGCCGCCCCAGCTTCCATTTTCTCCATGGCGTCAGCCGGACTATGGATACCCCCCACCCCGATAATCGGGAAGCGCCCCCCCGATTTCCGGGCCAAGTAGCGGATCACCTCCGTGGCCCGGGCCCGCAAAGGCTTGCCACTCAGTCCACCTGCCTCCTGTACCCGTGCAGGATTGCTTCGCAAGCCCTCGCGGCTGATGGTGGTATTGGTGGCTACCACGCCCGCAATGCCGGATTCGGTAACCAGTTCCACGATATCATCCAATTGTCCATCAGTCAAATCTGGTGCGATTTTTAGCAAAATGGGACGCGATACGCCCCCCTTGTTATTGCTGGCTTGGAGCGCTTGCAAAATATTCATCAAGGGCCCTTTCTCCTGCAGGTCGCGTAGGCCGGGCGTATTGGGCGAACTGACGTTGACGACAAAATAATCGACCACGTCAAAAAGCGCATCAAAGCAATAGGTATAGTCATTGACAGCGTCCTCGTTAGGCGTGTCTTTGTTTTTCCCGATATTGCCACCGATGATGATATGGTCGCGGCTTTTGACGTAGCGCAGCCGGGTGGCGGCCACGTCTACCCCCTGATTGTTAAAACCCATGCGGTTGATCAGCGCGTCATCCTCCGTCAGGCGGAACATGCGCGGTTTGTCGTTGCCCGGCTGCGGCCGTGGCGTTACGGTCCCGATCTCGACGAAACCAAACCCCAATGCAGCCATCTCGTCGACATAATCGGCATTCTTGTCGAATCCAGCCGCCAACCCCACGGGATTTCTGAACCGAAGCCCAAACACCTCCCGCTCTAACCGCGGATCCGAAAACCCGAATGCGCCTTTCAAAAGACGCTTGCCTCCCCATAGGCCGCAGAAGCGTTTGAGTCCGCCCGAAACCTGCTGATGCGCAGTCTCAGGGTCCATGGAAAAGAGCAGGGGTTTGATCAGTTTATACATGGGGCAAAACTAGGTAACCGCCAGCGATTTTGCAAGGGGCTGGCGGGTATGGCTAGCGCCCAACGGCACTTTCCGCCGTACAGTCCGGCAGTTTTCACTAATTTTCACCCCGACATGCAACATCCCCCGCCGGCCCGCGTCTTTTAGTTAACATGGTTTGGGACGGAACGGCTAAACGCAGTAAAGGACAAGCAACGGGCTTAATGCATCAATTTCAACAACAGTCTTTTGGAAGCTTCTTTTAGTGACACACACGGTGAACTGGTAATGGCGTGCAAACGCGGCGACCGACAGGCTCAGTTTAAGCTATACCAGCTCTATTCGAAAGCAATGTACAACACTGCCCTGCGCATTGTCAAAGACGAGGACGAAGCTGCCGATGTGTTGCAGGACGCGTTTGTAGACGCTTTTAGCCGCCTCGACGGATTCCGGCAGGAAAGCACCTTCGGACTGTGGATGAAGCAAATCGTGGTCAACAAGTCCATATCAGCCCTGCGCAAGCGGAAAATCGAATTCCTCTCCCTCACGGGCGATGAGGAAATCGCCGCCGAGGAAGATCCGGCACACGAAGACCTCGCCTACCGGGTAGAAGCGATCCGCCAGGCCATTAACCAACTCCCGGACGGATATCGGGTTGTGTTGACGCTGTATCTGCTGGAAGGCTACGACCACGAGGAAATTGCACATATTCTGCGCATCAGCGAAGCTACCTCGCGAAGCCAGTTTTTACGGGGAAAACGGCGATTATTAGCACATTTGGCAAGAAGCAATTGAGATAGAAATGATGGATAAGAACTTGAAAACATTCATTCGGGACAACCGGGCTGCCTTTGATGCGGCTAATCCGCCCGACGGTCTCTGGGAACGAATCGAAGCATCCCTGGACGGGCAACAGCCCGAAAAGAAGAACAATGTGGGCCGGATATCCATTGCCCGCATCACCCAGTTGGCCGCCGCGGTGCTCGTGCTGGCCGTGGCAGGCGCCTTAGTGTTTACCTATGGACGCAAGCAGGGATACGAGGATTACCATCGCATCAATCCCCAGTTGGCTGTCGAACAACAGACCTATGCGGACCTGGTGACGCAGAAAAAGGATTCGATTGCCTTTATTGCCGCCACCAACCCAACCTTGTACGGCGAGTTTTCTTCCGTGCTGGAACAGATGGAAGCGAGTTATTTGAGCTTAAAACAGGAACTGCCTGACAGCCCCAATCAGCAAATGACGCTCGAGGCCATGATCCACAACCTCAAAATTCAGATTGAGGTGCTGGGGCAACAATTGGACACGTACCATTACATTAACACGAACATCAAAAACGGCGAACATGAACATCAAATATAACACCTGCATACTGGTCGGCCTGCTATTGGCCGGCCACACCACGGCCCTGTACGCCCAAACGACAAGCCGGACCGCCCAACAACTGGAAACCGTGGCCAAGCAAATGGCTGAGCTTTCGGCGTCGATTGCCCACGATGTCACGGCCCGCATCCAAGACATTGATTTTGCCGAACTGGCACGCGAATCCGAGAAACTCGCGCGCTTGTCTAGCGAAGAGGCCAACAAATTAGCGCGGGTAGCCCAGCGCGAGATGGAAGCCATTGACCTGAGCGAGTTGCATCGCGAACTAGCCGAAGCCCAGGCCGAAATTGCGGCCCTGGATCTCAGCAGCCGTCCCGAAGGATGGCCAATCCCCGAAGCGGCAGCCTATCAGGAAGAAAAAGTAATCGAGAAGGTGTACAAGGCGGGCCGCGGGGACAAGCTCAGCATTGACAACCGCTACGGGCGCATCAAAGTAAATAACTGGAACCGGGGGGAATTTAAGGTCGTGGTCAAGATACGGGTCGGCGAAAGCTCGGAACGCCGTGCCAGGGAAGCCTTGGACCGCGTGACGATCCGCGACAGCAAATCAGGAAACGAAGTGCGCTTCCAGACGTCGATCGCTTCGGCCGAATCCGGCTGGCTTTCTTCCCTGACGGGCAGCCGCAACCAGGAATTATCCGTTAGTTACGAAGTATTTATGCCAGCCACCAACGAACTCAGCCTGAGCAACCGCTACGGCGCGATCGAGACGGGCGACCGCGAAGGAAAACTGGATGTGTCCGTACGGTACGGTAGCTTGAAAACTGGCAGACTGAGCGCCACGAACAACTCCATCTCTGCCAACTATTCCAAAGTGGAAATCGCATCGGCGCGGGAAGCGGAAATAGACATTAACTACGGGGGATTGACGCTAGGCGAAATTGGCAAAGCAACGATCTCGCTCAGCTACTCCGGCAACGGAAAAATAAGCTCGATCACCGAGTCGGCAGACATCAGCCTGCGCTACAGCAGCGGCCTGTCCGTGGGACTCGGACCCCATATCAAGGAAGCTAATATCGCGGCGTCCTACTCGTCCGTCGTCGTATTGCCAGCCAAAAACGCGGCCTTCGACTTTAATACGGCCATCAGCTACGGCAACTTCCACTACGGTGCCAAGGCGAAGGTGAACGAATCAAGCGGCGGCAACACGTCGAAGCAGTACACCGGGTATTGGAACGAAGCGTCCGCCAATACCGTCAACATCAACGCCCGCTACGGATCGGTGACGTTAAAATAAACAGACGAATAGAAGTAAAGGAAACGAAAGGTGCCGTACCTAGCCAGGCACCCGGGCGGGCGTACTGCGGAGGCATTCGCACACGAGGCTGTTGAGCTCGATCATGAACTTGGCTCCGTCCAGCAGTTCGCGCAACCGAAGGATGTCTTGCACGCATAAAACGAAGCAACGCTCCGTATATTGGGGCATGACAATCGTGAAGTCCGCCGACCGGGAACAGTCCCCCAACAGCTTAGAAATGTCAATGTGATCGATTTGCTTCTTGAATTTGAGAAAATCCCCTACCCGGAGCGGCGCACGTCCGCCGGCAAACTCAAGCCAATAACAATTGCGGTTATTGCATTGGTACACGGCGCCGTGCGCCGTGGAAAATACTTCAACAAAATTGACAATCGGACAATTCATGGTGGTTATCTCGACGCAAATATAAAGCTTATTTATAATCAGTCCAAGTAAAACATTAAGTATCCGTGCAGCGAAAAATCGTCGTGCTTTTTGTGTTGTCTGCAAACGACCATTCCTTTATTCGGCAGCGTCGTCGTCCGTCAATTTCCCACGCTACAAAAGGCTAAGCCTGCCCAGGTCGTCAAAAAAAAGCCTGCCTCCCCCATTCGGGAAGCAGGCTTTCGTATGATTGTTTTGGCTTTGCGGACTAGAGCGCGCTTCGGTCTACTTTTTCGACTTTGTTGCCGTCGCGCAGCGTTGTACTGATCGCATTAAACGGACGGGACACGACCTCGTCGCCCTCTTGCAAGCCCGAGAGTACACGAATGTACATGTCGTCCTGGATGCCGGTGGTCACTTCCACCTGCTTGACCACCCCGGTGCCGTCGTAGACAAAGACGTATTCCTTGGCTTTCTTAGGGCCGGCAGACCGCGGTGTTGCTTCTTCCGTATCGGTCGAGTCTTTTCCCGTGCTCTCCCGTGTGGTGACCGACTGGATAGGTACGGCCAGCCCGTTGTCGCTTCGGGTGTGAATATCCACCGTGGCGGACAGGCCGGGTCGGAACGGCGAGGGATTGGGGTTCTCGTGGTTCAGCAAGTCTTCGTAAGACTCAGGCAAAATACGCACCTTCACATTGAAGTTCGTTACCTGATCGGTACCGGCGGCACTAGAGGCCGAAGATGCTGTAGTGGATGAGCTCGCAATTTCGGTGACAATGCCTTTGAACTGTCGGCCTTGGAACGCATCAATTTCGATCACGGCCTCATTGTCCAGCGCCACGCGGTTAATATCATTTTCGTTGACTTCGACGTTGACTTCCATGGAGTTCATATTGGCGATGCGCATGATTTCCGTTCCGGCCATCTGTGCCGTACCCACTACGCGCTCTCCCAATTCCACTTCGAGCAACGACACCACGCCGTCAACCGGAGCGAAAATCGAGGTCCGGGCAAGGTTGTCGCCAGCTTCTTGCACGGCGGCTTGTGACTGGTCGATTCCGTACTTCGTAGCCAATACGTTCTGGCGTTGGGCTTCCAGCGTAGCCACTGCACTGCGGTAATCGGCTTGGGCTTGGTCAAACTCAGCCGCCGTGATCACTTTTTTCTCAAACAAGGCCTTGTTGCGGTTAAATTGGGACTCGATATTCGCAAAGCTGGCTTCCTGTTGCTTGAGCTGCTGCTCGGCCGATGCCAAGCTGGCCCGCTGCTGGTTGAGCGAGGCAACTGCGCGCTCGTACCCCGACTGCAAGATGTCCGGACGGATCCGGCACAACAACTGGCCTTGCTCCACCACGTCTCCTTCTTTCACGTGCAGCTCGACGATCTCGCCAGACACTTCCGAACTCAGTTTAACTTCCACCTCAGGCTGTATCTTGCCACTGGCGGACACCTGTTCGTTAACCGTACGCTTTTCTACCTTATCCGTCGCGACCTTGACTGTATCGCCTTGCCCGATCCAGCCCATTTTGCTGGCCACAACCACCAAAACCAACAAAACCACTGCCCCGATCAGGATGTATCTCATTGTGCTCGTTTTCTTCTTTGCCATTTGTATATTGATATTGACTACTAGTGTATTATATGGGTTCGTGTCTCCTAAAATACGACTTCTTTGCCTAAATAGAAGTCGATGACCTTATTTCTGAAAATCAAGTCGTATTTAGCCTGAATATGCTCGAATTCGGCGTTGTTCATGGTGGTCTGGGAAGTGATCAATTCGATGGAATTGGCCATGCCCACGTCGAAACGTTGCTGGATGACATCGAAGGCTTCCTTAGCTGACTCAAACGCCATACGGGTCGACAGAAAGCGCTTCTCGGCTGCCCTTAGGTCCATTACGGCTTGGTGTACAATCTTGTTGAGATTGTTTTTGGTCAGCTGCTCGGTCGTAAGTGCATTCTCGTAATTGATCCGGGCACGAGCCACGTTCGTACGAGCGTCAAAACGATTGAAAATAGGTATGTTTAGGTTAAAAAACACGGCTTGGGCAAAATTTCGTTCCATCTGCCGCTGGAAAGACATCAACGGGAGCCCGAGCTCGACATCCGGAATCGCCGACGAGTACGCCGTGTTCATGTTGCCGCCGATATCCAAGGTCGGGTAGTACGTGCTTCTGGCCACACCGATGTTGCGTTCTGCCGCCCGGGTGCGGGCCTCAGCCACTTTCACTTCCGGGTAGCGGGCGACCGCCTCTTGGTAAAGTTCGGAACCTACATAAGCATACGACGTGGGGCGTTCGATATCCGGCAAGTCCGGCTTAACCAGCGCTATCTCATTGGACGGATCCATCTCCATGAGCTGCTTCAGCTCCAGCAGCGCCAAGTCGTAGGCGTTTTGGTTGGAAATCACGTTCAGCTCATCGATGGCCACCTGGCTTTTAGCTTGGGAAAGGTCCGCCAATGTGCTCAGCCCCGCTTCGAAATTGATATTGGCTACCTCGAGCTGGTTTTGCGACACAATCAGCTGCTGTTGGGCGGCCGTCCACATATCCATGTTCACAATAGCTTCCAAATACTTGGTCACGACGGCTAGCGTCAAGTCGCTTTTAACCCGATCGATATCCGTGGCATCGGCCACCAACTGATGGCGGTTAGCCGCAATTTGGTGCACGCGCCTAAAACCTTGAAATAAGCTCACCCCGGCATTGATGCCCGCACCCAGGTTGTTGACGGCCTGCGTGGAAAGCGCGCCCACGTCCGTATTGAAGAACAAACCCCAATTTCGCCGGCCGTTAATGCCTGCATTCAGCGTCGGGTAGTAATCAAGTTTGGAGCGAGTGAGTTCATGTTCGGAAAGCGAATACTGGAACTCGACCTGCCGAATCTGCAAGTTGTTCTCCAACGCGCGGTTTACAGCCTCTTCTACCGGAATGACCTGCTGCGCGTTCGCAGCGCCGGCCACGGCCAGCAGGCCAAGCAACATATAGATTGTTTTAAAAGAAAATACTGATTTGTCCATTCAACGTATGATTTACAGCAATATACTTTCCCGTTCGTTTGAGTTTATACCAGTTGTCTTATCTTTGGCACCATGTATACGGTGAAGACACCTGCTGCGTTGCGTTGGCTATACCCTTCGTTACTTTGGCATAGGCCCAGAGCCGACAAGCGCATTTTTCTCACATTTGACGACGGGCCAATACCGGATGTTACACCGTGGGTGCTAAATACTTTAAAAACGTATGGCGTACAGGCTACTTTCTTTTGCGTGGGAGCCAATATAGAAAAGAATCCAGACATATTCAGGCGAATCGTGGACGAAGGGCACCAGGTAGCAAACCATACCTACAATCACCTCAATGGATGGCACCACCCTTGCGATCATTACGTGCAAAACGTGGATCTGTGCGAACGCCTCACCGGCACGCGCCTGTTCCGGCCGCCCTATGGCCGCGGCACGCGCAGCCAGTACCGCGCCTTAGCCGACCAAGGATTCCAAGTCGTCATGTGGGATGTTCTAAGCGGTGATTTTGATGTTAAACTCACCCCAGAAAAATGCCTGCAGGGCGTGTTGCGACACACTCGAAACGGATCTATTGTCGTCTTCCACGACAACCTCAAAGCCGTGCCCCGACTGCACTACGCGCTCCCACGCGCGATCGCACATTGGCTGGACGCCGGGTACGCATTCGGGACGCTGTAGGCCGTCCATCAGCCTGCCCATTCCCCAGTTGGCACAGCTTATGCCTTTCTGTAGACGGAGGTAGCTCGGACGAACCAGCTAAATCCTACCAACGAAATAAGCGATACATGAACGTTATTGGCACGGCTAAAACAAACAGGAAAATTATTTTAAAAAGCGCTAAGATACTTATAATAAGCGCGTTAATAGCAGCCTTCTTCATCTCTTGCACCAATGGATGGTCCAAAAAGAAGGAGGTAGAAAACAGTCTCATGTCCCTTCCCATTCACGTAGTGGACACCTCCACCGCGATCACGGTCAAAGACTATTTGGGGACGATTGAGGGCAAAGTGAATGTGGAGGTTCGTCCACAAGTTGAAGGGATTTTGGAAGAAATCTATGTGGACGAAGGTGCCTTTGTGGAAGAAGGGCAGGCACTTTTCAAAATCAGTCCCCTCCCCTACCAAGAACAGCTAAACAATGCCCTCGCGAAGGAGAACGTCGAAAAGGCGCGGCTCCGCAATGCGCAGCTCGAGGTCGACCGATTACAGCCATTGATCGACAACGAAGTGATGTCAGACGTGCGGCTCCAAAGCGCCAAGTCTGACTACGAGGTGGCGCAAGCGTCGCTGGCCCAGGCGTCTGCGGCGGTGGCCAGCGCCCGCATCAATCTCGAATTTACCACCATTAAGGCTCCGGTGAGTGGCTTCATCGGCCGGATACCCAAACGGATTGGCAACTTGGTGGCGAAAAACGATTCCCAGCCGCTGACGGTCCTGTCGGACATCCACGAAGTCTATGTCTATTTCGCCATGAGCGAATCGGATTTCCTGCATTTCAGCCGCCGACATAGCGACCAAGCCAACAATACCGACACGCTAAGCCTAAGCAGTTCCGAACGGTTTATTCCTTACGTCACGCTATTGCTCGCGGACGGCGAAGAGTACCCCGACCAAGGCGTGGTGGACGCGGTGACCGGACAAGTTAACCGCACCACAGGCGCCATATCCTTGCGCGCCACGTTCCCCAACACCGACTTTATCCTTCGTTCCGGCAATACCGGCACGCTGAAAATGGAAGAAAATATGCCCGGCGTATTACTCGTGCCCCAGGTGGCAACGACCGAACTCCAGGACAAAATTTTCGTTCACACGCTGACGCCTGACAACCGAATCAAGCGACAGTCCATTCGCATATCAGGCAAAAGCGGATCGAACTACATTGTCGCCGAAGGTTTGGAAGTAAATGACCGCGTCGTCCTGTCTGGCTTTGACAAGCTGACCAACGACATGGAAATCATCCCGTTAAACTCGAGCGGAACATAACAGCTCCTTTGTACGCCTTTATGTGCTGTTGACGGCCTCCACGGGCCGGCGCAGGCAGGGGTTATTTGCTAATTTATTCGCAACCAACATCGTTTTATGCTAAAGACCTTCATTAATAGACCCGTGCTCGCCACCGTCGTGTCGACAATGCTCATCATTCTTGGGCTCGTGGGCATGTCGCAATTGCCCATCACCCGGTTTCCGGAAATCGCGCCCCCTAGCGTCACCGTATCCATGTCGTACCCCGGTGCCACGGCCGAAACAGTGGCCCAAAGCGTCCTGTTGCCGATTGAAGAGGCCATCAATGGCGTGGAGAACATGACCTATATCCGTTCGTCGGCAAGCAACTCCGGATCGGGGAACGTCAATGTATTCTTCAAGGCAGGCACGAATGCTGACCAAGCCTCCGTCAATGTGCAGACGCGTATCTCGCGCGCTGTCAACCAGATCCCCCCGGAAGTCAACGAGGCGGGCATTACGGTCATGCCGCGGCAGAGCGGGATCATCATGACGATTAACCTGTATAGCGTGGATCCGGACACCACCTACGACGAAACTTTTCTGCAGGCCTACGCGCAGATCAATGTCAACCGTGAACTGCTTCGCGTAGACGGCATCGCCCAAGTATCGCGGGTCGGTGCGCGTGACTACTCCATGCGGACGTGGATCAACCCCGAAAAACTGGCCGTGTACAATTTGGTGCCGCAAGATGTGATCACGGCTATCCGCGACCAGAATTTCGAAATAGCGCCGGGAAAATTCGGGGAAACGTCCAACGAGGTATTCGAGACCGTCCTTCGCCACCGGGGCCGTTTCAGTACGTCGGAAGAGTTCGAGAACATTGTTATCCGCACCAATGAAGATGGTTCGGTATTGTATCTCCGCGATGTCGCCCGCGTAGAGCTGGGCGCTTCCAACTTAGGTAGCGACAATAAAGTGAACGGCTACCCCGGCCTCACGCTCAACATTACCCAAACCAGCGGCTCCAACGCCCGCGAGATTGACCTCGAAGTGCGCAAAGTACTCGAACGCCTTGCCTTAAACTTTCCGCAAGGTATCGAATACGAAATCACGTACAGCGTCCGCGATCAGATTGACGAGTCGATTTCCCAAGTAAGAAATACCATATTCGAAGCGTTCCTTTTGGTATTCATCATCGTCTTTATCTTTCTGCAGGATTTTCGGTCGACCATCATCCCCGCCATCGCCATTCCGGTATCACTCATCGGAACATTTTTCTTCCTCTACTTATTCGGATTTTCCATCAATGTCCTGACGATGTTTGCCTTGGTGCTGTCCATCGGTATCGTGGTCGATGATGCCATCGTAGTGGTCGAGGCGGTACACCAAAAAATGGCTCGCGCCGCCCTGCCTGCCAAACAGGCTACCGTGTCGACCATGAGCGAAATTACCGGCGCCATCCTGTCCATCACGATGGTCATGGCCGCGGTATTTTTCCCTGTGGGCTTCATGGAAGGTCCCGCCGGGTTGTTTTACCGCCAATTCGCTTACACGCTAGCCACGGCCATATTGATTTCGGCACTCTGCGCGTTGACCCTCACCCCTGCGCTGTGCGCCCTGCTGCTCAAAAACGCCCACACGGTCGAGGGGGAAACGGAGGCACCCGAAAAACCAAAAAACCGATTCAACCGCTTCAAAGACAAGTTCTTCACGACCTTCAACCGGGCGTTTAACGCCTTTACCGCCAAATACATCAATACGCTCCACGTCTTGCTGAAACGCAAGAAGCTGACTTTGGCGGGAGTGGGCGTCGTTATTGCGTTAGGCGTTTTGGCGATGAACCGTACGCCGGCAGCGTTCATCCCTACCGAAGACGACAGTTTTATTACCTACTCCCTCGCCATGCAGCCCGGTGCGTCCTTAGCCCGTACTACCGAAGCGCTGCGCCGTGCGGACAGCGTGCTCCAGCAACGCGAAGCCATCGCGGGCATGACCACCGTATCGGGTTATAATGCCATCAACGCCAGTGCCAGCCCGGCCTTTGCCGTCGGATATATTAACCTGAAGCCCGCCAAGGAACGGGGCGACATTAAAAATATCAACGCGTTTCTGGACACCATACGGCAGGACTTAGACCAAATTCACGAAGCCACGTTCAGCGTGTTTCCGCGTCCCACGGTCCAGGGTTTCGGTGACTTCTCCGGATTGGAGTTCGTTTTGCAAGACCGCATGGGCGGATCGTTCCAGGACTTCAGCTTTCTGGCCGACAGCTTCATTGCAGAACTGGAGAAACGGCCTGAGATCGGGACGGCCTACACGCCGTTCAAAGCGAATTTCCCACAATACGAACTGGAAATCAACCCCGTGAAAGCGAAGGCATTGGGCGTGGATGTCCGCGATTTGATGACGACGGTCAGGGCCTACTACGGCCGGGTACAAGCCGGTGATTTCAGCCGTTTCGGCCGCCAATACCGTGTCTACATGCAAGCGGATTTCGACTACCGCGCTGAGCCGGAATCTTTCAAATCGATCTTTGTGCGCAACAAGCAAGGCGAGATGGTTCCGGCCAACACCCTCATCACCCTGAACAAGACCCAAGGACCGGAAAACGTAAGCCGGTATAACTTATACAACGCCATCACCATCAATGCCACGCCCGCCGATGGCTATAGCACGGGGCAAGCCATGCAAGCCGTGGAAGAAATAGCCCATGCCGGCCTGCCCGGCAATTACAGTTACGAGTGGACGGGAATGAGCCGCGAAGAGCGGGAATCCGGCAGCCAGACAACCCTGATTTTCGCCCTGAGCATCCTCTTTGTGTATTTCCTCCTGGCCGCTCAGTACGAAAGCTATATCCTGCCCTTTGCGATCCTACTGTCGGTACCCGTGGGCTTGCTGGGCGTGTTTCTCACGATCAACTTGGTCGGGCTTGAAAACAACATCTATGTGCAGGTCGGCCTCATCATGCTTATCGGCCTACTCGCCAAAAACGCCATTCTGATTGTCGAGTTTGCCGTGCAACAGCGACGCTTGGGCATGAGTATCTACGAATCCGCCATCGAAGGCGCCCGGATGCGCCTGCGCCCAATTCTGATGACGTCGCTTGCGTTCGTGGCAGGCTTGATTCCGTTGATGTGGACGGTGGGTCCTTCGGCCCAAGGCAACCATTCGATTAGCTTCGGGGCAGCCGGAGGCATGTTGTTTGGCGTCACCTTGGGCGTTTTTATCATTCCCGTCCTGTATGTGGTATTCAAACAGTTGGACGAGCTCGTAAAAGGCAAATTCAGCAACGCGGAGGTTAATGCATGAATCGTATAAAACAGTACCTGTACACAATCCTGGCCTGTTTCCTGCTGCTGGGTGCTTGTAAAGTTGGCCAGGACTATAACCGGCCAGCCACCCAATTGCCGTCCGCCTACCGCAGCGGGGACGGTTTGACGGACAGTCTTGGATTAGCGGACATCCCTTGGCGGGAGTTTTTTAACGACAGCGCGATGATCGACCTGATCGATAGCGCCTTGCTGTATAACTATGATATGCAGCGGGCGCTTAAAAACGTGCAGATCGCCAACCAGTACGTGTGGCGGTCGAAAGCGGCCTTTTTCCCCCAGGTGGATGCAGACGTAGCGGGCGTCAATCAGCAGCGGCGCTCCGAACATTTCTATTCCAATCCCTCGTCGGGCTGGTATGGCGATGACGGCCCTGGCAGCGACCCGCCGGAGGTGTTGTTCAATTTCCAATCCCAATATTACTCCGTGCTGGGCACGAGCTGGGAAATTGACATTTGGGGCAAGCTGCGACGCCAGAAAGAAGCTGCGGTCGCCGAGTATTTGCAAACGGACGAAGCGCGCAAAGCCATACAGACCTCCCTGATTGCCGCTATTGCCGATGGCTACTACAACTTGCTGATGCTGGATGCGCAAATGGAGGTGGCCCGACGCAATCTGCGCCTGAATGACAGTACGCTCCGCATCGTTAAACTCCAGTACGACGCGGGCGAGGTAACTGCGCTCGCCATCCAGCAGACCGAATCGCAAAAGCTGATCGCCGCGTCGCTGATTCCCTCATTGGAGCAAGAGATATCCATTCAGGAAAACGCGCTGATGGCGCTCACCGGACGCATGCCCGACGGGGTTATGCGCTCAAACACACTGGCGGACTTGCCCACGGATAATGCCTTTTCCGTGGGCGTACCGCTGCATCTCATGCGCAACCGGCCGGATGTACGTACCGCGGAACTCGCCTTGCAGGCCGCCAACGCCGAGGTGGGCGTAGCCCAGGCGTTTCGCTATCCGTCCTTGTCGATCAGCGCCACGGTCGGCATCAATGCGATGATGCCCCAAAACTGGCTCAACATACCTGGATCGCTCATCGGAGGCTTCATTGCCGGGGTCACACAGCCTGTTTTTTCGGGTAGGCGCCTAAAAACGCAACACGAAGTGGCCAAACTCGAGCGCGACAAAGCCGAGCTCGATTTTCACCAGTCGATACTGGACGCGACAACCGAAGTGTCAAACGCGCTGATTATGGTGCAGAAATTGCGGGAACGTTACGAAATCGCCGCGCAGCGGGTAGCTACCTCGCAACAGGCGGTGCAAAACGCAAACCTGCTCTTTCGGAGTGGCTACGCGAGTTACCTGGAGGTAATCACGGCACAATCGAACGCGCTGAACAGTGAATTGGCCCTAGCCAGCATCAAGCAACAGCAATTGAATGCTAAAGTGGAATTGTACCGCGCCCTAGGTGGCGGATGGAAATAGCAACTAACGAAAAAAATGAATAGAAAATGACACCCGAATCTTTTAAATCGTCCGTTGCCAAGGGCGAGAAACCCGCAGGTCTTTCACCTGCCCTGCAATCCCTTTGGCACGATGCGCGGGGAGACTGGGATCAGGCGCACGCCTTGATCGACCACCTGAACGATCCCGTTTCATCACACGTTCACGCGTACCTGCACCGCAAGGAAGGCGATATCTGGAATGCCGACTACTGGTATGCGCGGGCTAACCGCGTGCGCCCCGCATCTTCCCTTGACGAAGAATGGGCTTCGTTATTGGCCACCTATCTGTAACGCCAAACCCGATCGGCTACTCTTCCCCAGGCTCGTCGGCGATGGTCATGCGCAGCGTTGCGACCGTCTGCGCGCTGAAATAACCCAGCGCGCCACCATTGATATTGGAGGGCGGATTGGAGGGCGCCGCCGCCCCAGGGTTTAGCATGGCTATCCCAAACCAATAGCGGTAGACACGCTCGTCAATCTGGTTGCGAACGACGACGACCTCGTCGCCGGTTTGTAGTTCGACGTCCAAACGAATCAGGTCGTGTGTCACGTAGCGTCCATTGTTAAACTTGTCGTTAAACACCCCAATGTTGAAAAAAGGCGCATCGTTGACCGACATGCGGTACCTGAAAAAGTTCGGGCTTTCCGGCGGGTCTTGAAAATGTACGTGCAAAGCACGCCGCGATACACCGAAAAATTCGCCCGATGAGCTCGAAACCGAGTCGATGGGCACAGCATTCGGCATGGTCGACGTGGCCGCGTAGGTTATTTCATCCACGGTAACGTCCAAATGATAGGTCATCCCTGGCGTACCCCGCAAGCGGTCGGTGACGTAGACACCGGGCGTCGTCTCGACAAACGCGACTTCGCGGCCGCGCTCATCGCCCACCACCACCTCCGCACCGGAGACGGGTGCATAGCGCATCTCGTCCATAAAGGAAACCGTCCGGCTCACGCGAATTTCCTGCTGGTTTGTGAGGTTGTTGATCTCAGCTTCGATCACCACCCGGGGATCGGCCTCGTTGAGGTCGATGTCGATAACGTCCTCGCATGCTGCCAGCATCGCCACACACCCGATCACTATTCCGTATTTCCAGCCACGCATAAGGTTAAAATTTAAAGTTCCATGTCACCGACGGGATGATGCCGAATAGCGCAATCCGGTAGGTTTCCGTGAGGTTAGGATTGGCTTCGTTCTCCCTAAAGTCGATGATATACGCATTCTTGCGGTTGTAGACATTATAAACCCCAAATGTCCAACTTGATTTGAATTTTTTATTCGGGTTGCCGTCCAAGGTTGCACCGATGTCCAGCCGGTGGTAATCCGGCATCCTATAACCGTTGCGCTCAGTGTAATACCACAGCGATTGCCCGTCTATCTGGTATCTGCCGCTAGGAAACGTCACGGCATTGCCGGTACTGTATACGAACGTCGACGAGAGACTCCACCGTGGCGACAGCAGGTAGGTAGCCACGGCGGACAGGTCGTGCGTGCGGTCTTGCCGGGCAGCAAACCAGCGTCCGTCGTCAATCCCGTCAAACTGGCGTTCACTGCGCGACAGGGCATAGCTAAGCCAGCCGCTTAACCGGCCCGTGCGTTTGCGTGCATACAGTTCCAAACCATACGCGCGCCCAATGCCGAACAGCAGCTCGGACTCGATAAACTCGTTAGCCTGCAAGTCGGCCGCATCCCGGTAATCAATCTGGTTGCGCATATCCTTGTAGTAGGTCTCCACGGAAACTTCGTAGCGGTTGTTATCCAAATTTTGGTAAAAGCCTACGGCTACTTGGTCGGCGATCTGGGGCTTGATATTATTGCTGCTCATCACCCAAGCATCCGTGGGCAGGGCAGATGTCGAATTGGACAGTTGATGCAGGTTTTGCGTATTGCGGTTGTAGGATGCCTTGATGCTGTTGTTGTCTGCCAGTTCGTAGCTGAGCGACATCCGGGGCTCCAGATTGAGGTAACGTTGCGCCAGCTCGGCACGGCCGAAGGTCTGGGAAGCAACGATGTCGCCGTCGGCATCGTAGGTATGGAACGTGCCGGGGCCGAAAAGCAGGAAGCTATTGAGCCTGAGTCCATAGGTGAGATTAAGTCGTTCAAGCGGGCGCCATTCGTGCGATAGGTAGCCGGCCGCTTCCAGGCCGTGGCGCTGCTCTAACCGCAAGCTGTTGATCTGGCTGGACTCGTCGGCAGATATCTCGGACGGAGACACGCGCTGGAACAGCCCGTTAACCCCGAACCGAAGCGTATTGCTGCTGTTGGCGACAAACTGGAAGTCCTGCTTGAAGTTGGCATTCTTGATATTGGAAGAAATGCGGAAGTTCAGATCGTCAGCCCCAATATTGACGTGGTAGTTGAAATCACTATAAACCAAGGTCGTATTGGAAAACAGGCGGTTGCTGAACACATGATTCCACCGGAGCGTCGCCGTAGCGTTGCCCCAATCAAAATCGAACAAATCCGAATACCCCAGCAGGTCTTTGCCAAAATACCCGGATACGAACAGCGTATTGCGCTCATCGAAACGGTAGTTCCCTTTCACATTGAGGTCGTAGAAAAACATCCGCGTCTGGTTGATATCGGGATCTTTGGATAGCTTGAGAAACATATCGGCGTAGGTACGGCGGCCGCTGATAATGAACGAGCCTTTGTCTTTGACGATGGGCCCCTCGACTTTCAGCCGAGAAGCAATCAGCCCAATGCCACCTTCCACGCCATACCGCTTGTTGTTGCCGTCGAGCATGGAAATATCGAGCACGGACGACAAGCGCCCACCGTACTGCGCGGGCGAGCCTCCTTTATACAAGTTGACGTCTTTAATCGCGTCCGAGTTAAAGGTCGAAAAGAAACCGAATAGGTGCGACGCATTGTAAACGATGGCTTCGTCAAGCAACACCAGGTTTTGGTCGCCCGCGCCTCCGCGCACAAAAAAACTCGTGCTTCCTTCGCCCCCGCTCATCACCCCCGGTAGGAGCTGCAAGGTCTTGATAACATCCTGCTCGCCGAGCAGGACCGGCACCCGCCGGATGTCTTGAATGGATACATTGGCCACACCCATCTGCGGATTGATGATATTGTCGCGGGTAGAAACCTGCGAAATGACCACCTCTTCGATGCGTTCGCCCTGGGCGAGTTCTACCCGCAGGGTGCTATCCGCATCCAGTGTCACCGCTACGGACTTTGTCTGATATCCCACCCGCGAAAACACCAGCTCGTGTTGGCCGGCGGGTAGTGTCATGGAAAAGAAACCATACGTGTTGGTTGCGCTGTAAAGGCCTTCCCTATCGGCGGCGCGCACATTGACCCCACTAAGTGTTTCGCCCGACGATGCGTCATATACATAGCCGCTCACGGCAACCCGCACCTGCGCATGCGCAGACCACGTCAACAAAACTGACAGCGACAACACTGCCGTAACCATACAGACGAAATACCTCACTACGTTCACATTATACAACCTGGCAAAGGTACAGTTATTACACACCAGTATGACAATTACTTTGCCAAAACTGCTCGCCGGCTCTCGTACGGGTCGCGACCACGCGCTGACGCTGACTGGAAAACCCTCTGCACTGGCCAAGGCCTTCCTTCGTCTGTGATTAAGCGATTTAGCAACAAAATATCCAGTAAATTACACGGCATTTTCCTAATATCCACAATTGTTTCGTAATATTGGCACGCAGATTAAACACACATCGATTAACCATTCACACCAAAATGTATTCATTATGTTTATGAAGAATTTAAAATCAGCAGCTAGCATCGCCGCCTTGTCGACGGTACTGTTTTCGGCCTGTGCCTCGGGCACAAGCAACGAAAATGGAACGGAGGAAGTGCAGGAAAGCGAATGGCGTTCCTTGTTTGACGGGGAGACTACAAACGGTTGGCACACGTACTTGCGCGACACGGTAACGGCCGCTTGGAGTGCAGTAGACGGCGAACTGCAGTTTAACCCCGACGTAGCGGGCGATCAGCGAGGTGACATCGTCACCGACGACGAATTTGAGAATTTCGAACTCGAACTGGAGTGGAAAATATCCGCCGGTGGCAACAGCGGGATTATCTTCAGCGTACACGAAGACCCTAAATACGGCGCTACCTATTTGACCGGTCCTGAGATGCAGGTACTGGACAACATCGAGGCTGCCGACAACCAAATCCAAAACCACCTGGCGGGATCACTGTATGACATGATCGGGTCGTCAGAAGTGTCCCAGCCTAAGCCGGTCGGCGAGTGGAACAAAGTGCGTATCCGCAAGGACAACGGACACCTCACCTTCTGGCTGAACGACGTGCAGACCGCTGACGTGGTCATCGGAAGCGACGCCTGGAACGAGTTGATTGCTAACAGCAAATTCCACGACTGGGAAGGATTCGCCAAGTATCCGAAAGGCAAAATCGCCCTGCAAGACCACGGCGATGTCGTCGCATACCGCAACATCCGCATTAAGGAATTGTAGGCCAGGGAATACGAATAGAAGGGCTTTAAAAAGCCGCTGATAGAAACGGGTAATGGGCGAAAGGCCGATTACCCGTTTTGTTTGCCCCCGACTTTCCACAGCGCGGGTATTTCCGGGCTGGACCAGGTTCGGCAATGCCGATCACAAAGGGTGTACGACAAAAATCCGTTTTACGGCGTCTATTTTGTCACCCCGAACAGAGTGAGGGATCTCCTTTTTACGGATCTTTCACTTCGCTACGCTCCGTTCAAGATGATAGCAGGAAATCTGTGCAACCGATCACAAAAACCCGACGACTTCCTTTTTCTTCTTTGTCTTAAACCGTGGTGGTACAGCCGCGCTGATTTCCTTTTCCAGCTCGTCGATGGCATTCCTTTTCGGGTAGTTGTGCGTGGTGACAATACTGATCTCGCGGACCGGCTCGGGCGAACGGAAATACCGGATATACTGCATTTGCTCTTCGTCAAAATCGGCAATGCTGAGCTCGGGCAAAATGGTGCTTCCTGAGTTGATGTCCACCATCCGCTTCAGTGTTTCCACGCTTCCGGTGTTGTACTCAAACGCGCCTTCCGGCTCCTTGCTGCGCTGGCGCTGGCAGATGTTAAGCACCTGCCCGCGCATACAGTGACCTTCATTGAGCAACCACAACTTGTCGCGAAGGATATCGTCGGCGGTGACGGTTTTGCAGGAAAACACTTCACTGCTAGGCGCCACGTACGCTACGAACGGCTCATAAAACACAGGGCGAGCCACGATGGACGGATCATGTACAGGTGTGGAGATAATCCCACAGTCGATCAGCCCTACTTTCAGCTCCTGGAGGATTTCCTCGGTCGTATATTCCCATATTTTCAACTTCAGTTTCGGGAACCCGACCATCAGCCCCTTCAGCACCCGAGGCAATAAGTACGGTGCCAGTGTCGGGATGACGCCTACGCGCAGTTCACCGTGCAGTTCACCGCTGCGTTGCTGGATGATTTCCTGTATTCTCTGGCTTTCGGCAATGACCGTCCGGGCTTGGCTGATAATCTCCTTGCCAATCTCAGTAGGCACCACCGGTTGGCGGCTCCGGTCAAAAATGCGCACGCCCAGCGCTTCCTCCAGCTTCTGCACTTGCATGCTAAGCGTGGGCTGGGTGATAAAACACTGTTGTGCCGCCACCACGAAACTGCGGTAGGTGTCCACCGCTATCACATATTCCAATTGAGTCAACGTCATATTATCAATTTTATCGATACGAAGATAGCAGTTTTGGCGCGAGAAACAGGAGGCTTCTGAGGCAGGGAAATCGCATTAAAATAAAAAAATGTCAGCATTGCGAGCGAGAGCGTCAGGAAGTGGGTTGGAGTGAAGCCTGCCACGGCAGGCAGGCAAATCTCGTCGTCAACCAGGAGATTGACTGCCTAGGCCGGTAGGCAGGCTTCGGCTCACACGGCCCAGCACAGCCTCGTCATGACGATTTGTTTTAATGCACTGGGCCTGAGGGCTTTTGTACTCCAAATTGAAAAAAGGGTTAAAATCCGTATCTTTGCAGTTTTACGCCTTATGCGCCGCCTGCCATAGGCATCACTCAAGCAAAAACTATGAATTTGGATTCGCTTACCACGACTGGAAATTTCATCTATGACAAATCATACGGCTTAATCGCTTCTTTCGGGCTGCCCGAAAGTTACATCGCGCCCGTCAACCTGCTGGTCATGCTGGCGTTGCTCATCGTGGTCCTACTCGCTATAGACTACATCACACGGCGTGTGTTGGTGACGACCCTCACGATAGCCGCCAAACGCACGAAAACCAAATTTGACGATTATCTTATCCAGAACAAGGCGCTCGGCCGCCTCGCGCATGTGGCGCCGCTGATTGTAGCCATGCACCTGATTCCGATGGTGCTGGCCGGCTTCCCCGAGTGGGTTGAACCGGTTACGACGTTCATCGAAATACTGCTCGTTATTGCGTGGGTTGCCGTCATCAATGCGTTTTTCAGTGCGGTTGGTGACCTGTTGCGCGACAAGCCAGCTTTCCACGACAAACCGATCGGGAGCTACATCCAAGTTGCCCACATTTTCGTCGTTTTCATCGGGGGTATCGTTATTTTTACGATGCTCACTGGCAACTCGCCATGGGCTTTTCTCGGTGCAATGGGTGCTGCCTCGGCTATCCTGATGCTCGTATTCAAAGATACCATCATGGGCTTCGTCGCCAGCATTCAGGTGTCGACCAACGACATGATCCGCGTGGGCGACTGGATTGAAATGCCAAAATTCAATGCCGATGGCGATGTGCTGGAAATCAACCTCAACACGGTAAAAGTTCGTAACTGGGACAAAACCATTACCACGGTCCCGACCCACTATTTGATCACCGAGCCCGTCAAAAACTGGCGCGGCATGCACGAATCGGGTGGCAGGCGCATTAAGCGGGCAGTCCATATCAAAATATCCACTGTACGCTATCTGGACGACGATGAGATTCAAGAACTGAAGAAAATACAGTTGCTGGCGCCGTATATCGACCAACGGCAGGCCGAAATCGATACGTACAACGAAGAAAGCGGTGCCGACCGTAGCATGCCTGTCAACGGACGCAAGATGACCAACGTCGGTTTGTTCCGACAGTACATCACGCAGTACACTACGCACCATCCGCTAATCCACAAAGGTTATACGATGCTGGTGCGGCAATTGGAACCCACGCAATACGGTCTTCCGATCGAGCTGTACATGTACACGTCGAATACCAAATGGGCGATTTACGAAAACGCCATGGCCGATATCTTCGACCACTTGCTGGCATCAGCCAAGTATTTCGGGTTGGAAATTTTCGAAGCACCAGCCTCCGACGACATTCGGCAACTGAAGCTGTCAGCCCTCGCGCCTGAGGTGAAAACACCGGCGCAGCAGCCCGATTAGGTTTTGTTTAAGGCGTGCGGCCTTGTACGTCGCTCATCACGCGGCGCACTTCGTCGATGACGGACTTAGCCGTACCCGTCATCTTCGGGTTGCCGGGATAGTCGATGTCCAGCGTCACTTCCTTGCTTTTTTCCAGGTAGTTGAACTGAAGGTAAAACCGAGGCGCTGGCGCATTGGGCGTGTCACGCTCCTGCGTGGTCATATCTTCCGGCAGATTCCAGAATCCTAGCTCGGCAGCTTTGCGATGCAGGTAGAGCAAGTCGTCCTTCCTCAAACGGATGGTGTCCGTCACGAGGGAGTCCTGACTGTTCAGGTATTGGAAATGTCCGGTACGCGTATCGAACTGATTCACCAGCTCCTCCCCTGTTCCGTATTGCAACACAATGTACTCAAAGTCCGAAAACCGGTACGGTGCATTCTTGAGCATAATGCTGTAATAATAAAAACAGTACACGAAAAAAGGTACGATAATACAGATACCCAGGAATATTTTTTTGGCGCGGTCACTCATCCGATTGCTTGTCAAAAACCAGGCAGCCATGCATTGGCACCGTGGCGCCGCAAAATTAGGCAACTTGGCCTGCTTTCACAAGCGCATTAACCTGGGTCTATTTTGGCTTTCAGAATCACCACAGACAAACACCCTATACCCAATGACTAACTGCTACTTAAAGACTTTCCCCAAGGAGGTTTGACGCTGTTAAACGAATATATCCAACACGAGTACGCCGAGCAAGCCTACCACCGAAACGATCGTCTCCATCATCGACCAAGAACGGATCGTATCCCGTATGCTCAGCCCGAAATATTCCTTGAACATCCAAAAACCGGGATCATTAATGTGCGAAAACATCAGGCTTCCGGCGCCCGTAGCCAGCACCATCAACTCGGGACTGACACCTGTGGTTTCGAGCATAGGCAAGACGATACCCGCCGTGGTCAGTGCTGCCACGGTGGCCGAACCCAGCGCTACGCGGATGGCCGCCGCCACGATCCACACGAGGAGCAAGGGCGAAAACGAAAGATCGCGCGTCAGCTCCGCGACGTAATCCCCGACGCCACTTCCTACTAAGACCTCCTTGAAGGCGCCCGCCGCGGCGATGACGAACAAAATAACCGTCACGCTTTTCAGCGAATCGTCCGTGCGCTCCATAAGTTGCTTCATCGAAGAGCCCTGCCGGATACCCATGGTGTACAACGCCACGAGCACCGCAACCAATAAGGCCACAACAGGATTGCCCAAAAAGCGAAGGGCATCAAGCCACCATGCGTCCCCTTCCACGACCAAGTCAACAACCGTGGCCACGGCAATAAGAAAGACAGGGAGCAAACTTGTGAAGAGGCTAATCCCGAAGCTGGGAAGCGCATCTTTCTCCAACTCGCGCTGACTCGCGAAGCTGCTCGGGGGATTGGGTTTAATGTGCGATAGCGTGCGCGCAAACAAGGGGCCGCCGAGCACGATAGCAGGCACCGAAACCACGGCGCCGTAAAGCATCGTCAGCCCGATGTCGGCATTAAAAATAACGGCAACGGCCGTAGCGCCGGGGTGCGGCGGCAGGTAGCCGTGTGTCACCGACAGTGCGGTCAGCAACGGCATAGCGACGTACATGATCGGCAAACGCATGTTGGCACTGATCATAAATACCAGCGGCACCAGAATCACGAAACCCACGTTGTAAAATAGCGGAATACCGACGATGAATCCCGTCAGCGCCATCGCCCAGTCCATATTCTTCCGTCCGAAAGTTTCCAGCAAGCTGAGTGCGATGCGCTGCGCGCCTCCACCGTCAGCGATAAGCTTGCCCAGCATCACGCCAAAAGCGAAGATCAGTGCCAGTTGGGCCAGGGTATCCCCTACTCCTTTTTCGATGGCGGCTAGAATCGAAGACGCATCCATTCCCTGCGCAAAGCCGACTGCGACGGCCACAATAACGAGTGCGAAAAGCGCGCTCATGCGAAATGCAAGAACCAACAGCAACAGCAGCAGTACACCCCCGAAGACGATTAATAAAGGCATAATGGGTTAAGTTTATATGAGGTTAAGTTTCTTCGATCAGCCGGTCAACAAGGCGCAGGTATTGGCTGAAGACCTGCATATAATGATCGTGCCGCGCCGGATCGGGCGTATACATCTCGCGCTGCGCTGGCCGGATCGCCGGTGCCAGACTAGGCAAATAGCCCAATGTATGCAGTGCCACGACTACCGCCCCCAAGGCTGATGCGTCGGCATCATCCCTGACGCCCACCGGCGTACCGAACACGTCTGCCAGCAGCTGCACGCAAAAATCAGAATCAAAAAAACCGCCCGTGGCATGAATCTGGGTGATGGGTCCAGCCTGCTCCACCACCACCCGCGCGACGTGATACAACCCGAATATAATGCCCTCTAGCGTGGCCCGTGCAAAATGCGCCTGACCATGATGCATGCGTAGGCCAACGTAGGCGCCTTTTGCCGAGGCATCCCAAAGCGGCGCGCGCTCACCCAGCAAATAAGGCAGAAAGACCAGCCCGTCCGTTTCAGGCGCTACCGCAGCCGCGCTCGCAATCAGTGAAGCGACGTCCCGATTGGCATCCTGCCCTCGAAAACTGTCCAAAAACCATTGCAAAACGTTGCCGCCGTTATTGACCGCACCGCCTACAATGTGAAGATCCGGCGTGAGGAGGTAGCTGAACACACGTCCGGCCGCATCCAGCTTGGGTGCATGCTGCGCGACGCGAATCGCCCCGCTCGTGCCCACGGTTACTGCCGCTACGCCCGGTTCAATAGCTCCTACACCCAGATTGGCCAAACAGCCATCACTCCCGCCCACGATGAAGGGGGTGTGTGATGCAATCCCCAAGGCGCGCGCATCCCCTGCCTGCAGTCCCGAGAAACGGTAACTAATGGGCACGGGCTTACTCAACTGGGACGCCGTAATCCCCGCATAATCCAACGCCGGAGCATACCATTCGCACTGGTGAACATCAAACAAACCCGTAGCCGATGCAATCGAAAAATCCACCACGAATTCGCCGAAAAGTCTAAAAAAAACGTATTCCTTAACGGAAATAAACCGTGCCGCACGGGCGTGGACTTCTGCCATATGAACCTTCATCCAGGCCAGCTTGCACAGCGGCGACATGGCGTGGATAGGCGTGCCGGTATAGGCGTATAGTTGCTGGCCCTGCGGCGTACCCTTTAGTGTTCCAGCAACTGGAGCACTGCGGCTATCGGACCATAAAACACAATTTGTCAGCGGCTTACCCTCATCATCCAACGCCATGACGCCATGCATCGCACTGCTAAACGAAACCGCAACTGGCTCTGCACCACGGTACCGATTGGCCATGCTGTGCACGATGTGCACAATACATGTTTTGATCGTTTGGAAAAGGGATTCAGGATCCTGCTCGTAATAACCGGGCTCGGGGTTGATGACTGCATTGGGCAACTCGAAACGGTCATGGGTCACGCCATTGATGTCCACGGCTATCGCTTTTGTGTTGGTCGTTCCGATGTCTATCCCAATGACATATTCCATGTGCTAAAGATAGAAAAGTATTGGTAACGACGTATATGCGTCCAACACTTAGTTCCTTTACCAGAAAGACAAGACCCTCAAAACCGAATCCGTAGCTGCACACGCACATCCGACCGCCTATTCCCTTCGATGAGATCGAGGCCCGAACCCACTTGATCCATATCGCGGTAAGCAAAAGTGGCGTAGCGCAGCCACAGATCCGTCCGGCGGCTAATCCGATATCGAAAATTCGTATAGAAACGCATGCCGCGATGCTGGTAAACAGGAAAGGAGTACCCATACAGCACATCGTTTTCATACGCGTAGATGCGCGAGTCATAGCTCGGCACGCCGAAGAGCGCGACACGGAAATTGCCGGTCCACCGGGCGCCCATACGATTGTAAATAACATCTTGATAGACCATCCACCCGTATTCCTCCTTATCCAGCTCCTTTTGGTAGTGTGTCCATTCCACCCGGTTTCGCAATGTCCAAGACTCCCCGATCTTATACTGCCCATCCACGCGTACTTGGTGGCGCACCACGCCCACGATTCGGTTTTCAGGCAAGTCGATTCGCAGATTTTCCTGACGCAGGCGATAGCGATAGCGTAGCGCCACGCGGGCGCGCCGATACCAGCTGTATGCAAATTGCGACGTCAAGTCGGCACCATGCGAGGGCGCGTCCACGCGATAACGCAGCCACGGGAAACGAAAAACATCGGCATACAGTGTCCATTCGATGCTTCGGCTGGGGTGGTAAACCAATCCGGACAGAAATCCTTTCTCGTTGGCTGCATAGCTACTTTCGGCCAAGCCTTGGTTGAAAAAGGAATGGTAGTCGGCCTGATAATCGCGGTGCAGGAGCATCAACGAAAGCTGGGGCGTGAGGCTCGCCAACACGCCGTTGACAAAGGCCAAACCACGCCCCCATTGATAGGCTCCTTCTCCAAAGAAGTGGAAATTTCGAAGGCCGTAGTTGTAGTACATGCTGGCATTGGTCAGCGCATCGCCCGAAAACGCATACCGGTTGCGGAGCACAGGCTGCGGCGCAATCGTACCATCAAACCGCGTGTGAAAAAGCGTAACGCCCACCGTTAGGCCACCTTGCCGGTATTGGGCGTTAACACCGTACACGCTTTGTTGCAGGGCTCTACGGTTCGCTGCCTCGTTCGGCGTGCGGTGCAGCCCGGTTTGCCCAAGCGCCCCTACCACCAACGCGCTATCCGACGCTGTCTGCACGCTGCCGGTCAACTGGCGCCAAGAGACGAAGGGCGTGATTGCTACCGGCCCCAAGCCAACGGTTGTCGCCACCCCGCGGAGAAACAGGAATTCGTTTCCGGAGGTGTACGGACGAAGCCCGTGCGACTGCCGTGCCACGCTTTGCAGCATCGTGCCCTTGCCGAAAGCCAATCCATTCCACATGGCCAGCCCCTGCCCGAATTGCAGGGCGTAATCCCCAATCACCAAGCGGCGCAGCCTACCCTGGTCCTTGACCGACACACTGGCCGAGTAAAAATCGAAACCATAGCGCTGCGCACCTGCGAAAAACTGCTCGCCGGGATCCTTTTTCATATTAATCGACACTTGCAAATCCCTTCCCAAGCGATAACGATAACGCACGAACAGGCGGTCGGGCGACCCCAAGTACCGCGATCGGTCGGGGTCATCGATGTGATAGCCGCGTTGTTTTTGCAGCATTCTCCCGTAGCGCAACATGAGGTCATGCTCGCCATCGCTGGCCAAATCCGCCAGCTTGATCCCCTGCAAGGATCGTGCGGCACCGACCGTCACGAATTGGCTAAGCAATTCGGCGAGGCGCGGCCCAAAACCTTCGATAGCCTGCAGTTCCAGCACGGAAATAAAATCCCCGCTTGCTTCGCGGTAGGCCAGCAGGCGTTGCACGAGAATAGGCGACAGAAATCCCAATGAAGCCAAGTCCTGCCCATCCGTACGATTGAGATCGATGGGATATCGTCTGAAATACGCAAACTGTTCGGTGAGCTCCGTGAAGTCAAAATCCTCGGCAAACAGTTCAGCGTGCAACTCCACCAGCTCCTCGATCAGTGCATCCTCCGCCTCCGTCTGTGCGCAAACCTCACCCACCGCGCCTAAGCACGCCACGACCAATCCCGTTACCATCCTAAAACGCATACGCGATCGCGATTTGAGGTGATATCCCCAAGCGGGGATGGAACACCGTGGAAAAATCCATGGTCAACTGCTCCCAAGACACGCCAAAACCGGCATACTGCTGCATGGGATTGACGGACAGCCCTCCGCGAAAGCATAACCAGGGAACAAGCCGGTATTCAAGACCCACGCGCGGATCCACCCGCTCATCCAACAGGTATGCGATATCGCCGCTCACCGTCACCACATCCGAAAAACGATACGCAGCACCCGCCCGAATCACGGAAGGGACGACCGAAAACGCCTCGACACCGTAGCCCAGTTTGCCAGGATTAGCATAATGCACACCCAAGGCGAAGTGTTGCGACACTCGGTATTGCACGCCGATGTCAGCGGAAAATGCGGAACTCCCCCCATAGTTTGGGATACGTAATTGGTGGTAATGGAACGCCATCGCGACAGCGATTCGTGGCCCAAAAAGGCGGCTGTAGGCAAATCCAGCCTTGATTTCGGAAAATGCGCCCGTTAATGCGTACCGGTTGGCCATCGCGCCAAATACGCCCAGCCGGGTCGGAACAGCCAACATCACGGCCTGACTGTGGATCGACACATCAAAAAAATGACTTTGGTAAAAGACACCAACACCGGCATGATCCATACCGGCCAGTCCAGCTTGATTGGCCGTCAGGCTATTGAGACCACCCAGTGCCGTCCCGGTATTGCCCATAGCGAGATACCGCCCGCCCGCCACATGTTGAGCATGCGCGACTGACGTAAGCACGAGGCACCATATACAACAGCGGAGAAACATGCTTGTATAGGCAATTGGTTCGCTACTAAATTACAAATTTATCTCATAAAGAAAAAATAGGTGGGTGCAATTCAAATTGTCGCTATGCAGCCCTTTTCCTTTGACTGTTCATCGT